>JAOUNH010000037.1 GCA_029881055.1 Gammaproteobacteria bacterium
CTATTTGACCTGGCTCACGAGGACGGTCGATTATGGGGGCAATATCGCGAGCATCGGCCTTGCCGCAAGTGCGGCGCTGAATACCACGGTGCTGCCTTTCATCCTGCGCGCCGTCTGCCTGCTGGGTATCAATTCGGTCGACACACCGCGTGATTTGCGGCGTGCTGTCTGGGCCAGGATTGGCGGCGACCTCAAGCCACAACACCTCGATACGATCGGTCACAAGACCATTTCCTTCGACGAGCTGCCCGATGCATTCCAGGCGTTCATCGATGGCACGGTGACCGGCCGCGTGGTCGTGAAAATACCGTAACTGAGAGACCGGGTAATTCAACTACGGTTACGTGCCAGACACCTCGGCCAGTATGGTGTCCATAACTGCGTCGCGGTTATCGGCGTAGTCGGCAAAGTTTGTTCGGATCAAGACCTGCGGTTCGAGATCACCAACACCTTCCCTCCGGAAAAAAGGCGAGAACCAGAAGCACTGACTCCATTCCCAGCAGCCATCGGCATAGTCTTCGATAGTGCTCCAGACGGGCGCGGAAATTCCGGAGTTTGGTAGTTTGAATAATTCGCCACCGTTGGCGATGAATCGCAGCCTGTCCCCGACCGGCCCACCGACGATGCGCACGCGATTGCCAGCGAATTTCTTAATCTGCGCCGCTGCACCGATACCGGCCGAGAAAGTCTCTCTCGAGGTTACAACGTAAATGGTACCGCCGTTGTGCACGAGCGAAGGCAGTTCCTCGGCAAATCGGTTTGTTGCATCGGTGCCGCCGCCATTGAAACGCAGATCGACGACCGCGAAGCCCGGTTTGCGTTCACGCATGTCGGATGACACGTCCTTGAGCCACCCCTGAAGCGAACGCCCGTTCACATCCCAGTTGTAGTTGATCTTGATGTACGCGCCATTCGCATCGTCAAGATACCGGTAAAGAAATGGTTCGTCCGGTTCAGCGAGATACAGGGGAGGCTCGCGACCGGTCATTAAGTGCAGCCAGTCCCCGCTGTCTTCCTCGGGAACGCGGTAGTCCATGACCTCCCGGCCGAAGGGCGAGCGCCGGCCTTCGGGGAACAGGGTTCCCGCAAGGTAAACGTCAGTAGTTTCGCCGTTTGCGAGCTTCAGGCTCAGGCGCGCGCCATCGGGTGATGCCGTGAAACCCTTCCCGTACAGCAGCGCAGGCGAGTTGATGTACAGATGCGAAAAGAACCGCGACCGGTCCTCAGTGCCGCCATACATTGCAACGAAAGCATCCGTAATGTCGGGCATTGGGTGCCCTTCCGCTGCGACGATCTCCGCGCCGAGCAGGTGCTCGAAGCCTTGTTTCGCCTGGATGATGAACTCGCCATCTTCGAAGGGGCCTGTGCGTATTGGGAAGTGGTTGACGCGCCGCGAGATACCGATTGGCGATACGTTCGAGTGCCCGTTGTCGCTGAGCGCAATGGCTTCGGCGACTGCGATTTCAAATCGCTCGGGCGTCATTGCATCGAGTTGTGTGCGCAGCGCTGTAATTTTACGAAGGAATGCGCCGCGCCTGGTTTCGTCCTCGAAAGCCTTTTCAAGGTCAGCGTAGCTTTCAAGATAGTCGAGGTCCTGTACGTACTCCTCGAGTTGACTGGTGGGTTTCGCAAATTCGGGTTGGGGTACCGATGGGATGAAGAGCCACTTGAATACAAGGTAGGCGGCCAGCAGCAGCACGCTCAGCGTAATCAACGATGCCAGGGTTATCTTTACCCAGGTCTTGCGTAACAAGCGGCGTAGCATGGTTTGTCCTTTTAACTCTTCAGATGCCGGCGGCGGAATAATAGTTTAGAAGCCGGGGCCACGGTAGCTGCAGGTGCAGGCGTCGCAAACGCATCCCTTGGGTTGCCCGATCTTGCGCTGACCACGCCCAACGATGTCTGTGAAGACATCCGCCGCATCGCCAAAGTAAAGAGGCCATCGCGAATGCGACGGCCCCTTGTTTCTTGCTGCTTAAGATCCGGTCAGGCGCCGGGGCCCACGTGCAGTACGCGCATCATCTCGTGGTCTTCATGCGAGAGGATATGGCAGTGCCAGACGTAGCGTCCGGGCTTGTCGAAGGTCATCCTGATGCGTGTGATCTGGCCGGGTAACGCCGTGACCATGTCTTTCGGTGTGTTCTCGACGACACCCTCAGGGGTCGCAACGGGAGCACCGTAAGCATGAGCCGCATTGGATGGATGCACGATCCTGAAGCCCATGCCATAGGTCGCTGGATCGCCGGCCATCGAGCCGTGCTGCACCGTCGGTTGCGGTTGCAGGTACACCCCGTTATCAGCTGGACTGATACCCTCGAGCAGGAATCCGTCTTCGTCGGTGTTCTCGTCAAAGGCAATTTCCTGACGATCCACCACCTTGAAGCTGACCAGGTGCAGGTGCACAGGATGTGCGTCGCCGGTCATATTCCAGATCTCCCACTCCTCCGTCGAACCGAGTGCCGGGTTCTCCGTCGTCGGGCTGTGCCAGGCAATACTGCCTTCCATCTGTCCGATCAGTGGCATTGACGTGCCATCCGGCATCACCGCAAGGGTGTAATTGTCATTCACCGGCCAATTTATGGGGGCACCAGTATGATCAACCGCCGGCTCGGCTGTACCGAGCAATGGCTGTAGCCTGCCATATTCGTCCTTGCCCTCGAACAACGCGACCTTGCGCGGTTGTCGGGTCAGATCGGTGCTTTCAATCGCTGGCGGACCGAATGCCTCGAAGGCCCCGGCAATCGGCGACACATCGGCCGCAGCGCTCAGCGTACCCAGCGGGAGGCCAACGTCGAACGCCATGATGCGGTCTGTGTGGCTGTAGATCTGGCCAACATTGATTTCGCCACCGAACGGCTCGTCACCGCCGATGTTCCACATAATGACGCGGTTGCCTGGAGCCACCTGGCCGAAATCGACAACTACGTCGTATCTCGATCCCGGCTCACTCAGCAACAGGTTCTGGTTCGTGTTCGGGCTCGAAGCGAGCCCCTGATCGCTGCCGATGACCGTGAAGTCGAGTTGTTGTATGGCAGCAGAGATGTCGGTAGCACCTGGCGCAACCTCGAAAAACTGCAAGGCCATGAAGCGGCTATCGGTACCGTTTAACAGCCGCAGGCGATAGTTCCGCGGCTCGACATCTTCCTTCGGCCAGATAACGCCGTTGACGACCATGTGATCGCCGAAGAACTCGGCCAATCCGCTCGGACCGGGCGGTGGGTTTGCGCCTTCGCCGAAAATGAAGTCATCGTAGTACGGATCACCCGGGTAGGCCGGATAGAACAGCTCACCGGTCTCGAGGAACATGCGGTCCTGAATGGCGTAGGCTTTCTCGTATGGCCATGCGGGCAACCCAAGCGGGTTTCCTTCGAGCCCCGTGTCGTCGTCGTCGCGAACGAAGTAGAAACCTGCGAGGCCGGCATACACATTGAGGCGAGTGATACCCAGCGCATGGTCGTGGTACCAGAGATTACCGGCAGGGACGTCATTATCGTAAACGAAGCGCGTGGTAAACCCGCCCGGGACGTTGGCCCACTGTGGGCCAACAGCGGTCTGATTGTAGTTGTAGAAAAATTCCGGGTTGCCATCGAACTGGAAGTCCGAATGTCCGCCGTGCAAATGTGTGATCGTGGGAACCCCGTCAGCCATGATCGTCTTGCCGGTAAAGCCCGGCAACGAATAGCACCAATGCATCGACGTGTCGACCGGCAGCAAGTGCTCGCTTTCAAATCTTTTCTTCGAGTTCGGGTTCAGGCCATTGAGCCAGTTAACAACCGTGCTCGCAGGACCACCGGCCCGTGCGCTCCGGACTTCGAACGTGCGCCCCGGCCAGGTGATAAGCCCATCGCTGGGGTCGCCGTAACCATAGACCCAGGTCTTGAGCGGCTTGCCTCTCGCATCTACGAGGCCGGTCTGCTGCCTCGCCTTCTGGATTCGGACCGTATACTCGCCGTTTATGCCGGGCACATACTTGAAACCAGGTGCCATCGCATCCGGAACCAGGTTCAGGAATCCCGCAGCGCCAAACTGCAGTGTTGGATCCGCCAGCCCAATCCCGGCGGCCGCCGGTGCTGCGCCCGCCTCTCTGATCGCCCACCCTAAAGGTGCGCCGGCAGCAAGGGCCGCGGCAACACTGGATCGCAAGAATGTTCGTCGATTAATCATTTCAGTCCCCCCTTATCTATATTGTTGAGGGGGTTACGGCGCTGCTCCTGTGAGCGCTTAATGGGAAGGACCAACGAACGCGCCCCCTGTCGCCAAAATGCGACAGAACAATATCAACTGGAACTAATTGGACACATTGGGTAGTGACCCCAAATAAAATGGGGGTTTTTCCTACTTTTTCTGGCCGCACCAAACCGAACGCAGTGTCTCTGGGCCTTTGATTCGATTCCCAATTTGCTTATCGCCTGCGCGGCTTTGACCAACCAACGTATTCTTACAGCGTCCCGGAATTGCCTCGAATCGAATTACTCTCGCTTTAATGCCCAACCCAGCCCAAGTGCAACGAACTCCCTGAAAAGCAGGTGTAGTTCAACGGCAGAAAACCATTTTCCCAATCGATGCACCTGCCAGGCTCGCCCAGTGTTGGCGACATTCACGGGCTACGAGACATCCTCTGGAGCCGTAGCCAGTGACTCTCGCCGCCCAAGCCCTGCGCCACCATCGGCAATAGATTTACACCTCGCTCAATTTGGGAAACGACACTCCGGTGGTTTAGAATTCTCGCCCCGCAAGTTTTAATCGAAATTAAAACCGGGCCACTTCCGAGGATTCACCATGAGCGCAGGAGCTCGATTCCGTGCCGCTTTGCAGGCGGAAAAACCGCTGCAGATCGCTGGCACCATCAACGCCTACACAGCACTGCTCGCCGAGCGTGCCGGATTCAAGGCTATTTACCTGTCCGGTGCAGGCGTCGCCAACGCGTCCTTTGGGTTGCCCGATCTCGCGATGACGACGCTCAACGATGTTTGCGAAGACATCCGCCGCATCGCTTCGGCGACCGACCTGCCCTTGCTTGTCGATGCCGACACGGGTTGGGGCGGTGCTTTCATGATCGGCCGTACGATCCGCGAAATGACCTGGGCGGGAGCTGCAGCCTGTCATCTCGAGGACCAGGTTGCCGAAAAAAGATGCGGTCACCGGCCGGGCAAAGCCCTGGTCGCGGCCGATGAGATGTGCGATCGCCTCAAAGCGGCGGTCGACGGCCGAATCGACGATCAATTTGTCATCATGGCGCGTACCGATGCACATGCTGTCGAGGGACAGCAGGCGGCGATCGACAGGGCTGCCGCCTACGTTGAGGCCGGTGCCGACGCGATATTCGCTGAGGCGCTTACCACATTAGAGGAATATCGCGAGTTCACGGACGTGATTAAGGTACCGGTACTGGCAAACCTGACCGAATTCGGCAAGACGCCGTTGTTTACGACAGGCGAACTGGCAGAAGTCGGCGTTGCCATGACGCTGTACCCACTGAGCGCGTTTCGCGCCATGTCGGCCGCGGCGCTGAAGGTTTACCAGGCGATAAAACAGGACGGTACGCAGCAGGCCACCGTCGACGACATGCAGACACGCATGGAACTCTACGACGTACTTGGCTACCAGGCCTACGAAGATAAACTCGATTCCCTGTTCAAAAAACAGGGACGTAATAGCGGAGAGAAATAATGGCGGGAGCGAATAAAAGCGGTGGTCTTGCTGGTGTCACAGCAGGTTCGACGAGCCTGTGCACGGTGGGCAAGGAGGGCGCCGGGCTAACTTATCGTGGATACGACATTTACGATCTTGCGGACCATGCCTGTTTCGAAGAAGTCGCCTACCTGCTGCTGCATGGCAAGCTGCCAACGAAAAAGGAGCTTGATGGCTACGTTTCGACAATTAAAGCGAATCGCGGCCTGCCCGATGCGCTCAAAACCGTGCTCGAGATGGTGCCTGCGAATACACACCCGATGGACGTGTTGCGTACGGGCGTTTCATTCCTTGGCAACATCGAACCGGAAGGCGACTTCGCCAGCCAGAACAAGGTCGCCGATCGCCTGCTGTCGTGCCTGCCGTCCATGCTGTTGTACTGGCACCGGTTTCACGTCGATGGCGTGCGCATCGACACAGAAACGGACGACGACAGCATCTCGGGGCATTTCCTGCACCTGCTGCACGACAAGCCACCCAAGGAGTTGCATAGAAAGTGTCTCGACACGACGCTGATCCTGTACGCCGAGCACGAGTTCAATGCATCGACGTTTGCCGGCCGTGTGATCACGGGCACATTGTCCGACATGCATTCGGCGGTTACGGGCGCGATCGGCGCCTTGCGCGGGCCCCTGCACGGCGGCGCGAACGAGGCCGCGATGGCGCTGATTTCGAAATTCAAAACACCCGAAGAAGCGACGGCCGGCGTGCTCGGCATGTTGCAACGCAAGGAGCTCATCATGGGCTTCGGGCACCGCGTGTACACGACCTCGGATCCGCGCAATGCCGTCAACAAGAGGATGTCGAAGGCGCTGGCAGCTGATGTTGGGAATACGACGCTGTACCCGATCTCGGAGGCCGTCGAAAAAGTCATGTGGGACGAAAAGAAGCTGTTCGCGAACGCGGACTTTTTTGCGGCCAGCGTGTATCACTTCATGGGCATACCGACCTGTTTGTTCACACCGATATTCGTCTGTTCACGAATCACAGGGTGGGCGGCTCATATCATGGAGCAGCGCTCCAACAACAAATTGATTCGCCCTGCCGCGGAATACATCGGCCCCGGTTTGCAGAACTGGGTTGCCATTGCCGACCGCAAATAGCGCGAATAACAAAGACCTTACGGAGACCTGAATGTCCAATGCCATCAACCGCTCGGCAAAACGTGCCGAATGGGATCAAGTACTTGTCGATATCGCCGACTACGTCTGCAACTACAAAGTGGCGAGCGATCTCGCCTACGACACGGCCCACTACTGCCTGATGGACACGCTCGCCTGCGGTTTCCAGGCGCTGGACTACCCGGCATGCACGAAACTTATGGGCCCGGTCGTTCCGGGTGCAACGCTCGCCGGCGGTGCACGAGTGCCGGGTACGTCTTACGAGCTCGACCCGGTACTGGCCGCGTTCAACATCGGCGCGATGAACCGCTGGCTGGACTTCAATGACACCTGGCTCGCGGCCGAGTGGGGACATCCCTCCGATAACCTCGGCGGCATACTCGCGACGGCGGACTACCTGAGCCGGCAGGCGCGCGCCAGGGGTAAAGACCCGTTGACGATGAAAGCCGTTCTGACGGCGGCCATCATGGCGCACGAGATCCAGGGCGTACTGGCGCTCGAGAACAGTTACAACCGCGTTGGCCTCGACCACGTTTTGCTGGTGCGCGTGGCGACCACCGCCGTAGTAACGCGCATGTTCGGTGGCGATCGCGACACGGTTCTGAATGCCGTATCGAATGCCTGGATCGACGGCTGCTCGCTGCGCACGTATCGACATGCACCAAACACAGGTTCGCGCAAGAGCTGGGCCGCCGGCGATGCGACAAGCCGGGGCGTGCGTCTCGCGCTGATCGCGATGACCGGTGAGATGGGTTATCCCTCGGCGCTGTCGGCAAAAACCTGGGGCTATTACGACGTGCTCTTCAAGGGCAGGGAATTCAGCTTCCAGCGACCCTACGGCAGTTACGTCATGGAAAATGTGCTGTTCAAAATTTCCTACCCGGCCGAGTTTCATTCGCAGACCGCCGTTGAGGCGAGCATGACCCTGCATGCGGAGGTCAGGAACCGAATCGATGACATCGAGAAAGTCGTGATCGAAACGCAGGAGGCCGGCGTGCGCATCATCGATAAAACAGGGCCGCTCGACAATCCGGCGGACCGCGATCATTGCATCCAGTACATGGTTGCCGTGCCGCTGATCTTCGGTCGCCTGACCGCCGCGGACTACGAGGACGACGTCGCTCTCGATCCGCGCATCGATGCGCTGCGCGAAAAAATGGAAGTGACCGAGAACGAACAATTTACCAAGGACTACTTTGATCCGGAACTGCGCTACATCGGCAACGCGGTCCAGGTGTTCTTCAAAGACGGTACGAGTACCGATCGGGTCGCTGTAGACTACCCCATCGGCCATCGCGAGCGCCGTGAGGAAGGGATTCCGGTTTTGATACAGAAATTTGTCGATAGCGTGTCGCCGAAACTGGCGGCCAAACAATGGGACAAACTCAATGCACTGTGTATGGAACCAGAAAAGCTGGCTGCTACGGCAGTTGATGACTTCATGGCGTTGCTCGTGGCGTAATTTCGTTCCGCTGGTCGCGTTGCTGGCGTTGCCGGCCCTGGCGACGGCCGAGGTTGAACGCCGTGCCCTGAATAACGGCAACCTGATACTCGAAGATATCCCGGAGATTCCCCAGGCGATCGTCGATGGACTGAACCGCTATCAGAATGTGCGTTCGGCGAGCTTTCAGAGCTGGACGGCCGACGGCAAAGGTATCTACATTTCGACGGTCTTTCGTGACGTTAATGCATTGCACCGCGTTGACATGCCGATGGGCGCACGGCGACAAATCACGTTCTATGACGAACCGCTGGCCGGCGTAAGCCGCCAGCCGGGCGGGCGGAACATGCTGTTCTTGCGTGACACCGGCGGTAGCGAATTCAACCAGGTCTTCCTGTTTGATCCTGAGACCGGAAGTGCCGAGCTGGTCACGGACGGCCAGTCCAGAAACGGCGCGACTGTCTGGGACCGGTCCGGCTCGCGGGTTGCCTATCAAAGCACTCGCCGCAATGGCGCGTCGAACGACATCTGGATCATGGACCCTGAGGAACCGAGCCGCGCTGAAATCATCCTGGAGTCCACCGACGGCAGCTTGTGGGGGCCGACGGAATTTTCACGGGCGGGGAGCAAACTGCTGATGATGAACTACGTTGCCATCTCGGATTCGCGCGCCCACGTTGTCGATCTCGATACCGGCAGTGTACAAATCGTCGCCGGCGGGCCCGGCAATCTGAGTGTCAATTACCCGATAGGTTTCGATGACGATAACGACGGCATCTGGTTGATTACGGACCAGGGCGCCGAGTTTGAAGGCCTGGCCTGGCAATCATCAGCCCCGGGCAGCGTACCGCAAATCATCACGGCCGAGATTCCGTGGAATATCACGGATGCCATAATCAGCCACGATCGCAGGCAAATTGCGTTCGTCGCGAATGCAGACGGCCGCTCCGAGCTCTATCTGCTGGACACGAAGACACGCAAGTATCGGCGCGTGGAATCGATACCAACCGGGCTCGTAGCCGACGTGATGTTCAGCCCTGACGACAGCCGCCTCGGCATGACCTTGAATACCGCCCAGACACCCAGCGACGCCTTCGTGCTCGAGCTCGGCAAGGAGCCGCTCGCCTACGGCGAGCTGACTCGCTGGACCGAGAGCGAGGTGGGCGGCCTGGACACGACAGCATTCCGGATGCCGGAGCTCGTTCATTACCCCACGTTTGACAAGGTCGGTGATGCCGCGCGTGAAATACCGGCGTGGGTCTACAAGCCGCGCGGGACGGGACCGCACCCGGTCATCATCGCGATTCACGGTGGGCCCGAGGGTCAGTCGAGACCGGCATTCAACAACACGTATCAAATGTGGATCGATAAGCTTGGCGCCGCGGTGATATTGCCTAACGTTCGTGGCTCGACGGGATATGGGAAAACTTACACCGGGCTGGACAACGGTTTTCGGCGCGAAGACAGCGTCAGGGATATCGGCGCTTTGCTGGACTGGATCGCGACGCAACCCGACCTGGACGAAAGTCGCGTCGCTGTTTTCGGCGGAAGTTATGGCGGGTACATGGTGCTGGCCAGTGCAGTGCATTACAGCGATCGCTTGAAGGCGGTGGTCGACATCGTGGGAATCAGCAATTTCGTAACGTTTTTGGAAAACACGCAGGACTATCGGCGTGATTTACGCCGTGCAGAGTACGGCGATGAGCGGGACCCCGCGATGCGCGAGCACCTGCAGCGAATCAGTCCATTCAATAACGTTGGCCGCATCGATGTGCCCATGTTTATTGTGCAGGGTGAGAACGACCCGCGTGTCCCGGTGACCGAATCACTGCAAATGGTCGAAGCCTTGCGAGCAGACGGTCATACCGTCTGGTTTATGAACGCCATGAACGAAGGACACGGTTACCGGAAGCGGGAAAACATCGACGTCTATCAACAGGCGACGGTGCTGTTTTTCCAACAACACCTGGTTGACGATTGACGAAACAAGTAGAGGCAGCATTAGGCAGGCTCGGTCCGGCGTTTCCGCGCGGGACGGCGGAAAAGCTCGCCACTTTGATTGACGAGCTCGAGAAATGGAATCGCAAGGTCAACCTCACAGCGATCCGCGATCGCAATGAGATGATTACCTCCCACCTGCTCGACAGCCTCGTCGTGGCGCCGCTGATCGAAGGCGATACCGTACTCGATGTTGGCACCGGCCCCGGGTTTCCGGGACTGCCGCTCGCGATTGTTCAGCCGGAGCGCCGCTTTACCCTGCTGGACAGCAACCTGAAAAAGATTATGTTCGTGCAGCACGTGGCCGGATTGCTCGGTTTGGAGAACGTTTCCGCACACCGGGCCCGGGCGGAGGACTATGCACCCGGCCATGGCTTTGATACCGTGATCGCCCGGGCGTTGGCGGCGTTGCCGCAGCTCGTGGAGATGGCCGGACACCACGTAGGAGAGAACGGAGTGTTTGTAGCGATGAAGGGCCGCTACCCGGACGAAGAATTAGACGATTTCGAAAAACAAAATCTTCCGTGGACGCATACAGTAACGGAGCTTGATGTGCCGGGACTTGTGCAAGGCTCACGGCACGCTGTGCTGTTGAGGCCGGGAAGTACCACTTGAGCAGGATCCAATGACGCGAATCATAGCCGTAGCAAACCAGAAAGGCGGGGTGGGTAAGACCACAACCTGCGTCAATCTGGCTGCGTCGCTGGCGGCGACGCAGCGGCGCGTCCTGTTGGTCGACATGGATCCGCAGGGCAACGCGACCATGGGTTGCGGCGTAAACAAGATGGAGGTCGAAAACACCAGTTGCGAAGTCTTGCTGGGTGAGGCGACCGCGGCAGACACCATTGTTTCTGCACCGCAAGGCGGCTTTGCCGTGCTTCCCGCTAACGAAGACCTGACGCTGGCCGAAGTGAACCTGCTGCAGGAAATCGGTCGCGAGATGAAGCTCAAGAAAGCGCTGGCACCGGTGACGGGCCTTTACGATTTCATCCTGATCGACTGTCCGCCTTCGATAAACATGCTGACCATCAACGCGTTGACTGCCGCGGACGGCGTGCTGATTCCGATGCAGTGCGAGTACTACGCGCTTGAAGGCTTGAGTTCATTGCTGCGCACCATCGAACAGGTTCGCGACTCCGTGAACCCCAATCTGGAGATGTACGGCATCCTGCGCACGATGTTCGATCCGCGCGTCAATCTCTCCAACGAAGTCTCGATGCAGCTCATCGAGCATTTCGACAGAAAAGTATTCCGCACGGTCGTGCCACGAAATATTCGACTGGCCGAGGCGCCGAGTTTTGGCGTACCGGTGCTGTTGCATGACCGGGCATCGCGCGGCGCGATCGCCTACCTGGCTCTCGCTGGCGAAGTGCTGCGGCGCGAAGACGATCGCATGGCGGAAGCTGTTTAGGAAAAAGAATGTCACCGAAGAAAAGATTAGGCCGCGGCCTTGATGCATTGCTGACCAAACCCATGGTTTCCGTTTCCAGGCCGGACGCGGTAGAGGTGAGCAAGGACGGCCTCAAAAATTTGCCGGTCGAACACTTGCAGCGCGGCCAGTATCAGCCGCGCGTGGATATGCGCCAGGACACGCTGGAAGAACTGGCGGATTCGATTCGTGCCCAAGGCGTCGTGCAGCCGATCGTTGCGCGTCCTATCAGCAACAAAGATGGGGTGCAGCGCTACGAGATCATCGCGGGCGAACGTCGCTGGCGTGCCGCACAAATGGCAGGCCTCGCGGAGATCCCGGCAGTCATTCGAGATGTACCTGATGAAGCGGCGATTGCCATGTCGCTCATCGAGAATATTCAGCGCGAGAACCTGAATCCTCTTGAGGAGGCACGGGCGCTCGATCGACTGATCCGCGAGTTCGATCTCACCCACGCTGAGGCAGCAAAAGCCGTTGGCCGCTCACGTGCGTCGGTCAGCAACCTGCTTCGTCTGCAGGAGTTGTCGGACAAGGTAAAACCGCTGCTGGAAGAGCGCCAGCTCGAAATGGGACACGCACGCGCATTGCTCGCGATTTCCAACCCGGGGCAACAGCTCGATGTGGCGCGACAGATCATCAAGAACGGTCTCTCTGTCCGGGAGGCCGAAAAACTCATCCGGCGCGTGCTGGGCGGGGCGGCGTCGAAGCCTGCGAAAAAGACACCTGCGCAGAATGCCGATATCCGCCGACTCGAAATCGAGATTTCAGAGAAGCTCGGCGCGAAAGTCAGCGTGGATCACACCGCCAAGGGCACCGGCCAGATCGTGATCAGGTACAACACCCTCGACGAGCTCGACGGCATCCTGAAACACATCCGCTAACCCCCCAAAGGGGTCAGAGCCCTTTGGGCCGAAATTTCGAAAAAGGGCTCTGACCCCTTTTGGGGAGGGCTTAGGCGACTTCTTCGTCGGGGGCGGCGTCTTTCGCGGAATAGACGCGGCGGATGATGCTCGGTATGACGGCTTCCGATATCAGGAAGCCCTGCATCTTGTCGCACTCGATCGTTTTCAGGAATTCAAAGGTTTCCCGGTCTTCAACGCCCTCGGCGCAGACGGACATGCCGAGGTTATGAGCAAGACCCGTAACCGCGGCCAACACGGTTAGTGCAATGCGGTCCTGCTGTGCACGACGTAATGCGGAGGCGTGAATTTTGATCTCATCGAACGGCATTTTTTCAAATGTGCCGAGCGAGGACGATGCGACGCGAAAATCGTCGAGGCAAATTCGAAAGCCTTTCTTGCGCAAAGACCTGAGCATCTGGACGTGCGGTGCATCCGGATCCGCAAGGTCTTGTTCGACCACCTCGAACGTGAATCGGGAACACTCAAGCCCGAACTGCTTGACGATAGCCGCATAATTCTCCGCCAGCATCGGGTCGCCAAGCTGGCTGGAGGCGAGGTTGATACAAGAATTCAGGTGTATGCCGGTGTCCTGCCAGGCCACCAACTGCCGCGAAGCGTCACGAAGCACATACTCACTGAGCTTGCCCATGAGGCCAAACGCCTCCGTTTCCGGCAAAAATTCCAGCGGACCCATGAGCCCGTGCTCAGGGTGGTTCCAGCGCAGCAGCGCTTCGGCCTCGCGCGTCAGCCACTCCGTGCCCGCTGTGCGCTCGACTTTGGGCTGGTAGCGGAGCACAAATTCACGGTTCACAAGAGCGCTTTCAACTTCCTGGCGTGAGATGCGGAGCATACGACGGCGACAGCGTCGCGCCGAGCTGCTCAGGCGGTCAAAATTAAAGTCCTTACCTACCCACTCAACATTGTCGAAAGTCGACAGCTTTTCGACGACTTCGGCCTGTTTGCTGGTCCGCAGAGAGGCCCGGTCCGCCGCAATGATGACGCCAAACGGAGTCCGTCCATTGGCTGCTTTCAGCGATTGCAGCGTATGCTCTGTGACGTCCGCGTCGGTGAGCATCACGATACGCCGCAACTGGCCCGTCATGAGCTCGGCGAAAGTCGAGGGCTTCGCGAAAACGCTAAGAGCAAAGCTCATCTCCCTGACGACGTCATTCAAGGCCTGGTTCTTGCGAAGGGTATCGGGTGCGATCAGCAGCATATGTGGGCACGGTCTGGTGGATTTCACCCATATATACCCGTTCTGCCGGGTCCCCGATGTGCTCCGTGTCGCAATGAGAGGAAATCGTGGGAACCCCTTAAAAACTACGGAAAAAGCGCCCGAAAAAGGCCTCGAAATAGCCCTTCTTGTGTTGCCATGCCATAGGGCTGCCACTATAATGCGCACGCTCAACAAGGCCCGCCTTGAAAGAAAAAGTCCACACGCGCCACCCACCGCCGGTTATGCCGCTGGAAGTGGCGTTTTTAGTGCCGGAGGCTTAAGGGAAATGGATCTCACCGTGCCCCGGATACTGATGTGGCAGTTTTTGACGGGCACGGCCCTGGCCGCGGCAATCTGGCTCGTTTTCGACAGGGTTGCCGGTTATTCGGCGATGCTGGGAAGTCTGATCTGCCTCATCCCGAACGCTTTTTTGGCTTTACGGCTGTCGGTGCCGCGAAGGAATCGAGGAGCGGCTGCTCTGATTAACGCAGCCTGGATAGGCGAAATAGGAAAGCTGGCGCTCACGGTACTGTTTTTCAGTCTGGTGTTCGTGCTGGTCAGGCCGCTCTCGGCAGCGGCACTTTTTGCAGGATTTATTGCGACGCAGTTCGTGACCCTGTTTGGGTTCTTGATGCGCAGCGAACAAGAGATGGATACGAGAAACAGTAATGGCAGCTGAAAGCGGGCACGGCCCACTCACTTCTGACGCATACATCCAGCACCATTTGCAGAACCTGCAGGTTTGCAAAGATGAGGCAGGTGAATGGGTGACTCATTGTGGCGGAAACTTCTGGGCGGTAAATATCGATTCGATGTTCTGGTCAGTGCTCCTGGGCCTGGTATTCGTCATTCTGTTTCGCAAGGTGGCCAGCAAGACTTCCGCCGATAAGCCAGGCAGGTGGCAGGCATTTGTCGAGATCGTCGTCGAAATTGTCGACAAGAGCGTTAAAGACACCTTCCACGGTAAAAGCCGCCTGATAGCACCGCTGGCGCTCACGATCTTCGTCTGGGTGTTCCTGATGAACCTCATGGATCTGATTCCCGTGGACTGGATTCCCATGACGGCGGCGGCGGTGGGCATTCCCTATATGAAGGTCGTTCCGACCACCGACGTCAACGTGACTTTCGGCATGTCCTTTGCGGTCTTCTTCCTGGTTCTGTTCTACACGATCCGCAACAAAGGGCTGGGCGGCTTCGTTGCAGAACTGACATTGCACCCGATCGCGCCCTCATTTAAGGGGCCGGCCATAATCGCCGCGCCGCTGATCATCGCCTTCAATTTTGTGTTGGAGAGCGTTGCCCTGTTGGCCAAACCCCTGTCACTGTCGCTGCGACTTTTCGGCAACATGTTTGCCGGCGAGCTGATCTTTATCCTGATCGCGCTTCTGGGTATCTGGCAGTTACCGCTGCACTTCGGCTGGGCCGTTTTTCACGTCCTGATCGTGACCTTGCAGGCCTTTATTTTCATGATGCTGACCATAGTCTATTTGAGCTTGGCGTCGGAATCGCATTAATCGATTTACTTTTGTATTCAACACCTTAGAACTGATCCTCTGTAGGAGATTTAGATGGAAACTGTTATTGGCTTTACGGCGATTGCTGTCGCACTTTTGATTGGTCTCGGCGCACTCGGCGTAGGTATCGGCATGGGCTTGCTCGGTGGTCGCTTCCTCGAGGGCGCGGCGCGTCAACCGGAACTGGCTCCGATGCTGCAGACGAAGATGTTTCTCGTCGTAGCCCTGCTCGACGCTGTCGCGATGATCGGTGTCGGTATCGGGCTGTTCTTCGCCTTCGCTAACCCGTTTGTTGGTCAGCTGCAGGCGGCAACGGCCGCGGTTGGCGGCTAGTTAGCCAGACGAAAACCAGACGCTGTGCTGCAGTTGCGGTGCGGTAGAAATTCGTTTTAGGAGTATCCAGTGGATATCAATATGACTCTCATCGGCCAGACGATCGCTATGATCGTATTCGTCTGGTTTTGCATGAAGTTCATCTGGCCGCCAATTCTGGAAGCTATTGAAGAGCGTCAGAAGCAGATCGAAGAAGGTCTCGCTGCCGCCGACAAGGGCAAAGAGTCGCTGGTCAAAGCGGCGGCTGAAGCTGACGAAATCGTCGCGGACGCACGCAAGCAGGCGACCAGCATTCTCGACCAGGCACATGCTCGTGCAAACGAGATCGTGGCCGATGGCAAGGCGGATGGCGTGAAGGAACGCGAGCGCCAGCTCGTTGCTGCAAAAGCGGAAATCGAGCAGGAATCGAACCGGGCTCGCGAAGAACTGCGTGGCCAGGTTTCGGCGATCGCCATCGCGAGTGCAGAAAAGATTCTCCTGCGCGAGATCGACAGCAAGGCACATGCGGACATACTGGGCAAGCTGGCCCAGGAGCTCTAGAAAAACATGGCTGACAACAACACAGTAGCGCGACCGTACGCGACAGCGATTTTCGACCTGGCCAACAAGGCGGGTGCGCTGGCGGCGTGGTCGGAGTCCCTGGGCATTGCCGGGCAGTTGCTGGCGGACAAAGGTCTCGTCGAGTACCTCGGCAATCCAGCGTTCAATAACGCAAAGCGGCTCGAGTTTTTGACGGGACTGTTTGCCAAGGCTGGCGCGAAGACGCTTGCCGGCAAGGATGCGCACGGCACGAACTTCGTGAAAGTGTTGCTGGAAAACGGCCGCACCGCTGTGTTGCCGGAGATCTCAACGCACTTCGAAGCGCTGAAAGCGAAAGTCGAAAACAGCGTGGACGCGACGGTGACGTCGGCGACCGAGCTCAGCAAGAAACAGATTGCCGAAATCGCAACGGCGCTGAAAGCACGACTCGGCCGCGAAGTGCGCATCGAGACAGCAATAGATGAAAACCTTATCGGCGGCGCAGTCATTCGGGCCGGCGATGTTGTAATTGACGGATCCTTGCGTGCGAGGCTCGAGGGCCTCGCCACCGCGCTGATCAAATAGCTCCAAAGGGGTCAGAGCCCTTTTGGGCAAAAGATGTCCAAAGGGGTCAGAGCCCTTTTGGGCGAAAGGGGACAAAAGGGCTCTGACCCCTTTTTCATATAGAGGAATAGGAAATGGCACTTAAAGCTTCTGAAATCAGCACGCTGATTAAAGAGCGTATCGAGAACTTCGAAGCGTCCGCGGAAGCGCGCGATGTGGGAACCGTTATCGCGGTTACCGACGGTATCGTTCGCATACATGGTCTTGCCGATGCACGTTACGGCGAAATGCTCGAGTTCCCGCAGAACACCTTCGGCATGGCTCTGAACCTCGAGCAGGACTCAGTTGGTGCGGTTGTCCTCGGTGACTACAAACACATTTCCGAAGGCGACACCGTCAAGACGACGGGCCGCATCCTCGAAGTGCCCATCGGTGAAGCGCTGCTGGGACGCGTCGTCGACGCACTCGGTAACCCGATCGACGGCAAAGGCCCGATCGACACGAAACTGACCGCGCCGATCGAAAAGGTTGCGCCGGGCGTTATCGATCGCAAGTCGGTCGACCAGCCCGTACAGACCGGCTTGAAGTCCATCGACTCGATGGTGCCGATCGGCCGTGGCCAGCGTGAGCTGATCATTGGCGATCGCCAGACCGGTAAGACGGCCGTTGCGATCGACGCCATCATCAACCAGCGCGGCACAGGCGTGAAGTGCATTTACGTTGCTATCGGCCAGAAAGCATCGTCTATCGCCGGTGTTGTAAGAAAGCTCGAAGAAGAAGGCGCGCTCGCACACACGATTATCGTCGCAGCTGCCGCTGCCGACAGTCCTGCGATGCAGTACATCGCACCGTATGCCGGCACATCGATGGGCGAGTACTTCCTCGATAAGGGCGAAGACGCGCTGATCGTGTACGACGACTTGACCAAGCAAGCCTGGGCTTACCGCCAGGTATCGCTGTTGCTGCGACGTCCGCCAGGCCGCGAAGCCTATCCGGGTGACGTTTTCTACCTGCACTCCCGTTTGCTCGAGCGCGCATCGCGTGTCAGCACCGCATACGTTGAGCGCGTGTCGGGCGGCAAGGTCAAAGGCAAAACAGGTTCGCTGACGGCGCTGCCGATCATCGAAACCCAGGGCGGCGACGTATCGGCTTTCGTACCGACCAACGTGATTTCGATTACCGACGGCCAGATCTTCCTTGAGTCCGATCTCTTCAACGCAGGTATCCGCCCGGCCATCAACGCCGGTCTTTCGGTATCTCGCGTCGGTGGCGCCGCGCAAACGAAAATCATCAAGAAGCTCGGCGGCGGTGTACGACTCGCGCTCGCGCAGTATCGTGAACTCGCAGCCTTCGCACAGTTCGCATCCGATCTCGATGCGGCAACACGCGCACAGCTCGAGCGCGGTGCCCGCGCAACCGAGCTCATGAAGCAGAAGCAGTATTCACCATTGTCGGTTGCCGAGATGGGTCTGTCGCTGTTCGCGGTTAACGAAGGCTTCGTCGACAAGGTACCGGTG
>JAOUNH010000194.1 GCA_029881055.1 Gammaproteobacteria bacterium
CACGATCAACCCAATGGGCATGATTCCGATCGGGCCCCAGATAAATTTCGAGGAACCACACGGCTGTACCTGATGCATCTGAACGCAGACTTTTCCGAGCGCGTAGTGATCCGCCTCGACGACTATGCATGGGTGCCATCTCCGATGCCCGGCGTCGAGCGCATGATGCTCGATCGTGTTGGGGACGAAGTCGCGCGGGCGACCTCGCTCGTTCGCTATCAACCGGGCAGCACGTTTTCGCCACACGTGCACGGTGGTGGCGAGGAGTTCTTGGTGCTGGAGGGCGAGTTCGGTGACGAACACGGGCTCTATCCGAGAGGCACCTATGTCCGCAACCCGATCGGTACGCGTCACACCCCGCGCGTCGGTGACGCAGGCTGCAGCCTATTCGTCAAGCTCCACCAGTTCGAGCAAGCCGACCAGCAGCCCGTCAACCTCGACACCAACGAAGCCGAATGGCTACCCGGGCTCGTACCGGGCCTCACCGTGATGCCGCTGCACGAATTCGGCACCGAGCACGTGGCACTCGTCAGGTGGGCGCCCAACACCGAGTTCATGCCGCACACGCACTGGGGAGGCGAGGAGATCCTCGTACTCGAAGGCTGTTTTCACGACGAACATGGTGAGTACTCGGCCGGCAGCTGGATTCGCAACCCCGACCAGAGCCGTCACACGCCGTACACGCGCGACGAGGGCGCACTGATCTACGTCAAAGTCGGCCATCTCGGGGCGCGCTGAAGGTCGTGCTTTGGCGTGTCCCGATAACGATTCGGTGCCAGGATCTGTTCGAATTCTTCCGTTAAACGCTGCGCGTCGCGGATCCAGGAGCAGGGCTCGCAGGTACAAACCGTTTCGTCGTGATGCAGTTCGTTGTGCAGGGTCTCGACCAGCCTGATGCCGTAGCGCAAAGACGCATTGATTGTGTAGTCCGGTTTGTCTTCGAAGTCGGCGAAATCATCCAGGCAGCGAACCCAGTGGCATTCTTTGTTGAGTTCGCACTTAAAGCAGCGTTCGTTCAGGGCCTCAAACAGACTGTCGTGCGGGCAGTCCCTGTCTTCAATTATTTTTAGTACCAGCAGCCGTGGATAGGTGAGTGCCTCGATCAATTGTCGGCGCATTGTCTCCTCCTGCATCTGTGATCACACGAAAATACGCTCGGTCAAGAATCCTGTCTATCGTGTATTTCGCCTATTTTTGTTTGGATGCTGCGGATAGGCACGTCGGTGCTTTTTCTCCACCCTTCGAAAGGTACAAGCAAAAGTGTGTCTGCAAAAAATTCTTGCTCGGTCGTGTCAGGTACAAGGCCGACGTCGCCTAAAAGGTACACGCATGGAAGACACCCGTTACTTATTTCGACGCAATCGGACCTGGTGGGTCAAGGTTTCGGTTCCTAAAGCCCTGCGAGATGAGCTGGGCTATGATCTTCGTTGTTCACTGCATACTGAGAGTCTGGACGAAGCGAGAAAGGCACGCGATGTAGCTGTGCCTGAATTCCGTCGACGGATTCGAGAGGCGCGCGCGTCGCTGCAACAGACGCGTGCCTGCAAAGAGCCTGCAATGGCGGACGATGAAAGCGGTTTCCTGATTCTGCGTCGCGAAGACTTTTCCGATGTCACCTTCCTGCTCGAAGTCGAGGCGCCGCTGCTGGCACGCGCCGCAGAGCCGGGCCAGTTTGTTATCGTCATCCTTCACGAGTTCGGCGAACGTATTCCGCTGACGATCGCCGATTTCGATCGCGACAAGGGCACCGTCACACTCGTTATACAGGCTGTTGGTAAATCCAGCTGCGAGATGCAGCAGCGCTGTCGCGTTGGTACGCACCTGCACGCACTGGTCGGTCCGATGGGTTTTCCGAGCGAGTTGCACGCCGACAAGGTGGTCTGCGTTGGTGGTGGCCTCGGCGTTGCACCGATCTATCCTCAGCTGCGCGCATTCAAAGAGAGTGGCGCTTACGTCATTGGCGTTGTCGGCTTCCGTAACAAGGAACTGATTTTCTGGCAGGACAAGTTCGAGCAGTACTGTGATGAACTGATTATCTGCACGGATGATGGCTCCGCCGGCATAGAGGGTCGCGTCACGCTCGGTCTGCAAGCGGCGCTCGATCGTCATGCCGACATCGATCATGTCATCGCCATTGGCCCGCCGATCATGATGAAAGCGTGTGCCGAAACCACCCGACCTTACGGCGTTGAAACGATCGTCAGCATGAACCCGATCATGGTGGATGGCACGGGTATGTGCGGCGGTTGTCGCGTGACGGTCGGCGGTGAAATCAAGTTCGCGTGCGTCGACGGCCCGGAATTTGATGCCCACAAAGTTGACTTCGACGAACTAATGAATCGACTCGGCCGTTATCGCGGCGACGAGAAGGCTGCACTCGACAACTGGAAGAAGGCGGCATCCTGATGGCACGTAAAACCGTTCGCACCATTCCGCAGGACCGCGCCACCATGCCGACGCAGGCGCCGGCTGTTCGGGCACACAATTTTGACGAAGTCGCACTCGGTTTTGATCTCGACAATGCCCTGCTGGAGAGCGAGCGCTGTCTGCTCTGTCCAAACCCCAACTGCGTACCGGCATGCCCGGTCAATATCGATATCCCGGGCTTTATCGAAAAGATCAGCGAGAAAAAGTATCGCGAGGCCTATGACATATTGACGGAGTCGACCCTGCTGCCGGCAATTTGCGGTCGTGTCTGTCCGCAGGAGGATCAGTGCGAAGGCGTCTGCCCGGTCGGCGAGTCGCTGGAGCCGGTCGCCATTGGTCGACTGGAACGATGGATCGGTGATATGGCCATAAAGGAAGGCTGGCGCAATATCCCGCCGATCCAGGCCAACAGCTTCAGGATCGGTATCGTTGGTTCCGGTCCGGCGGGCATGGCCTGTGCGGCTGACATGGCCAAGGCCGGCTGCGACGTTACGATCTACGAAGCATTTCACCAGGCCGGTGGCGTGCTGCGTTACGGCATCCCCGAGTTCCGCCTGCCCAACGAGGTGCTCGATGCGGAGCTGGAAAATCTCAAGGCACTCGGCGTCAAGATCGAATGCAACACCCTGGTCGGCCGACTCTTCACGATCGAGCAGATGCTCGATGAGCTCGGCTTTGACGCGGTGTTTATCGGCACCGGCGCCGGCTACCCGAGCTTTATGGGCATCGATGGCGAGTCGCTGAACGGCGTGCTGTCTGCCAACGAATTGCTGACGCGCTGCAACCTTATGGGGGCAACGAGTTTCCCCCGCTATGACACGCCACTCGGTCTTGGCAAGCGCGTGGCTGTTATCGGCTCAGGCAACACGGCCATGGACGCACTCCGCGTGTCATTACGTGCCGGCGCGGAAGAGGTGTACTGCCTGTATCGCCGCACACGCGAGGAAAGCCCGGCGCGCGTCGAGGAACTCGAGCATGCCGAGGAAGAGGGTATACGTTTTGAGTGGCTGACCGCACCGGTCGAAATTCTCGATGACGGCAACAAGAACGTTCGCGCTTTGCGTTGCCAGCGCATGGAGCTTGGCGAGCCCGATGATTCCGGACGTCGCCGACCGATTCCGGTAGCCGGCAGCGAGTACGAGTTCGAAGTCGACACGGTCGTTTACGCCATCGGCACGAACGCCAACCCGATTATCGGTCAGACCTCGAAGATCGCCCTGAACAAGTGGGGCTATATCGAAGCGGATGACAATCTGGCGACATCCATCGCGGGCGTCTACGCCGGCGGCGATATCGTCACGGGCGCTGCAACCGTCATCCTGGCCATGGGAACCGGCCGCAAGGCGGCGCGCAGCATGAAAACCTACCTCGGCATTCGCGACACGGCCTCGGTTTACGAGGAGACGCCAGACAGCGGTGGCGACGAAATCTTCGGCATCAATCCAGCGGAGCGCTCGCATGTGCGAATCCGCGTTACAGGAACTGAGTTATGTCAGTAGCCAGAAAGAAACCCAAAGTCCCGGTTGGCAAACCGGCAATCGAAATCGACGAACACATTGTTGAGATCCTGAGTGACTCTGGCGAGGGCGCACAGAAATGTGGCCAGTCGTTCGGCGCCATCGCAGCGCGACTCGGCTACGGTATCTGGACCGTCGAAATTATTCCGGCCGAAATACAACCGCCCGCGCGCAGCGTCGACGGTGCCAGCGGCAACCGTATTCGCGTCGCGGGTCAGCCGGTGAGCAACGGCGGTAACCAGGCGGACGTCGTGGTCGCCTTCAACGAACAGGTACTGCTAGGGCGACTGCGTGCCGAAGAACTGAAACCGGGCTGCAGCATTCTGCTTGAGAACAAATGGCGCAACGACTCCGATCCGTCAATCGCCGCGTCTTACGTGCGTGTCTATGACGAACTCATTGAACGCGGCTTTGACGTGCACGAAATTCCGATGGGCGTTGAGTGCCTCAAGATCATCAAGGACCCGCGTCGTGGCAAGAACATGTTCGCGCTCGGTTTGCTGTGCAGTATTTACAGCCTCGATACAGAAGCCGGTCACGAACAGATTCGCTTTATTTTTGGCAAGAAGGGCGACCTTGTCATCAGCTCGAATCAGAAGCTGCTCGACGCCGGCTATCAGTGGGCCGAAGATAACCTCGATATCAAGTATAAGATCCCGGCGACGCCGCCAAGTGAGACGAATATCGTCGTTAACGGCAACACATCGCTGGCGCTGGGCGTAATGGCGTCGGGCATGGAAGTGTGTGCGATGTACCCGATCACTCCGGCAACATCGGCCTCGCATTATCTGAGTGATGTGTTCGAGAAGGTCGGCGGTGTCGTGCATCAGGCCGAGGACGAGATCGCGGCGGCAGCGTTTGCGGTAGGTTCGTCCTACGCGGGC
>JAOUNH010000195.1 GCA_029881055.1 Gammaproteobacteria bacterium
AGCCCAGGTCGCTCATGCGTAACGACGTTCCGTATGGCTCGAAAAACGTGCAGGCACTGAAGGATTTCATTTCATTGGCCCTGGCGCCCGTAAATGACTTGCACAGCGCCGGCGATGCGCCGAACAGATACAGCACGATCCACCCCATGCGGCGGAAATTGCGTATCAGTCCCAGATACTGCTCCGACCTGAATTCCTCGACATCGGTCGTGACACCGGACAGGTCCCTGTACGCCTGCCAGAATTGATCGGGAACCGAATAATTGAAATGCACTCCGGCAATGGTCTGCATCTGGCGCCCGTAACGGTAACCGAGGCCCCGCCGGTATATCGTTTTCATCCGGCCGATGTTCGAAGAACCGTATCGCGCCAGCGGGATTTTGGGATCCGCTGGAATCTGGCAAGGCATGCTGGCCGGCCACAACATCTCGTCACCAAGCTGAGAGTAAGTGAACTGGTGGATTTCACACACCCACTGCAAGGTTTCCCATGTCGTACTGGAAGCTGGCGTTACAAATTCCAGCAAGGCCTCCGAGAAATCAGTCGTAATGTAGCGATTGGTCAAGGCGGACCCCAGCCCCACCGGATGGTCCAGCGGAGACAACTGGCCGTCTGCGGTAACCCTCAACGATTCCTTCTCGATTCCCTTCAGTCCGCCATAGAGAAGATCACCGCCGGCAGCGGCGATGTTGTTTAAACGCTTTTCGAATTCCCGCCTCAACGAATTGCCCTGTTCCCGACGTCGGACCACGCAAACCTTTTACCATAACAGCGACGAAGGCGTGCAACTTCGATACCGTGGCGGCGACGGCGTTTCTCGAGCCGCCAATTCGAAATAGGGTAGTATTCGCAAAACACCTTCATTCTCAACACCTGCGGGGCTCAAACTGCATGAACGAATCCAGGCTAAGACGTATGCGCGACCAATCCTCCGGCAAAGCGACATTAATCAACGAAGGCTGCAAAATCAGTGGCGAAATTTCGGGCGAGGGCAACTTTATGGTCAATGGCGAGGTTAAGGGCGACTGCGACATCAACGGCACGCTGACGCTGGCTGCCAGCGGCTATTGGCAGGGGTCCATCCGGGCTGACAATGTCATCGTTGCCGGCCACATCGATGGTGACGTCATCGCGAACGGCAAAGTCGAAATTACCAATACAGCGAGAATTACCGGCACCGTCACCGCAGAGGCCATCGCTGTTGCCGAGGGGGCTGTTGTTGAGGGTGTGATGAAGACGACCGGGCGTTCGGAGCCGCTGGAGTTTGTCGAAAAGCGCGAGGCCTGACCCCACAAAATAGTCCTAATTGGACAGTTTTCTCTGCGATCAGGCTCGAGTGCTACAATAAGTCCCGTTTTTTAGCCGAATAACAATTACGAAATGATCGGCAATAGAACTCATCGGTTGTTGCTGGTGGTGCTTGCTCTCGGTATTGCCGTAGCTGGCATCATGCTGTCTGTCTTTTACGCCCAGTACCAGTGGCTTGCCCGTCAAATGGTCGAAACGAGCGCCGCCGAATACGACCAACTGGTAAGAGACAGCTTCGAGCGTCGAGCCAGGGCGCAGATGCATGCTGCCGCTTTGGACTTTGCCAGGTTCGAGGAATCTCGACAGGATCGCGGTGGGGATGTAGTTGCCGGACTTAACAGCGTCCTCCTCGAAAACGAAAATCTTACTGGCGTTCGCTTTGTTGACAACAACGGTCAATCGTACCTGGCAGGAAACTATCCGAGTGCTTCCCAGGCAATGGGAACGACCTGGCTCGAAGAGCGCCTGTTAGTCGATTACCCGGTAGTAGTGAATGATGTCGAAGCGGGACTTTTGTTCGGCGCTTACGATCTTTCCGAGCTCTATGCCGATTCCGCCCGTTTCACAGCGGAACTCGTGACCACTGAAGTGGAAAGTCGACGCGTCAGTTACCTCTGGGCGGCAGCCGGGACGCTGGCAGCACTGCTAATGAGCGGCGGCGTCGTGTGGCTGGTCGTCCAGAATCAAACAAAGCGTATTCGCCAACTGAAAGCGCAAGCGGAGAAGCTCCGTGACGCCGACTTTGGCGAGCCCGTTCAGGTGTCAAGGCATGACGAACTCGGCGACTTGGCATCGGTATTCAATGACATGCGGAATCGACTGCGGAAGACGACGCTTTCTCGAGACTATGTCGATAGCATTCTGTCCGGAATGAACGAGGCGATCATCGTTACCGGGCACGACGGAAAAATTACTCGAATCAATAAGGCGACAACGCACCTTCTTGGTTACGAAGAAGACGAATTGATTAACATGAGTATCGATTTCATCGTCAATCCGACCAGGGGCCGGTCTCTCGCCGACGATCCGCCCTCCGGCCTGCCGAAAGAGGTAATGTTCGAAAGCAAGTTCGGAGAATCAATCCCGGTGTCGTATACCTGCTCCATTGTCGACGATGCACCAGGTAAGGAAGCCCGACGCATTTATGCCGCACAGAATATTAGCGAGAGACGGCGCGCGGAAAAACGCATTCGTTACCTGGCACGCATAGATCCCCTGACAAAGATTCCGAATCGAATGCAATTCCAACATCTGCTGCAGCGTGGCATAGCCCGTGCCCGGCGCAGCGGAAAATCGCTTTGTCTTTTCTACATTGACGTTGATTATTTCAAGGAAATCAACGACACGTTCGGACATCTTGCAGGAGACGCAACACTCGAGACGGTTGCAGAGCGCCTTTCAGCCGCGTTGCCGCCACGCTCGATTATTGGACGGCTTGCGGGTGACGAGTTTGCCGTAATTGTTGATGAGCTCACTGCCGATGAGAAAGGTATCGTACAGACCAGTGAACTCGCACAAAAATTGTTGAACCGATTGGCTGATCCATTCTTCGTGCAGGGTCACGAAGTATTTATGACGGCAAGTATGGGGGTTGCGTACTACCCAAAGGATGCACCGAACGTCATCGACCTGATAAGAAATGCCGATGCGGCTTTGTATCACGCCAAGAAGTCGGGCGGAAATATGTTCTCCTTCTACGCACCCAGGATGAACGAGGCCACGGTCGAGCGGCTGATGACGAAAAGCAAATTGAAGCGCGCGTTCGAGCGTGACGAACTGCTAGTTCATTATCAGCCGAAATATAACCTGGAAACGGGCGAAGTATTCGGTGCCGAAGCGCTGGTGCGCTGGGACCTGCCGGAGCGCGGCCTGATACTACCTTCGGACTTCATTCCGATTGCCGAGGACTCCAACCTCATTATTGAAATCGGAGAGTGGGTTCTGGACAAGGTGTGCGAGGATTTTCGATTTTGGCAGCGGTCAGTATCGTCACCAGGGCGAGTCTCGGTCAATTTGTCGTTAAAACAGCTCCGACAACTCAATTTCGTTAGCCGGATTACATCAATCATGCGGGGCCACGAGGTGTCTCCGACATCTCTGGAACTCGAAATAACCGAAACGACGCTGATGGAGAATCCGGAACGAACGATCAAGATATTAAACCAGTTGTACGGCCTCGGATTGCATCTTGCTATCGATGATTTTGGGACTGGCTACTCTTCGCTCAGTGCTCTGCAGCAATTCCCGATCAACACTCTGAAAATCGACCGCTCCTTTGTCAGGAATCTCGTCAATAACCCGGACGACGCGACTCTCGTCGACACGATTATTCAAATGGGACGAAATTTGGACATGGATGTTGTTGCTGAAGGTGTCGAAGATGAATCGCAGCTGATTTTCCTGCAAAAACTCGGATGTACATATGCCCAGGGACTGTTGTTCGGGGACCCGATGAGCTCTGACAATTATCTGGAATTACTGCTGGCGCAGGTTGAGGGAACCGATACCCATCGCGCTCTTTTCGCGTGACTTCACTTGGCCGCAACAACGTGCTTAAATTGCGGCGCAGCCATGCAGACCTCCAACCCAGCTTTAGGAACTGACTGAAAGTTGACCTTATGAAAACGATGATAAAAGTGCTGATTTCGCTCGCGCTCCTCGCAACCGCACCGTTCGCACTGGCGTGCGATTATCCGGCGCCCCCCAGGGACTTGCCGATGGGCGCAACCGCAACCAAGGATGAGATGCTGGCCGGCGTAGGTAAGATTTCCGAGTATCAAGCGAAAATGACTGAGTATCTTTCCTGCATTGAGGCTGAGGAAGCTGTTGCGATGCAAGCCCTGGCTGAGGATGACGTCGAGGGTCGGGCGCAGAGCAAATTGATGTTCGACAAGAAGTTCAACGCAGCGGTTGATGAGCAGACCAGTACCGTAGAGCGGTTTAATGCAGAGATTCGAGCGTTTAAAGCACTTTCTAAATAAGACTTGATATTACTCACGAGAAGCTCGTCCATATAAGGGCACCTGGCGGCGTTCGAATCAGTTCCCTAAAGATCGTCGATTTCCCGAGCAACGTCGCGCTTGTTCTCGGTGACGATCCTCTCCAAAACCCGAATACGCTCCTCCAGCAAGTCGATTTTCGCCAGCGACGCCTCCAGATCGGGGTCGTTCTTGCTCTTGTCGTACTTCATCTTCATGTATTTCTGATAGGTATTCGCTGTAAAAACCACGGCAACAATACAGACGATATAAAACATAGTGCTCATTGACGCATCCCTTTTTCATTTCTGTGTGTCAAAGCCTGTTTAGCTCCTGGTCAATCTGAAAACGTTTGGATGTGACGTGTTTTTCCAGACGCGCCAGTCGTTCATCCATAGTTCGGCAACGACGATTGATAATGTCGGCGTACGAAGGACCCGATGCGTCCACCGCTTCTTTCTTGCGACGTGATTGGCGCCGACCGCGGAAACGCCTTTCTTCGGCCACACCGTAAGTTTTGAAAGTTG
>JAOUNH010000196.1 GCA_029881055.1 Gammaproteobacteria bacterium
GGTCGCCGAAGCGAATCCGGCGGACAAGGCTGACATGCTGTCAGCGTCGATTTCGACGGCGATGAATACGACAGCATTTGGCCTGATGGCCGCAATTCCGCTGTTGCTGATTCATTCACTCCTGCAAACGAAAACCAATGCACTGGTCGATAGCCTGGAAATGGCCAGCGTCAAGTTTTTGAACGCAGTGACCGAACGTCAGCTGAAGGCCGGAGCATAAGTCATGATTGGTAGCCGCAGAGGGGGTCGACGGCACAACACCGATACGGCCGAACTCAACATCACGGCGTTCATGAACCTGATGGTGATTCTGGTTCCGTTCCTGCTTATTACCGCGGTGTTCTCGCGATTGGCAATTCTCGAACTGAATTTGCCAGGCTCCTCTAATGAGCCCGTGGAACCGCAGGATCAGGCATTCCAGTTAGAGGTCATAGTTCGATCCGACAAGATTGAAGTCGGCGATCGAAATCAGGGTCTGTTGGGTGTTTACCCGAATACCGAAAACGGCTACGACTACAAAGCGGTAGGCGAAAAACTGGCGCAACTGAAAGAGCGCTATCCAAGCAAGACGGACGCGTCGATTCTTTTAGAGCAAGACATTCCTTATGACACGCTGGTGCAGATTATGGATACCGTAAGGGTTTCCGTCGACATTGAAGAGGACGAGGGCGCCAGGAAGCAACTCGTTCGCACCGATCTGTTTCCGGATATTTCGATCGGTGATGCGCCGGTGCTGGCGGGGGGTGCCTGATGGTCAAGTCCGGTCGAGCCAAACGTATGGAAAAGCACCACAAGCGCAATAGAGGCGCGGGTGCTCTGAACCTGGTTTCATTGATGGACATTTTCACGATCCTCGTGTTCTTCCTGCTGGTGAATTCATCCGATGTGCAGTCGCTGCCGAACGCGAAGGAACTGCAACTGCCTGAATCGATTGCGGAAGACAAGGCGAAGGAAACCGTCGTCATCATGATTGGCGAAACGGATTTGATCGTCCAGGGCACGCCGGTCGCAAAAATTGCCGACATCCTCGCGACCAAGGGCAATGATATTCCCGCATTGCGTGAGGCGCTGCTGTCGCAAAACGATCGTGTATTGCGCCGTGAAGCGAAGGACGACATTGCCGGACGCGAAGTCACGATCATGGGTGACAAAGACATACCGTACCGATTGCTGAAAAAGGTCATGGCGACCTGCACGGAAGCGGATTACGGGCAAATTTCTTTAGCTGTGCTGCAGAAGAGTTCAGACGAACTGGACAATATTCAGGCGGCGCGGTGAAGAGCAGGGACGACGTTTAGGAGTCACGGACTTGGATTTACCGTTTTACAGAGAGTATGACCTGCCTTGGACGACTGGCAAAAGCCAGGATCAGAAGTTCCAGCGCCTGCTCGGGATTATATTCCTGATATGCATGGTACTCAGTATCGTCTGGCCGTTTATTCCTGTGCCGGAACCGGATCCGTTCGACGTCGAAGAGATACCGCCGCGCATTGCGCAATTGCTGCTGGAAGAAAAACCGCTGCCGCCACCTCCGCCCGTAGTAGAGCCGGAGCCCGAGCCTGAGCGGGAAGATCCGGAGCCGGAAAAAGTTGTCGAAAAGGAACCTGAGCCTAAACCCGAACCTGAGCCCGAGCCTGAGCCCGATCGCGCCGAGATAGCGCGTCAACAGGCGCAGGCTGCGCTGATGCCCTTTGCTGAGGATCTCGCCGACCTCGTCGACAACCAATTACTGGAGCAGGTTGCCGATGATCGCGACCTGTCAGCCGCGGTCGGGCAGGCGGAACGCAACGAACGCGCGATGATTACATCGAAGGTGGGTACAGCGTCCAGTGGTATCAATACGGCCGCCATGAGTCGCAACACGGGCGGATCGGGGATCGCGGGTCGAAATACGACGCGAGTGGCCAGTCCGGTTGCCGGGATCGGCGATCCTGGCGGCGCCAGCCGTTCCGGTTCCAGCGGCAAGGCTTCTCGTTCGCGCGAGGAAATCGAGCTTGTATTCGACAAGAACAAGGGTGCGATTTTTGCGCTGTACAATCGCGCGCTGCGCCAGGACCCGTCGCTCGAAGGCAAGCTGGTGCTGCGACTGACGATTGACCCGGACGGTACGGTATCTTTCTGCGAAGTCGTATCGAGCGAACTGAACGACGAAGATCTGGAGCGCAAGCTGGTGGCACGAGTCAAGCTGTTCCGCTTTGCCGCGAAAGACGTCGAAGCCATTACGACGACCAAGCCGATCGATTTCTTCCCCGCTTAAGAAGTGCCCGGTCGGTGGCGGTGCCTGGCTACCCCCTATCGTTGGACGTTGCCCTAAAATCGCTCACTAACGGTGCAGAGACCGTTGTTGTCGGCTGTGTCGGGCGGGTAAACTGCAGCGATGAAAATACATAAACTGATAGCCCCAATCGTCGTCATATTGCTTGGCGTTTCGGTGGTGGCCCGTGCCGAGATTTCGATCGAGCAACTGGTCGAACAGGCACAGCTTTCCGAAGGCAGTGTCGCGGTTCGTGATCTCCCACGCTGGAAAGGTGCGAAGAAGATTGTCATTCGCGATATCGGCGTGGACCCGGACGCATTGGCTGACGTTCTCGGGGATGTTGAGTTTGTCGTCGTGCGCTCTTCGTCTGAAGCATTGCCGCACGTCGGCGATGCTGATGCGATTACGGGTTTCTGCGACGACGAGCTCATCGATGCGGCCGCACGCCTGGTCTGGGTGCAGATCACTTCAGCTGGCGCAGAAGGCTGCCTGTCTCACGACCGCATCGGCAGCGGTGAGGTCGTGCTGACCAATATGCAGAAGATGTCCTCTCCGGTGATTGCCGAGCATGCCGTCGCCATGATGATGTCGCTGGCGCGGCATCTGCCGCAATTCGTGAATGCAATGAATGAAGGTGCCTGGGAGAGGGCAGGAGATCTCGATGGCATGATGTCAATCGCCGGCAAAAAGTTGCTCGTGGTCGGTCTCGGCGGCATCGGAACAGAGGTGGCGCGACTGGGCGCCGCGTTGGGTATGCGTGTCTCCGGAACGCGCAACAGCTCGCGCAGCGGGCCGGACTTTGTCGAGTATGTTGGCCTGTCTCATGAATTGCTTGCGCTTGCCGCAGAGGCCGACGTTGTCGTGAACGCGCTGCCTTTGACCGCAGATACGAAAGACCTTTTCGACGCCGAGTTTTTCACTGCCGTTAAACCTGGCGCGATGTTCGTCAATGTAGGCCGCGGTCAAACGGTGGTTACGAGCGAACTCATCAAGGCATTGGAGTCGGGGCGTATTGCAGCGGCCGGACTCGACGTGACTGAGCCGGAGCCACTGCCGTCTGACAGCCCGTTGTGGCAACGAGACGACGTCATTATCACGCCGCATGTTGCGGGTTTCGGCGGCGAACGCGAGCGTCACCAAGTACTGTTGCTCGAGAATCTGCGTCGTTATGTTGCGGGTGAGCCTCTGCTGAACGTCGTCGATCCGGCGAAAGGTTACTAAGCGGCCAATGTTTGTGTCGACCAAGGGCCGCAGGACGACACTGGACGGTGCGAGTCGACGCCGGATATACCTGTTTCGTCACGGCGCGGTCGATTACTTCGGTGCCGATGGCAATATTGTCGACGATACGGACGGCGTCGCTCTTAACGACACGGGCCGGGCCCAGGCGGCAGCGATGCGCGAATTGTTCGCCGACGCCCACGTTGACAAGGCTATCTGTTCGGGTTTGTTGCGCACCCGCCAGACAGGCGAGCTTGTGCTCGGCAGCCGTGGCATTCCGCTTGAGATCGATGCCGGCTACGTCGAAATACAGCAATTGCGGGGTGCGGCGCCAGAGCCCTACGATGTCATCGCTGACGTTGCGTTTTCGCACTTCAGGGCAGACGACGTAGAAGCGCGGTTTCTGGGCGGTGAACGCTACAGTGATTTCTATTTGCGAATTCAGAAAGCGATCGAAGGAACGCTGGCGGACGACTCATGGCATGACCTCGCAGTCTTCGCACACGGTGCAACGAATGCGGCGGTGCTCGGCTGGGTAACCGGCATCGGCTGTTCGGCTTTCGGCCTGCTGGACCAGGCGACCTGCTGTCTGAACGTAATTGATTTCGACATCGATACGCAGGGGCAATTGCGTCGCAAGGTGGTTCGGGCGATGAACGTTACGGCCGACGATCCTGCCAAGCGCAATCGGCATACGGGCGATATGGAGACGCTTGCGCACCGCATCCTGAAACAGAGTGGCGGAACACGGCTGGGCTGAATCCTGGTGTGGCGAATGACAGCGACTGAAATGCGCACGAAGATTCGCACCTTCACCGAGGTCAATTGCGAAGAGATTTCGCGGCACACTTTTGCAGGCGAACTTGCTTAATGGAAAAGTCTGTAGGCTTTCCGCCGATCGCGAATGATTCGGCGCGCGTCCTCGTGCTGGGCAGTCTGCCGAGTCGTAAGTCCTTGTTAGATAAGGAGTATTACGCGCATCCACAGAATGTCTTCTGGCCGGTCATGAGGGAGATTTTCGGTGCCGCGGGCAATTACGAGGAGCGATGCGCATGCCTTTTGCGCCACGAAGTCGCGGTCTGGGACGTGTTGCAGGCATCGGTCCGGCCCGGCAGCATGGACGCCGACATCCGTCAGGAAACGGCTGTTGTGAATGATTTTGACGTTTTCCTTGAGCAACATCCGCACATCCAGGGTGTCGCGTTCAATGGCAAGACGGCCGAGAAACTGTTCAGGGACAGCGTAGTAAGCCATCGGGCGTCGAGGCTTCGTATGCTGTCATTGCCGTCCACGAGCCCGCCATACGCAG
>JAOUNH010000197.1 GCA_029881055.1 Gammaproteobacteria bacterium
AAAGCGCCGAAACCACGCTCAAACCCTTATTGCGTAAGCATTTTCGCGCTGTTAGATTTGCTACCCTTATGTGAACGACCAGCCCGGTGAAACGCTACAGAAAGGCCCGTACACAACCCAGAAATCAAATCAGTGAAACACCTCTGTCACATTCGTGCCTTAGGATTTCGCACTTTTCCAAAGCGGGGATACAAAATGATTAATAAATCTCGATTCTCAGGATCCGTGCTGGCAGCGTTTGTTGCCGTCATGATGCTGGCGGTGCCTGTTGCAGGAAACGCACAGGAAACGACCGGTTCAATTCGCGGTACTGTCACCGGCCCTGACGGCTCTCCGATTTCCGGGGCTGAAGTAACCCTGACGGACACACGAACGGCCAGCAGCCGAACCATGTCAACCAACAGCGCAGGCATTTTCTCGCAGGGCGGCTTGCGCATAGGCGGTCCGTACCAGATCAGTATTTCGGCGCCGGATCACGCCGACCAGACCGTAACCGATATCAATATCGGTCTCGGCGACACCTACACAATGGTGGTTGCACTTTCTACTGATTCGATTGAAGAGATCGTCGTCACCGCGCAGCAGATCGGTGCGGTCGCGATGGCTCTTGGACCTTCGGCAACATTCTCGCTGCAAGACCTGCAGGATGCACCGGCGATCAATCGCACGATAACCGACGTCGTCAAGGTCGATTCCCGCATGTACGTAGATGAAGGCGGCAACCGCGGTGATGCGATTTATTGCGGTGGCGCACATCCCCGCTTCAACAGTCTCACGATTGATGGCGTGCGCATGAACGACCAGTTCGGACTGAACAGCAATGGCTTCCCGACCTCACGCCAGCCATTTCCTTACGACGCTATCCAGACGGTCGCTGTCGAAATGGCGCCGTTTGATGTTCAATACGGTGGCTTTACGGCCTGCAACATCAACGCGGTAACCAAATCGGGAACCAATGAGTTCCATGGTTCCGTCTTTTACGACTACACCGATGACAGCTTCAAAGGCGATGTCATCAATGGCGGCAAGATCGATCTCGGCGATTTCGAGGAAAAGCGCTACGGCGTTTCTTTCGGCGGTCCGATCCTCAAAGACAAGCTGTTCTTTTTCGCGGGCTACGAGAAACTCGACGGCACTGAAATTTTCGCCAGGGGCACCGTTGACTCAACAGCTGCAGTACAGGTCGGGGGCGTTACCCAGGCCCAGCTCGATCGTATCGCGCAAGTTGCGCGGGACACCTACGGCTATGAAGTCGGCCCGATCCTGTCCACGGCTCCGGTCGAGGACGAGAAGATCCTGCTGCGCCTCGACTGGGACATTAACGACCAGCACCGTGCTGCGTACACCTACATGTGGAATGACGGCTTTAACGTTGCCGAGGCAGACGGCTTTTCAAATGCCATCGAGTTCTCCGATCATTACTACGAGCGTGGCGCAGAGCTGACCTCTCACGTGGCACAGTTGATCTCCAACTGGACGGACAACTTCAGCACCGAATTTCGAATTTCGAAAAACGAACTCGACAATCGCCAGTTGAGCCGCGGTATAGTCGCTGGCCAGCCGGTTATGGGTGAAGTGCAGATTCGCACTTACGGCCCGACAGGACAGTCGGCAACAGTGTTCCTGGGAGCCGACGATTCCCGGCATTCCAACGATTTGGACTGGGACACCCTGGGTTTTAAACTCACCGCCGCCTATACCGCGGGTAATCACACGGTTTCCGGTGGTTGGGAGCGCGACGAACTGAACGTTTTCAACCTGTTCGTGCAGGAAACGGAGGGCGAGTTTGAGTTCGAGTCGAGTGCATACTGCAGTGCGGCAAATCCGGACGGCTGTATTGACCAGTTCGAGTTGGGTTCACCAGACGATATAACCTACGAAAACGCTGCGCCGTCGAATGACCCCAACGATGCGGCAGCGCTCTGGGCCTACGAAATCAACAGTCTGTATATTCAGGACGAAGTTGTCGCCGGCGATCTGACCATCGTTGCGGGCCTGCGTTACGACTGGTATACGAGTTCCGACCTGCCGGTCGAGAATCCGAACTTCATCGCCCGCAACGGCTATACCAATGCCGACAATTTTGACGGTGTTGACCTTCTGCAACCACGACTGGGTATTAACTGGGACTACTCGCCGGACCTGAGTTTCCGAGGCGGTGTTGGCCTGTACTCCGGCGGCAACCCGAACGTCTGGTTGTCGAACAACTATTCGAACAACGGCATCACGCAGGTCGAAGCCAGACGCAACTATGTGACGGGTGGTAACTCGGTGCTGCCGGGTAATCCCGGTGGCCTCGTGAGCCTGCCGAACGCCGGCGGTGGTTTGGGACTGCTCGATATTCCGCAGGCTATGGTCGACCAGGTCGGCGGCGGATCGCCTAACGCCGGTGTTAACGCAGTTGACCCGGACTTCGAATCACCATCAAGCTGGAAGTACGCGATTGGCGGATCGTGGAACTTCGATGCTGGCAAGCTGGGTGACGGCTATCGCCTGGACTTTGACTATCAGCTGTCCAAGATGGATAACGCCGCCATTATCGTCGACGCCACGCTCGAACGAATCGGAACGGCGATTGACGGTCGTCCGCTGTACCGGAACATCGATCGCGCCGATCGTGGAGATGGAATAGCTGACTTCGGTTGCTATACCGATGGGACTTACACTACCTTGGACCCAACTTCGCCAAACTGCGGAAGCCGAGCCTTTAACTCCGATTACATACTGACCAATACGGTCAGAGGTGATACCGAGCAGGAAACCTTCACGCTCGGACTGAGCAAGGGTTACGACTGGGGTCTCGACTGGATGTTCGCGTACACCCATACGGAATCCGATGATGTTAACCCGATGACCAGTTCGGTCGCATTCTCGAACTACGCGCAGGTGGCCTTGAGCGATCCCAATGATCCGGGGTCAGCCACAACCAACTACCTGATTCCGGAACGCTTCACGCTGCGGGTGAATTTCCGGCGCGCTTTCTTTGGCGACAACATGACGAAGTTCACGCTGTACGGTTATGCCAATGAAGGACGTCCATTCAGCTATACCTACGAAAATGCTGGAAACATCTTCGGCGATCGAATCGACGACCGGCACCTGTTGTACATACCGAGCGGACCGTCGGATCCGAACGTCGTATTCGGCGCCGGATTTGATCAGGCAGCGTTCTTCAGCTTCCTCGACTCAACCGGCCTGAGCGCTTACGGCGGAAGCATCGCTCCGCGCAACTTCACGCAGGGACCGTGGTGGACCCGCTTCGACTTCAAGGTCGAGCAGGAATTTCCGGGATTCAACAGTGACCACAAAGCGTCGGCCTTCTTGCTCATCAAGAACCTGGGCAATCTGCTTAATGAGGACTGGGGCATACTCAAGGAATCGAGCTTCCCGCGTTACCAGCAGGCTGTCGTTCTTAGCGGCGCCGGTTTCGACGCGCAGGGACGTTATGAGTACAACTCGTTCCAGCAACCAGCTGCGTTCGTACCGAATCCGGCCGCATCACTTTACGAGATTCGATTTGGAGTCAACTACAGCTTCTAGTCGGAACCCCGTAGCAAGACTAAAGGGCGGCCATTGGCCGCCCTTTTTTTTGCCTGAGAATTTAGCGGAAGCAGGGTTCCTTGCCTTCCCGCAGTTCGTGGAAGCGCCGGTTCGATGCATCGACGGCCACACCCACTGTCTGTCCTTCCGCCGTGGCCGCCAATATCGCGTCGAGCACGAGGTATTTGAGTTCCGATGCCGGCAGTGAGGCCTGACGATCTTTCGGTATTTCGTAGCCATCACCGACGCCATACAGGAAATCCGGAACGACCAGGCTGTACATCTTCTCGTCGTCGATCTCACTCCAGCCGCCATCGGCCGGTACCTGCAAGCTCACTATCCTGTCGCCGTCTTTGCGGCTCCGATCGACGCAGAGACGAAATCCCGAGACCTGCGGGAAGTAGCCCTGCGCGCCACCCTCGCCCCGGTACCCGGCCTGCATGATCTGCTTGAACTCGGCGCCGGTCACCGTGGTGTGCCGCAGAAAGGAACTGAATCCAAAGGTACGGCCGAGGTCTTCAAAGAGAATATCGCCCTCGATAAAGTCATCGATGCGCAGTGTGCCGGAATTGATGAAGGCAAGGTCCGCAGCCGGCTTACCGAAGCCCACGCGCATCTGGTCCACGATGAAATTACCCCAGCTGCTCTCGGTGGTACGAATCATCTCCTCGCGCGCGTCCATGGCCAGCGCCGCTGTCCCAATGCGCGCCTCGAGGAACGGAAACCTTTCGAGCAATCGATCCCGCCAGCGGTCTTCGATGACGGCATAGTCCGGGTCACCGGCGACACCAGTATCGAGCGCCAGGCGCTCTGGTGTTATGTGCGGCAACCCGTCCGCGTCGAATTCGAGTTCGACAGCCCAGATTACGCGCGCATTCGACGCACCTTTGATAACAGCGGCAGAGACGTCGCTCAACGGGCTGAACTCGGGCTCGTGGTCATGGCCGCCTGCAACCAGAACAAACGTCGGGTGCCGAGCACGCAGCCTTGCCAGTTCCAGGTCCTGTCGCATGTAAAGATGCGTAAGGCCGATGATTGCGTCGACGCCGGTCGATTCGAAATGCTCGATGACCCTTTCGGCAATGCCGAGATAATCCTTGTCGATCGGGACATAGGCGCGGTCGTTACCGCCATGATCGGCATGTGCGGTCAGCGAAAAAATTCCGATCGTCTTGTCGCCATGCTGGAACGTGAACGCCGAACGCAGGGCTTCGTCCGCTGCCGCATCACCGGTTGCGAAAC
>JAOUNH010000198.1 GCA_029881055.1 Gammaproteobacteria bacterium
ATCCGCCGCGCTGAACCGATCCCAGGATTTCGATTCCAGGCCGTCAGTCGAATGGCCTTCCTCGCTGAGCTTGGCGACTGCAGCCGGGTTTACTGCGCCGGCCGGATGGCTGCCTGCACTGAACGCTCGAACCCGCCCTTGTCCCAGTTCGTTGAACAGAACCTCGGCGAGTATGCTGCGACAGGAATTGCCGGTACAAAGCACCAGGACATGCAGCGGCCGCGACGATTCGCTCACTCGTTGTTCTCCGCGCCCGGCATGCGCAGACTTCGCCGCTTGAGTGCCGCGCCCAGTTCGGGCGACACCAGGAGCTCCTGCGGATCTTTCAGCCGGATCTGGAAATTGTGCCTGCTCTCGGTTGCCTGTTTGAACCGTATGCAGTCCCAGGGTATCAGCACGCAAGGCGGAGCTTTGCTGGGATCCGGCCCGCTGTAGACGATCCAGAAACCCTCATCGTCCAGCTGCGCGTCTATGCGGGCAAATTCGTGCAAGCCCAGCGAGATTTCCTCGCCACGAAACGGTGTGGACGACGGTCGCCTTTCGGTTTCGTAAAACCTGGCGACTTCGCGCCAGATGCCGACGTATTTGGCAGGCTGAAAACTGATGGCCGCGATAGCGACGATCGCAAGGATCAGTAGTACACCCAGAGGGGAAGCGAGAAAGTTCATGGGTAAGCGGTCAGTAAACTACCGGTAGCCGGCACGACGCCACCCGAACCGGCCCCCTTGAACACGACTGGCAGCGATTCAATTTTCAGACCTGCATTTCGCTGCACAGCAAAATGCAGGTGGGGCCCACTCGTAAACCCGGTGTTGCCGGAATCTGCAATGTACTGCCCCGCTTTGACACGGTCGCCGGGTTTCACGCGAATGGAATTCCAGTTCAGGTGCGCATACACGGCCAGCGTCCCGTCATCGTGAACAATGCGAACGACATTGGCATTTTCGCTATCGCGCAACATATCCAGCCCACCACGATAATTGTCCGACGCAACTTCGAAAACGGTGCCACTCCGGGCCGCCAGGACGTTGGTGCCAACGGGCATTGCGATGTCAACGGCGTAGACACTGTCCAGCGACTGGTGCGTGTAGGCGTCCGGATACGCCTGTGTAACCGGGAAATCGCGCCCGGCTGCATAAGGTACGAGGTATTGCACGTCCGGCCTGTGCGGCGCAGTCGGGTCGCCCGGCAGGTATTCGTACTGCACCTCCACGTGAGGTGCGGCGGCTCCTTCCAGGATATCGAGGTTCAGCAATAGCTGGTCGCTGCGGGGGTCGATGACCCAGCGCAAGACCTGGTCCGGGTGCGGATACTCCACGCCTGTGATTTCGAGGAACTCGAGGCGCACTTCGATCGGCGCGTAAAAATCGTTGTGCGCAAAAAACTCGATCGTCCTGCCAAGCATGTCGTGGGAAACCGAAAACTGCGGCGCTACAAACGTCGATTCCAGCTGCCGGATTTCGACGCTCTTCGCCGCCGCCGGCTTGCGGTCCGTGTAAATCCACTCGCCGTCGTCACCGCGATACTTGTACAGGGTCTGGGCGGAGGAGGCTCCGACACAGAGGAACGCCAGCGCCGCGATTACGGCGCTACGACCCAAGGTCCAGACGCATCCAGCCATTATCTTTACGGCGAATTTCATAAGCAGGCCAATACTCGTTATCCAGCTTTAATGTAATGACTTCGGCTGTCCCATTCCAGGTGATGGTCTTCAGCCGCACCGACTCCCGGTGCTCGATATTCTTCACGACGTCGATAAACGCCTGCAAATCCGGCGTCGGCGTCTCGTTCACCTCAAGTATACGGCGTCCGGCCCAGAGGCCGTAACGCGTCGCCGGTGAGCCGTAGCTGAAATACGCTACATAAACGCCATCCGTGGCAATGCCACGCTGCGCCGCCATCGCACGGTGCGGGTCCTGCAACAATGCACCGGCCCAGGATACGGCCCGGTCTATCCCTCGCCCGCTCAACGCTGCTGTTTGAATGGTGAACTCAAGTTCCTTGTCATTTCGCCAGACCGTGACGACCACCTCAGGTTTTTGCACGGCCTTTTCAAGATCGCTGTAAGACGTCACTACCTTGCCGTCGACCGCGAGCAACAAATCGCCATTCTTCAGCATCCTGGCCGCCGCGGTATCGGCAACCAGCCTTATGATACTAAGCGCTCTGCGCCGCTGCGGGTTGTTCTTCTCGAGGCGAGCAATCCATTCTTCGTCAACACCCATCTTGCGCGCGGCGAACAACGGCGCATAGACGAACTCCGCTTCAAGTGAGTAAAACGGCTTGCCATCCCGCACGGTATCCAGGAACTGCTTAATGACTTCGCTACTGACGCCACGATTGAACTGCGCCGAATCACCGCCCGATTGCATTACGAAGCTTGACCAGCTCGCTAAAACGCGGCCCTTCTTATCGACCAGAACGCCATCGAAGTCCGACGGCGCTGTCACGAGGTCGATGCCTTCGATGTTTGAGTCCCGAAAGCGCAGCGTCTTCGACAACGGCAATACCAGCGGGTCGACGGATGACACCGTACTCTGTTGATGCACGAGCTGGTGATCGCCCTTGATTCCGACTACCCAGACATCGTCACCCGGCTGCAGCGGCGTCGTATTGAGCACCGCGGACTTGACCGGAGTATCGCCGATACTCTTTGGATCGTAGGAGACCATCGCGAAATTATGCAGCGGATGCAATTGTTCGATCTTGCCGTCAACCTCGAGCGACCCCGCAAAAGTGATCTTCACATCACCGATCGCGATTGGCACTGTATTGCGATCAACGACAACATAACCGCGTTCCTTGTCGACGATGATTCCCGTTCCGTAATAATGCCGCTCGGATACGCCGGACAATGTGTACGGCAGGTCAAATGTCACGAGAACCAACGATGGAGCAATGGCGCTGACCCGAGGGTCATCGTAATGATTGAGTCGCGTGCTACCCACTTCTGCCGGCGCAGGTTCGGCACCGTCGGCCAATGGCCGGCACGGCCATAATCCAAGCGTGTCATCGCGTTTGCAGCGCTCGGCTGGAAACCAGGTGCGGTCCATCTCCAGCAATCGGACGACCGAATTCTGCGGGTTTTCCATGTCGACGTAACGCACCTTTGCGCGCTCGCCGTCGGCAAGCTGATTCAGCGCCGCTTCGAAGTCATCCAGGTCAGCGATGGGTTCTCCGTCCATCTCGATGATGACGGCGCCGCGTGGTATCGCCGATTTCGATAACAGGTATCCGGGATTGGCGACGTACACGCCTGAGGCCGGAAGGTTGTAATACCGGGCCTGTTGATACGAAAGCCTGTTCACCGTTCCGTCGCCAAACTGCAGGTATTCATCCGGCGTGATCGCATGCAGGTCGTCGACCCGAATCACGCTGACAACGCGCTGTCCACCCCGTTCGAGTTCGAGTTCGATTTCCTTGCCGACGTGGCTGTCGAGTATGGATTCCAGGGGTATGAACTCAGTGACGAGCTCGCCGTTGACCCGGATCAGAATGTCGCCCGGCGCCATTTTACCGGCCGCGGGAGACTCCGGGATGACCTGCTGCACCGCCAGCATGCTCGTCTGCTTGGCGCTTTTCTCGCGCGCCACGCGCTCGGATTCCGGCGTCAGTCCCAGTCGGCGTAATTCGTCGAAAGGTTTACTCTCGAACGTCGTCTGCAAGGTACCGCGTGCGACAGGATTTCCTTGCTGCAATTCCTTCAGCGCACGATCGATGCGGTAAAGCGGCAGAAAGAAACTGCTCGCGGCGGAGTTGTTGCCGCCGGCGTTCAGCGCAACGACTTCGCCGTTAATATTGATCACGGGAGATCCCGAGGAACCGCCGGAGGTGCTCGATGCCGCCTGGTAGTAGAAAGTATTGAAATCGTTGTACTGTCCCCGACCGTAAACAGGCGCCTGTCGATCCAGTCGTGCGATCGTGCCCGCCAGGATCGATAGTTGCTCACCGGCATCGTTCCCAACAACACGGATTTCCTTGCCTATGCCAGCGCCGTCCGGTGCCAGCGGTAATTCAGCCGGGCTGATGTACTTGAGGTCCGCGGGCTCGTATCGGAAGAAGCCAAAATCGTGTACGGGATCACGGTAAATCGGTGTCAGCCGGACTTCTTCATTATTCTGGAATATCGCCTCGGCGATAACGGGGCCCGGCGCCACGACGTGCCGGTTGGTCAGGATGATTCCACGCTTGGCGTCGACAACAAAACCTGTCGCCTGCGAGGAAGAATTCCATTCCGTGTCGAAGGCCCGCGTACTGTCTATGCGTATCGACACGACGCCGGAAGCGATGCGCTCCAGTGTCTGGGTCCACGCGGTGTCTTCGGCCGCCAATGTCGCGAGGCTGGGTAGCAGCAGTGAAGCTGCCAAAAGAATCCTGACCTTTCTCATAGTTTTCCTGGTTAAATTTGGGTAGGTCGCCGGGTCGAATACCCCGCGATACCTATCTCGACTGCACGGAGGGCCAGCGGTTCACTATTTCAACAAAATCAGATGAATCGCGCGACTACCAAGATCACGTTTCCTCGGGTCTGTAGGCCAGATCCAGCTGTCGGGCAGCCTTGACATCGTCGAGGCGGCGGACCGGCATCGTATACGGCGCGTCCTTGAACTGTGTACCCGCTTTCGCCGCCGTCGCGATTTCTATCATCGCCACAACGAAGTTATCCAGCGTTTCCTTGCTCTCTGTCTCGGTCGGTTCGATCAACAAACACTCGGGAACCAGCAACGGGAAGTAGGTCGTGGGTGCATGATAGTTCTTGTCCAGCAAAG
>JAOUNH010000199.1 GCA_029881055.1 Gammaproteobacteria bacterium
ATACATCGTCGGTGGCGAGCTGGTCCCGGCCGTGACGGGTATGGCATGGGAGGATTTTGTCGACGAGCGCATTCTCGGCAAGCTCGGTGCGACGCGTTGCTTCGCCGGCCGTATTCCCGAGTCGCAAATGCAGAATCTCGCGGCGCCGCACGCCATCATCGAAGGCGAGCTGCAAGTCGTGGATCGTAATCGCGCCAGCGCCGAAGTTGATGTCGCTGCCGCCGCTGGCGGCGTGCGATGCAGCTTGCAGGACATGCTGAAGTGGACTCGCCTGCAACTTGCGCACGGCGAGCTTCCCGACGGGTCGGTACTGTTCAGCGAACAACAGAGCCGCATCATGTGGAGCCCACAAACGATACTCGGTGTCGACACCGAGGCGTACGAGCGCGACCGCACCCACTTCAAAGCGTATGCACTCGGTTGGCGGCTTGCAGATGTGCTGGGTTACAAGCATGTGTCGCATACCGGTAGCTATACCGGATTTCGTGCACACGTGATCCTGGTTCCGGAACTCGATCTCGGTGTTGTCATCTTGCTCAACGCGTCGTCCAGCAGCGCGCGTGAGGCGATAGCGCAGGGCATCGTCAAGGCGTACATGGGTAGCGATGATGTCGACTGGGTAGCCCGGTTTGCCCGCGAGGTGGAGCCGGAAACGACCGACGAGCCGGAAATCGTAACGGCCGATCCGGATTTTCGGCACGGCAGCGTGTTGGCGCCGCACGATAGTTACGCGGGACTGTACCGCGATGCCTGGTTTGGTGACGTCTCGATAGAAATGCGCGGCGACGAGTTGTGGTTTGCGTCCGCAAAATCGCCGACCATGCAGGGACGGTTATGGCCATTCGAAGACAACACCTTCTATGCCTACTGGACCGACAGAACGCTCGAAGCTGATGCGTGGGTCAAATTCGAGATCGACGAGGCCGGTTACAGCGGCCGCATGGAACTCGTGCCGGTTTGGGACGACTCCGACTGGGACTTGAGTGACCTTGATCTGCGGCGTGTCGAGGACGACTAGCCGTGCATCGCAAGACTGAGGCGTGTATCAACCTGGAGGCGATTCGGGCCAATTTCGCGCTCGCCTGTTCGCTGGCGCCGCAGTCGAAGACTATCGCCGTCATCAAGGCAGACGCCTACGGCCATGGCATGCTGCGCGTTGCCGAGGCGCTGCAGGATGTTGCGCCCGCTTTCGCAGTTGCAACTGTCGATGAGGCACTCGAGTTGCGCAGAGCCGGGATCGACAATGCCCTGCTCGTGTTACAGGGCGTGACGACGTCAGCGGCGTGCAAGATGGCCGCGTCCAGGCACCTGACGCTCGTCGTGCACTCTTTGGATCAGGTCGAAAACCTGCTCGCAGCCAGGGTGTCGGTTCCGGTGTGGCTGAAACTTGACAGTGGCATGCACCGTCTCGGCCTGACGCCAGGCGATTTCGCCAAAGCGTATAAGAGACTTGAGGCGGCCGGCATCGAAGTGCAGGTCGCCTGTACGCACTTCGCCGGCGCCGATGACCCGGACAGCGGTACGACACAACAACAACTCGAATTCTTCAAAGCCGCGACATCGGAATTCGATCTGCCACGCAGCATCGCAAATTCGGCCGGTATCCTCGCCTGGCCCAAAAGTCATGCGGAGTGGAATCGACCGGGCTACATGCTTTATGGCTGTTCGCCATTCCTTGTCGACGTTGCAACGGCGCGCCCGCTGCAAGCCGCTATGACCCTGCGCTCCGAGATCATCGCGATTCGTGCCGTGCCGACCGGCGAGTCGGTGGGCTACAGCGCGCGCTGGACGGCGCAACGGCCATCGATCATTGGCACCGTCGCGATCGGCTACGCCGATGGCTATCCGCGCCACGCGCCGAATGGCACACCGACCCTGGTCAACGGCAAACCTGCGCCCCTGGCGGGTACGGTCTCCATGGATGCGATTACCGTCGATCTCACGGAGCATGATGATGCCGCCGTCGGCGACATCGTCGAACTCTGGGGCACCGGGATCGCAGTGAATGAGGTAGCCGCGGCGGCGGGGACTATCGGCTATCAACTGCTGACCGGCGTATCGTCCCGGGTTCCCCGAATCTATTCCTAGCTGCCTGTCGAACCTAGGCAAGCAGCAATTTGCAGAAGAACACGGCGCTGATCGCGCCGACCGCGTCTGCAAACAGTCCGGCGGGAATGGCGTGCCGGCTGCGAATGACGCCGACCGAGCCGAAGTAGACGGCCAGCACGTAGAAGGTTGTTTCCGACGAACCGTACATGGTCGCGCCGATCTTCGCGGTCAGTGAGTCGGCTCCGTGTTCATTGACGAGGTCGGTAAGCAGACCGAGCGAGCCGCTGCCAGACAATGGGCGCATCAATGCGAGCGGCAGGTTCTCGGCCGGGAAACCGACAAAGTTCAGCAGCGGCGCAAGCAGGTTCAAAAGCATATCGAGTGCGCCGGAGGCCCGGAACATGCCGACGGCGACAAGGATCGCGACCAGGTACGGAATGATCCTGATCGCGATCGTGAATCCGTCTTTTGCGCCGACAACAAAAACCTCGTAAACCGGAACCTTCTTCACGGACAGGGCGTAAAACGGAATTCCAACCAGCAGGGTGGGAATAATGTATTTCGCGACGCTATTCAGACTGCCGACTATAAGATCAACCATTATTCTTCTCCTGCTGCGGAGCGTCGGGCGCTACGGCAAAACGCTTGCGCTTCTCGAGGAACTTCACCGCCGCAATTGCGGCGATGGTTGAGCACAAGGTCGCGAGAATGGTGGTGACGAAAATTTCGCTGGCGCTCGCACCCATCAGTGCAACGACGGTCGCCGGCAGGATGAGTTGCACGCTGGACGTATTGATGGCGAGGAACATGACCATGGAGTTGGTCGCAGTGTCTTTTTGCTCGTTGAGTTCCTGCAGCTCCTCCATCGCTTTAAGGCCGAGCGGCGTTGCCGCATTACCCAGGCCCAGTATATTCGCCGACATATTCAGCACGATGGAACCGATTGCAGGATGATCGGCGGGCACATCCGGAAACAGGCGTATCGTGATGGGACGCAATCCTTTCGCGATGATCCGGATGAGTCCCGATGCTTCGGCAATCTTCATGATGCCAAGCCACAAGGCCATGATGCCGATCAGGCCAATGGCGATTTCCACGGATACCTTCGCCATGTCAATCGCGGCGTTTGTGACGGCATCGATTTTGTTGTTGTAGATGCCGGCAGCGACGCCGATAGCCATCATGCCGAACCAGATGTAATTAAGCATAGGTACTCCTTGCCGCTGGCCGCTCAGGCCACCGGTGAATCGGGGATCCGGATACAGGGATCGTCATCAAGCGCATTGAGCTCGATTTCGTGTGAGACAGGCAGCGTCGCCTGGTAGTCGCCGTGTCCGCAGGGGAAGTTGCTGACAATCGGGATATCGAGGTCGCCGCAGACGTCCATGACGATCTCGTCAGTGTTCTTGCCAAAAGGGACCTCGGTGTCGCTCATCTCCAGCATTTCGCCGACGATCAGTCCGCGAATGTGATCGAGGCTGCCGCTCTCCCTCAGGTGCACCATCATGCGATCGAACTTGTAGAGGTCTTCGCCGACGTCTTCGAGAAACAGGATGGCGCCTTTAGTATCAATCTGCTCGGGAGTTCCAAGTCGCGTGTTGACCAGCGTGAGGTTGCCGCCCCAGAGCGGACCCCGCGCTTGGCCGGGCTTCAGCGTCCGTGCCCGGCAGGCCTCGGGTGAGCGAATCTCGACGTTGCTCTGCCCGGACAGGATGTTTTGAAAGGTTTCGAGGTTGTAGTCGATCGTCTGCTTGCCATAGGTGGTCAGCATGGGCCCGTGAAAGGTGACCAGGCCCGTGCGTTGCGCGATCGATGTCAGCATGCCGGTCGTGTCGCTGAAGCCAACAAAGATTTTCGGATTTGCACGAATAGCCTCGTAGTCGAGGAGGGGCCAGACTCGGTTGCCGCCGTAGCCGCCGCGGGCACAGACGATCGCATCGATCGACGCATCCGCGAACATCGCGTTGATGTCGGCGGCCCGGTCTTCCGGTGCGCCGGCGTAAATATCCTGCCGGAGTGTCGTACTTTTGCCGAGGACGAGCTCGTAACCGAGGTTTTCGAATACCGAGACGGCGCGTTTTTGTCTTTCCGGTTCCAGCCAGTAGGCAGGGTTAACGATGCCGATCCGCGCGCCTGGACTGAGTCTCTTGGGTTTTGTGGGTTCAGACATTCGGCCAACGATACCACCTGGGAGTAGAAATTAAGAATCGGGAAACGGCGGCAACAGTCAGTATAATGCGCCTCCTTCGTCCAAAGGAGTTGACCAGGGTGCACATGAACTTGCGAACGCCATACCTGCTTTATCTTGCAGACGCCAAAGAAATTTTGTCGCTCAAAATCGCCAAGAGCATTGTCGACTGGCGGCCCGAACTCTGTGTCGGAGAGATCGCACTGCCGGACTGCACCGTTACGCTGGGCGTACCGAGGTTGACGCTCGCCGAGGCCAAAGAGCGCGGTGCCAGGACCCTGGTTGTTGCGATGAACAACAGTGGTGGCACGATCGCGGCACATTGGCTACCCCTGGTCCTCGAGGCGCTGGAGTCTGGCTACGATGTCGCGAGCGGCATGCACCAGCGACTCTCAAACATAGAGCCAGTGCGGGCCGCGGCCGCCCGTAACAACTGCCAGTTAATCGATGTTCGTCATACCGATGCCGAGCTGAAAACCGGTACCGGGCTGCGGCGAACGGGCAAGCGGCTGCTGACTGTTGGTACGGATT
>JAOUNH010000038.1 GCA_029881055.1 Gammaproteobacteria bacterium
TTGAATTGGATGCTCAATAAAGGACGGAGTTCTCACTCCTGCCAAGCATAAATAACTGCTGCTATGACCATAAAGGCCTGACGCTTAAAACGCAATAAACACACAAACACATAAAAAACAATCGGTTATAAACTTTTTGTAAGGGTTTTTGCTAAATACTGTTGTGCCGCCGGCACCAATACTTTTCCGCCTGACCCTCAAGAAAGGTTTCGGCCGATGGGCCTCTCAGCATCGCAAGGGTTGCCAGCATGCCGGCCTGGGTACAGGTGTCGGCCGCCACTGTAACCGACGACGGTGCGTCAACAACCGGCCAGCCGGTCCTGGGATCGAGCACATGCCCATAACGCACACCGTCCCGAAGCAGGAATCGCCGGGCGTCTCCGCTGGTCGCAACTCCGCCCTGCCGCAACTGGATCAGTTTCTCGGCCGAACCAGAGTCGCTGCCCTCGATACCGATGCCCCATGCCTGCCTGCGTCCGGGCGGCCCCGTGACTGCGAGGTCACCGCCGAAATTCACGAGGCAGGGCGTATTCCCAGCGTTGCGCAATAACAGGATCGCTCGATCGACGGCGTACTCTTTGCCAATGCCACCAAGATCGATCTCCATGTCGGCCCGCAGTTTGAGGATGGGCGACTGCCACTCACACTTGTCCCAGCCGATGCTGGCGAGCAGACCGCGGACCGATTCGGCGTCGGGAACCTTGTCGCTGCCATCGAACTTCCATGCGCGGCGCAGAACCCCGGACGTGATGTCGAAAGCGCCATTACTTAATCGGTATACGGTCACCGAAAAATCAAGTAGCTGTGCCGTTTCCTCATCCACTTCAACTGGTCGGCCCCGGGCGGAATTGATTTGGTCGATTACATTGCCGCTGATGTACCGGCTGTACTTGTCCTCCAGGCGCCAGGCTTCGGTTGCGACCTGCGTGGTGAGGTCCTCAGCACTCTTGGCTGACGGCGCTTCGGTCAGGACCTCACAGGGGCTTCCCATTGCCTGAAATCGACCTGCGTAGCCTTCCGGCCGGGCCTCAATCCGGATATGTCGATCAGGTCGCTGCTTGGCCATGGTGGCCCACCGCGAGATCCGGGAAATCAGTAAACAATCCGTCGACCGAAAGCTCATCGACAGCGAACTGCATGAGCTCGGCAAAACTGCCGAATCCCGGCGGCAGGTCGTCGTCCCGAAAAGTAAACGGATGCACAGCCAGGCCTTGCTGATGCGCCGCCGACACCAGGCCGGAGTCTTCGATACGCTGGTCGCGGTCGATGCGGTACAAAAAATTGACCCACGGCCCGATGCCATCGACCGTTCGGGCCAGGCGCCTGAGACCTTCGGCGGTACGCAGCTCATCGAAATCTGTGGCGGCTTCACCCCAGCGGTTGTCACCGATTAATTGCACCAGTTTCAGGGCAGAATTATGTACCTCGCGAACACGCCGAAGTTCCTCGTCATCAAAGCATTGCACGTAGACGGGATCAGCATGTGCTTCGTATCCGTGCTCGCTAAGTGCGCTGAGAAAAAGCGGCGTGATATCGATACCCTCCTGCCTGTGCCAGGCCGGGCTCTTTATTTCTGCATACACGCCGACGGGACGTCCAAAATTCGCCTGCAGCTCAGCGATATATGCCAGTTCTTCCGAAAACGTGTGCACACGATATTCCTCGCTGACTGACTTTGGTCGCTTTGGGTAAACCAGCGATCCGTCGGCGTTTGTTCGATCGTGCACCTCTAGCAGACGAATCTCATCCAGGGAAAAGTCTCGAACATAGTATCGTCCGTCGCTGCGTTGTCGGCCGGGAAAATGCCGGGCAACGTCAGTCACTCGATCCAGATGTATGTCGTGTAATACGACGAGCTGCTCGTCTTTCGTGGCTACGACATCCTGCTCCAGGTAATCGGCACCCATACTGTACGCGAGGGCTTTCGCCTGGAGGGTGTGTTCCGGCAAGTAGCCGGACGCACCTCGGTGCGCGATCACAACTGGCCTAATCGGTGGGCCCGTCCGCATCGAAGCCGGGAAAGTCGAGAACCTCCCACCGAGCCGTATCCTCGCCACGCGCCTGACGTCGCAGGGCATCGGCCAGTTCCCGGTCATTCCATTGAATCTGTTCCTGGCAGCGTTCCTGAAGTTCTTTCGGTATCTCGGCGGATACGCCGAAAGGCTTGACCGCAATCATGCCCTTTTTGTTCGCTTCGGCGACATCCATGATGAATCGGACGATGTCGGGCCGCTGTTCGTAGGTGCTGGACAAGACAAAAATCGCCTCCGCGGCTTTTATTTGTTCGATTAACTCGTCCTTGATGGCCTGCAAGCCACCCGTCATCGGAATATTTTCGGGCTTGCTGACATTGAGGTAGTAGAAACCTGCCACGCCTTCGAGAAATTCGAACAAGCGCAGGTAATCGTCGCTCTCGTCAAACGCGTGCGAGGCGAAGACAGTGATCGGGTTGTTCTCGGACACTAGCGGCTCCTCTATCCGTAATGACCGTAGTTTAGCCAAAAAAAACGTCGCACGCGCGCGTAGCACTGTTGGGGCTGTTTCGGTATCGTATGCAACGCATGCGCCTCCTTCTATACAACATTCGATATGCCGTCGGCGGCGGCGCCAGCATGCATATGCCCTTGCCGGGCGCGGGTTATGTGCTCGGCAATCAGTCGGTGCTCCCCGACATCACCCGGTTTATCAAGTCCGTCGACCCGGACATAGTCGGCCTTATCGAGGTGGATACGGGTTCCATACGCAGCCGTAATGTGAACCAGGCCGAGAAACTGGCGGCCGATCTCGGCATGAACACGTCTTACGAAACGAAGTACGGCGAAAAATCATTCAACAAATTGTTGCCGATAGTTCGTAAACAGGGCAACGCCTTCATGGCGGCCCGCCGTGTCCACGGTGAAAAATTCCACTATTTTGATACAGGCATCAAGCGCCTGATTATCGAACTGGAGATGAAACACTACGCGATTTTCCTGGTGCACCTGTCGTTGAAATACCGCCACCGCCATCTGCAATTGCGGGCTCTCTACGACCTCATCATGAAGACCGAGAAACCGGTTGTCGTTGCGGGGGACTTCAACACGTTCTGGGGAGAGAACGAAATCTACCTGTTCATGAAGGCAGCGGGTCTGACCTCTGCCAATAAAGACAGTCTGCCCACCTACCCTAGCCGGTCGCCCCGTAAGGAGCTCGACTTTGTGCTATTTCAGGACGGCATCGACGTAACCGGATTTGAAGTTCCGAACGTGCGCTTGTCCGACCACTTACCCATAATTTGTGATTTCGAACCGAGATGACGATGCAACACTGGAAAACTGAAACAGACGACAAGGGCGTAATTTGGTTATGCCTGGACACAGCAGATTCCAAAGTGAATGTGCTTTCCTCAGAAATTCTTTACGAGTTAAACGAGATACTGGAGCCGCTGACCCGGACTGCACCTGCAGGTTTGGTTCTATGGTCTGGCAAAGACAGAAGCTTTGTAATGGGCGCCGACATCAAGGAGTTCGTAAAAGTCGACACAGTCGAACGTGCTCGCGAGGTAGTTCGATTGGGCCAGCAGCTGATGGACAGAATGGCGGACCTGGCTTGTCCTACCGTCGCCGTCATCAACGGTTTCTGTCTCGGCGGCGGTCTTGAGCTGTCGTTGGCTTGTGACTACCGGATCGTGCTCGATGGAAAAAAGAAAATTCTCGGCCTGCCGGAAGTCAATCTGGGTTTGCACCCGGGTTTCGGTGGCACAGTCAGGGTGATTCAGACCTGTGGCGTGCGCGCCGGTATGCAATTGATGTTAACGGGTGCGCCCGTTGCTCCCGCGAAAGCGAGAGCCATTGGACTCGTTGACAAGATCACTAGCGAAGATAAATGGCGCGACGACGCCAGGGCCCTATTGCTTGCGTCTCCGCCGAAACAGCGTGCGCCGCTGCTCGATCGCGTGTTGGGTCTCGCCCCGCTCCGCCCGTTACTGGGAAAAGCCTTGTTGAAGCAGGTGCGACAGAAAGCGCGTGAAGATCATTATCCGGCGCCCTATGCGATGGTCAGGAACTGGGTCGCCGACGGCGCTTCTTCCACTACAGGATATGAGGTTGAGGCCAGTAGTTTTGCGAACCTGATGGTTTCGAGTACGTCCAGAAACCTCGTCAGGGTCTTCTTTCTGCAAAATCGTCTGAAAGGACAGGGACAAAAGACCGACGCGCCTCTGCAGCATGTGCACGTCGTCGGTGCTGGCGTCATGGGTGGCGATATCGCTGCCTGGTGCGCGCTCCGCGGTCACACGGTCACGTTGCAGGATCGCGAGCAAAAATACATCGACCCGGCGATGGAGCGCGCTGCAAAACTGTTTGCCAAACGCGTTAGGGACGATGCTGAGCGAGCCGCGACGTCAGAACGATTGCGCTCCGATGTCGAAGGTGCCGGCGCGCGCGAAGCGGATCTGGTTATCGAGGCAATTTACGAAAACCTTGAAGCCAAGCAGGCACTTTACGAAGCCCTGCAGGAAAAGATGAAACCCGGAGCGCTGCTTGCCACCAATACGTCCAGCATTCGGCTGGAAGAATTGCGCACGGTATTGCGCGAGCCAAAGCGTTTCATTGGCTTGCACTTTTTCAACCCGGTCGCGATGTTACCGCTGGTCGAGATCATCCGCTGCGAGGATACCGAGCAAAGCGCATTGGACATCGGGTTTGCCTTTACCAAGGGCATATCCAAATTGCCGCTGGAATGCAGAAGCTCGCCGGGATTTGTCGTCAACAGGATCCTGGCACCGTACATGGGCGAGGCGATGCATCTCGCTGAGGAAGGCGTGCCGCTGGCAAAGATAGACTCCGTTGCGGTTGCGTTCGGAATGCCGATGGGCCCCGTCGAGCTGGCGGACAGTGTCGGCCTGGATGTCGCGCTGCATGTGTCGAAGGTATTGGGAGCGGCAATGGACCGGCCCGTGCCCGCCGCACTGCAGGCCATGGTCGATAAAGGGCTGTTGGGTCGCAAGTCCGGCCAGGGCTTCTACGCCTGGAAGGATGGCAAAGCCGTCAAGGAGCATCACGGCCCGAATAGCTCGTCAGCCCATTCAAAAGCAGACATTGAAGATCGCCTGATCCTGTCCATGGTGAACGAAGCGGTAGCCTGCCTGCATGAGAATGTTGTTGCGGATGCCGATCTGCTCGATGCGGGAGTGATTTTCGGGACTGGCTTCGCGCCTTTCCGGGGTGGTCCTCTGAATTACGCAAGAGAACGTGGCACAACTGCACTGATCATGCGTCTGAAGGAACTGGCAGAAGCCCACGGCGAACGCTTTCAGCCACACAGTGGGTGGATCGGCCTGTGATCAAAGTCTCACCCGGACTCGGGGGATCGGACAAACTGTGCGCCGCTTCACGATGCGCGCATTATGCGGTATCCGAAGTCTTTGAATTAACGGTAGAATACTTAACTGACGGGGCTCTGCCGCCCCATGAGCGAAACACGAGTGAAAACAGGATGAATAATGGCCAGTGAGCAGGTAAGCACAGAGCTGCTCAGAGGATTTTCTCCGCTAGACGGACTGAAGCGAGACAACCTTGCCGCGCTCGCGCGCAAGGTGCAAATACGCGAGATGTCGCCGGGGCAATTATTGTTCAAGGAAGGTGACACCGAAAAACGGACCCTGTACGTCGTGTCCGGCATTCTTGAATTGATCGACAACGGCAAGGTTATCGGCACTGTCCAGGGTGGCAGCGAGATGTCGCGCAATCCGATTGCACCGGTTTTTCCCCGTCGCGTATCGGGTCGAGCAAGGGATCGCGTGCAGTTTATTTCGATCGATAGCGACCTGCTCGACGTCATGTTGACCTGGGACCAGACCGGTACTTACGAAGTATCTGAACTGGCTGGGAAATCCGACCAATCCAGTGAAGACTGGATGACGATGCTGTTACAGACCAAAGCATTTCACAAGATTCCGCCGGCGAACATCCAGGCGATCTTTATGCGCATGCAGCAGATCAATTACCGAACTGGTGACGTGATCCTGAAGCAAGGCGCCGAAGGAGACTATTTCTACGTCTTGATTCGCGGCACAGCACTCGTTACGCGTGAGACTCCGCTGAGCAAGGAAGGGATCAAACTGGCCGAACTTTCAGTTGGCGATACGTTTGGCGAAGAAGCCCTGATATCGGACGCGAAGCGCAACGCCACTGTTACCATGCGAAGTGACGGCGCTGTGATGCGCCTGGGCAAAGACGACTTCAAGAAGCTTTTGAACGAGCCGATGCTCGACTGGGTATCGATGGCCGAAGCGGAAGACATCATTCGAGCCGGAGGACAGTGGCTGGATGTGAGATTGCCGAGCGAATTTGAAAACCAGCATCTCGACAAAGCCCTGAACATTCCGCTTTACTTCATTCGCCTGAAGATAAATACCCTGGACCCCAAAAAGAGGTACATCGTCTGTTGTGATACAGGACGACGCAGTTCGGCGGGAGCCTACATATTGAGCGAACGTGGTTACCAGGCCTATGTGCTGCGAGGCGGAATCAGCCGCGATACTGCCTGAGCCGATCCCCGTCTGATTGATTACATTGTGTGCGTGGGCTTGTCGCCACCCAGAGCGCCGGCGAGATAGGTTTCGATCTTCTTTTGGGTGTTGCCCTGGTCCTGGTCGGAGAACTGTACGCCGATACCCGCAGTGCGCTTGCCCTGTGCACCCTTCGGTGTCATCCAGATGACCGTGCCAGCTACCGGTATTTTTTCTTCCTCGCCCATCAGATTCAGCAGCATGAAGACCTCGTCGCCGAGTCGATAAGAGCTGTTAGTCGGGATAAAGAGCCCACCGTTGATGACAAATGGCATGTACGCAAGGTACAAGGCGCTCTTGTCTTTGATCGTCAGTGTCAGTAGTCCAGGTTTGCTCATAAGGTACTCATCTCGGGTTACGGTGGGCCAGCATCAGCTCCATTCCGTCAACGGGTGGCGTAAGACCACAATCCTTCAGTCCATTTGCCCAATCGATCAACAGGCTCTCAAGGCTCAGCTGAACATTAAATGATCCGCCAGGCTGTCCGCGCAGACGATTGATTATGTCTAGATAGCAGAACAGATTTCGCGTGTCCATGCGGCGTAGCACAGAATCGTCAATTGTGAGTCCGGGCGCGGTGTCCCGGCCTGTCGAGAGCCCCAGGACCGCCAGCCGAACTTGCTGCGACAACCAGTTCAGGACAAATCCGGGGTCGAGCTTCGCCCAACGCGCCGCGATCTCGATGGCCGAGCCCTGGCCATTGCCGAGCACCTGCAAGTCGCGCCCCATCGCAGCGTGCGTGTCGAGTTCATCAAGTGCCTGCAGCGCAGCGAGCGGCGCTCCGCCAGAGGAGCGTAAGGCCTCGATCCAGGCGGCCCCGGGGCGCACCCGATCCAGCCACTGCAGGGCCAGGTCCTCTGCTGGCGCGGGGAAATCGATGCGCTGACAGCGGCTGAAGATAGTCGCGGGCAAATGCCCTACCCGATCGGCGACGAGAATCAGCAAAGTGTCACCGGGTGGCTCCTCCAGTGTCTTCAATAGGCTGTTGGCTGAGTTGACCGTCATCGCATTCGCAGGCTCGATGACAGCGACCTTGCCTGCGCCCTCGTAGCTGGTGAGCGAGAGTTCGGCGACCAGACCGCGAATTTGCTCGATGCCGATGCTTTGTTTGTCCTCGGGCGTGGTGATCCAGCGCAGATCCGCATGCTGGAGAACCTTGTAGGGAAAGGTTGGCAGCTCGCTGAGGGGGTCGGGTCGGAGTCGCTGCATTGCCATCCAGGCAGCGGCGGCCCGTTTGCCGGTGCCAACCGGACCGAGCAGCAGCACAGCGTGTGGCACCCGATTCTGGCGACTGCAGTCCAGCCAGGATTGCGAGAATTCATTTAGCCAAATTAAGTTCATAAAACAAATAGTTGGAAAAGATTATTAATGTTAATTCTCGCTAAGCAAACGCTGTGCGAGCCGGCCGACATCGGCTTGCACTTCCTCGAGACTGCGTGCCGTGTCGATAACGACAAAGCGCCCCGGCTCGCGGACGGCCAGGTTCAGGTAGCACTCGCGCACGCGCTCGAAGAACTCGTGCTGCTCACTCTCGATGCGATCGGGCGAGCCCCTGTGGTTTGCTCTTGCCATGCCCACCTGGACCGGCGCATCCAAAAGCAGGGTCAGGTCCGGTCTGACGTCCCCGTGCACCCACTCGGCCAACTGGTCGATGATATCCATCGGCAAGCCTCGACCGCCTCCCTGGTAAGCGCGGCTCGAATCAGTGAATCGATCGCAAACTACCCACTTGCCAGCCTCCAGAGCGGGCTGGATAACGTTCCTGACGTTAAACGAGCGGGCCGCGAACATCAGCAGCAATTCTGCGATTTCCGGAACAGCTTCGTCACCGTGATGCATCAGCAGGTTGCGGATCTCCTCGGCCACCGGTGTCCCTCCGGGTTCACGCGTCGTCAGGACTTCAATGCCGGCGGACTCAATGTGCGCGACCAGGGTATCGATGTTGCTGGACTTGCCGACACCCTCGATTCCCTCGACTGTAATGAAACGCCCTCGCTTCATCAGGAGCCGCCTTCGCGTCGTTTTTGGCGTAAGCGGCGCAGGTATTCGGCAACGGCGGCATCGTGCTCGGCTTTGGTTGTGGAGAACTGGTGGCTACCATCGCCGAGGCCGGTCGCGACAAAATACAACTCTGTGCCCGCAGCCGGATTCAGCACCGCATTAATGGCTGCCCTGCCCGGCATCGCGATTGGCGTCGGGGGCAGGCCATGACGGGTGTAGGTATTGTAGGGCGTATCTGTCGTCAAATGCTTGCGCGTCAGGTTGCCGTCGAATGCGGGACCGATACCGTAAATCACCGTCGGGTCGGTTTGCAGGCGCATGCGCTGCTCGATGCGGCGGCTGAAAACGCCGGCTATGCGTGGTCGTTCATCGGCGCGCGCAGTTTCCTTCTCAACGATGGACGCCAGGATCAGGGCTTCGTACGGAGAATGCACCGGTGTGTCGGCGCTGCGGCTCTCCCACTCCTCGGCCAGCACGTCCTGCATCAAAGCATAGGCCTGCGCTAATACGTCCCGGTCGCTGGTATCGAGCGGAAATCGGTAAGTTTCCGGGAGAAACAGACCCTCAGGGTGGTTGTACGGGGCTCCCAGTGACTCCAGCAGGGCTGGCCAGTCTTCATCCGTCATGGTCACTTTCACCGCGTCATTCGCCTGCAGGGCTTTCATGAGCTCGCGGTAGTTCCATCCTTCGACGATTGTGAAGGCATACAGGCGCACCACGCCCTTGGTTAGTTGCTCCAGCAGGGACAAGGGCGTTGCGCCCGGCTCCACCCAGTAATGGCCAGCCTGAATTGCGCCTGCCTTGCCATGCCAGCGCACATACAGTCGCAGCCAGAAATCGCCTGAAATCAGATTCGCAGCAACCAGGCTCTCGGATACGGTCGAAAACGAGCTGCCGGCCGGAATATCGAGCGCCATGCCCTCGCCCGAAACCGCCAGCGGGGTTGCCATGAAACGATTGGTCTGCCACGTGACCGTCAAAAGTCCGGCAATGCCGATCAGCAGCAGGATCCCGACGGCAACGAAAAGTCGATTCATAAACGGCACTCGGCAATACCCGAGTCGGCAAGTATTGCCATGACCTCTTTTGTGACCGTGCCTGCCGGCCATATTTTTTCCATGCAACGCCGCACAGGCAGCACGCCGAACTGGCTGTTACATACAAAAATTTCGTCGCTGTCGTTCATATCCGCCAGTGTGATCGATCGAATGTCGGTTTGGATACCCTGCTCTGCCAATGATGTAATCACGTGCCTGCGCATGACACCCTCTACGCCACAACGTGCCAGCGACGGTGTCGAGAGTCTGCCGTCATGCACAACGAACAGGTTGCTCATAGTACCGCAGATGACCTCGCCTTCGGCGTCCATCGTCAGCCCTTCGAACATGCCAGTGCCGGCCAGTTCGGATCTTGCCAACACTTGCTCCAGCCGGTTCAGGGTCTTCATGCCGGCAGTCGCCGAATGGATAGCCAGCCGTGTGGCGCAAACCAGGGTTTCAATACCGTTGCGGTAGGATTCTTTGCTCGCTGCCGTGGCGGTATATACACCGTAATAGACCGACGGCACATCGACAGCCGATCGCCCGTAGCCGCGTTCTCCCGCGCCCGCGGTTAGGATCAATTTCACCACGCATCGGTCTTCGGCAAGCCCACTCTGCTGCAGAGCAGTCTCGACACCCGCCCAGAGGTCCTCTGCTGCCGGCTTGTGCAGCGCGAGGCGCGCGCAACCGGCGGCCATTCGGTCCATATGATAGTTCCACAACCGCGGTTGACCGTCCCGGATAGCAATGGTCTCAAATAGTCCGTCGCCGTATTGAAAGCCGCGCTCGCTAATTTCGACAGCGTCGATGGCACCCTTTGCATCGAACCAGTCAGACATGGGCAAACACCCTCAGCATGCCCTCGGCTTTCGCCCGCGCTTCCTGCAGTTCCGCCTGCGGATCCGAATCCGCGACGATCCCGGCACCGGCACGAAAGGTAATCTCGTTGCCGCGCTTTACCATGGTACGGATCAGGATATTCAGATCGAGGCTTCCATCAAGGTTCAGATAACCGAATGAACCCGTGTACGCGCCGCGCGCGGTGACTTCAAGTTCATCGATGATTTCCATACAGCGTACTTTCGGGCAGCCAGTGATCGTGCCGCCCGGAAACACGGCGGCAATGGCGGCTCCCGGACTGACGTCATCGCGCAGCTGTCCCCTGACATTGGACACGATGTGGTGCACGTGTGCATAAGTCTCCAGGACCATCAACTCGTCGACTTCGACGGTGCCGGCTTTGCATACACGTCCGAGATCGTTGCGCTCGAGATCGATCAACATGAGGTGTTCCGCGCGTTCCTTCGGATGCGCGAACAGTTCGCTCAACAGATCATTGTCAGCCTCGTCATTGGCACCTCTCGGTCGTGTCCCCGCGATCGGCCGTGTTGAGGCTATGCCGTCCCGAATCTTCAAAAGCCGTTCTGGCGATGATGAAATAATTGCGACGTCCTGCCAACGCGCAATTCCGGCGAAGGGGCCCGGATTCGCACGACAAAGCGCCGCGTAAATGCGTTCAGAACTCAAGTCGCCATCGACCTTCACCGTCCACTGCCGCGAGAGGTTCGCCTGGTATACGTCACCAGCCTCTATGTATCTTTTGGCCGCCAGAACGGCGTCCAGGTATTGCGTCGGCTCGTCCTCTGATACGGCAACGGAACGAATTGTCGCCTGTGTATCCTGTCCTGCCAAAGCAGCAATGTCGGCGTCCAGCTGGGCTTTGGCAGGCTCGCTTTCGTTTTCGCAAACCAGGTGACAGACGCCGCTATCGTGGTCGAAGATCACTGCGACAGGACAACGTACTGCGAATGCGACCGGCAACAAGGGATCGGCAACGAGGCAAAGGCTCGGCTCGATTTCGGCAGCGAGCTCGTAGCCCAGGTACAGGAACCATCCACCGCGAAAAGGCAGATAGCCTTTAGTTGGTGGTGTGCGCTCTGCAGCCCACCACTCGTCCAGTGCTGGCAGAAACTCCGAATGCTGGCTGCCGCAGCGACCTGTCAATCCCCTTGCGGCGTCGAGCGCAATGCTCTCACCGGGAAATGCAAACAGGATGTCGAAGCGTCCGAGCGCGCCGCCACGGGCCGTACTTTGCAGGAGGAATGGGTAACGCGAGGGAAAGGTCTGATTGAGCCGTCGCAGCTCATCAGGTCCGGTTATCCCGGGCAAAGTCTCAGTCAAGCGCTCGAAGTATCAGGCTTCCGTTCGTGCCGCCAAATCCAAACGAGTTTGAAATCGCGGTGCGAACTTTCGCATCGCGTGCGACATTCGGCGTGTAATCCAGATCGCACGCGGGATCCTGATTCTCAAGATTGATGGTCGGCGGGATCACCTGGTCGCGAATTGCCAGGGCACAGAATATGGCCTCAACAGCGCCCGCTGCGCCTAGCAAATGGCCGGTCGTTGATTTCGTCGAGCTGACGGCCAACGTGTTCGCAGCCGCACCAAAGGCACGTTTGATGCCGTGGGTTTCGCCGATATCTCCGGCAGGCGTAGAGGTGCCGTGAGCATTCAGGTAGTCAATGTCGGCGGCATCGATGCCGGCATCGCGAATCGCCGCCGTCATGCACTTGCGCGCCCCTTCGCCGTCGGCCGGGGGCAATGTGATGTGGTAAGCGTCACCGCTCATCCCAAAGCCAATAACCTCGGCATATATGCGCGCGCCGCGCGCCCTCGCGTGCTCCAGTTCCTCAAGAACCACGCAACCGGCGCCGTTGCTCAGGACAAATCCGTCGCGATCGATGTCATAGGGCCGGCTAGCGCCGGCCGGATCGTCGTTTCGGGTTGACATCGCTTTGGCGGAGCAGAAACCACCCATTGCGAGCGGCGTAGTCGCGTATTCCGAGCCACCCGCAAGCATAACTTCGGCGTCACCGTGCTCGATCATCCTGGACGCGATCCCGATGCAGTGGGTCGACGTGGCGCAGGCCGTAACGATCGAGACATTCGGGCCGGTGATGTGTTGCATGATACTGGCCAGACCGGAGGTCATGTTGATAATGCTACCGGGTATAAAAAACGGCGACACTTTCCGTGGTCCGCCCTCGAGCATCCTGGAATGATTATCGGCAATGCTCTTGATGCCACCGATGCCGGCGCCCATGGCTATCCCGATTGTGTGCCCGTTTTCCTCGGTGATTTCGATGCCCGAATCGGCGATTGCATCGACCGTTGCGGCGATCCCGTAATGGATGAACGGATCATTCTTGCGTTGATCTTTGGGGGACAGGTAGGCATCGACATCGAAGCCTTTGACTATGCCGGCAATTCGCGTCGGATAACTGCTGGTATCGAATTCGTCGATGAGCCTGGTGCCGGAAACGCCCTCGCAGACGTTAGACCAGGCCTCTTCAAGCTTGCTACCGACCGGCGAGATGATTCCCATCCCGGTAATGACAACGCGTCTTTTGCTCAAGGTAGGTTCGTCTTGAAGTGGCAGAATGCCGTGTTGTACCGAAAAAAAGATGGCGCGGTGAGTATCACCGCGCCGGGTGTTTTAACCGTTGGCCTGGCGAGCCGTGATGAAGTCAATCGCCTGCTGAACGGTGGTAATCTTTTCGGCATCCTCATCGGGGATTTCCGTTTCGAATTCCTCTTCGAGCGCCATTACGAGTTCGACGGTGTCCAGCGAGTCGGCGCCCAGATCATCGACGAACGAAGCATTATTGGTTACTTCGTCTTCTTTTACACCGAGTTGCTCGGCAACGATGCCTTTAACTTGTTCTTCAATACTGCTCATCGTCTTTATTACTCCTAAAAAGACTAAAATTGTCGATACAGCCTGCCGTTATTGGCTTGAAATGCCGCTTTTAGTTACGCTCGAAATCGCTCTAACTCATTGATATTTGATCAATAATTGGCAGGGCGCCTCGTTCGTCGGTGGCCATTGTATGTGAATCGGTCAATGCAATCTATACCCGATCAGTCCATCACCATGCCGCCGTTGACATGCAGGGTCTCACCCGTGATGTAGGCGCCCGCCGGAGAGGCCAGAAAGACCACGGAATTGGCAATATCGTCGGTACTTCCGAGCCGGCCCAGCGGGATCTGCGAGAGCATGGCGGTTTTTTGATCCTCCGGCAGTACTTTGGTCATGTCCGTGTCGATAAAGCCGGGCGCTACGACATTGACCGTAATGCCACGGGAGCCAATTTCACGGGCCAGGGACTTTGAAAAACCGATCATGCCAGCCTTGGTCGCGGCGTAATTGGCCTGCCCTGCGTTACCCATGACGGCAATGACAGAAGCAATATTGATGATGCGTCCACGCTTCGCTTTCATCATGCCGCGCAGGCAGCCTTTACTGAGCCGGAACAAGCCGGTCAGGTTAGTCGCAATGACGTCGTCCCACTCTTCCTGTTTCATGCGCATCAGCAGGTTGTCTTTGGTGATACCGGCGTTGTTGACCAGGATGCCCGGGTTGCCTTCCTTGTCCTGGACGTCTTTCAGTGCCGCCTGTACCGATTCCTCATCGGCTACGTTCAGGACGATACCCCTGCCCTTGCCATGCAGCGCCGCCGAAATGGCGTCAGCACCGCCCTGGCTCGTCGCTGTGCCGATGACGGTGGCTCCGGCGGCGGCCAGCGCTTTTGCAATGGCGGCGCCGATACCTCGCGAGGCACCGGTTACGAGGGCGATCTCGCCGGACAAGGCGTCCGAACTATAAATGGCTGTCATGTTTGATCCCTTTTTCGTTTAGGCGGTTAAGGCTTTTTGCAGACCTTCATTCGTGTCGACGGCCAGGACCGGGACGCTTTTGTTGATGCGGCGGCAAAGGCCCGCGAGGACCTTGCCCGGTCCACATTCGACGAAGGCAGTAGCGCCACCGTCGATCATCGCGGTTACCGTCGTAACCCAGTGCACCGGGCTATAAACCTGGCGAGACAGGCGCGCGCGGATATCGTCACCGTCGCCATAGGCTTTGCCATCGGTCGCCGCAAGGACCCGGATTGCAGGCGTGCAAAAATCGGCCGCTGCCAATGCCTCCGTCAGGGCCTCGCCGGCGCCAATCATGAGGGAGGAATGGGATGGCACGCTTACTGGAAGCGGCATGGCAAGTCTTGCCCCCGCGGCCTTGCAATGGGCAATGGCGTTGTCCACGGCCTCTTTGTGACCGGCAATGACGACCTGCCCTGGCGAATTGAAATTCACGGGTTCCGCGATGCCGATGCTCGATGCTTCATCGCACGCGGCAATCACCCCAGCATCGTCCAGCCCGATAATCGCGGCCATGGCGCCAACGCCGGCTGGTACAGCACCCTGCATCAGCTCGGCACGCCGAATCACCACGGCCATCGCGTCCTCGAAGCTCACGGACTCAGCGGCCACCAGCGCGGAGTACTCCCCCAGGCTATGGCCCGCGAACTGCAGCGGAACCGGGCCGCCAGCGGCGCGCCAGGCCCGGTAGGCAGCGATACCGGCCGTGAGCATCGCCGGCTGCGTCACAACGGTTTCGGCCAGCTTGTCGGCAGGGCCACCCTGCACCAGCGCCCACAGGTCGTAATTCAGGATCTCACTGGCTTGTTCGTAGGTTTGCTGTACTACCGGGTAACTTGCTGCCAGATCAGCCTGCATACCTACAGCTTGGGAGCCCTGACCCGGAAAAACCATCGCTATGCTCAATACCTGTCTCCGTGTGCGCCTTGACGCAGGCCGGGCATTATATAGCTGCCCGCAGCCTGACTCTAATCCTTACCAGGACAGCCCCCAAAACGCCCCCAACGGCGCCATACAGATGCGCCGCAACCACGACGGGTCCGCCAGACGTCGATTCGGAGCCGGGCAAGGGGCCGCCGACCTGTTCCCAGGCAATTTTTGCGACCAGTAGCGCGGACAAAACGGCAGTTTCGGGCTGTATATGCCGCAGTCGCGGCACCAGTCCGGCGGCCAGTATTCCGTGCAGCAGACCCGACATTCCCACGTACCAGAGCAGTTCTGGACGCAGCAGCCAAAAACCGATATCGATAGTGGTCACGGCGACCGCAATGATCAGCATCCAGTCACGAATGCTTTGCGAGCCGCCGACCAAAAACCAGACGAGCAATAAGCCGGCACTGTTCAGAACGAGGTGAGACCAGCCGAGGTGCGCCACATGGCCGCTGACTAATCGCCAAACTTCCCCCTGGCCTATCCATACCCGGTCGTAACGCAGCCACTCGCCTGCCGCGCTTCCGCCGAGCATAATCAGCATTGAAAGCGCGATGATAACGGCAGGTATTACCCAGCTTGCCGCGGGCGTTTTTTCGATGACACCATTCGATTCGAGTAACCCCATGTTTGTTATACTGACGTTTATTCAAAGAGCGAGTCAATCCACCGTTTCGGAGCACAGCCAGTGAGGCAAGAAAAGATACGCAATCGTCGGCAACTCGGGTTCACCCTGATCGAGATCATGGTCGTCGTCATCATTATCGGAATTCTCGCTGCTATCGTTGCACCGAACGTAATAGGTCGAGTGGATGATGCGCAAATTACGAAGGCACACGCTGAGATCAGCAATATCGGTTCAGCATTGAAATTCTATCGGCTCGACAATTTTTCCTACCCTACCAGCGAACAAGGTCTCGAGGCGCTCGTGAACAAACCCAACGACCCCAATGTGAAAAACTGGAAGTCCGGCGGCTACCTCGAGCGCTTGCCGAAGGATCCGTGGGGCAATCCTTACCAATACCTGAATCCGGGTAACCACGGCGAAGTCGATATTTACACGCTGGGCCGTGATGGCCGTCCAGGCGGCGAAGGTCCGGATGCCGATATCGGAAACTGGGAGCCCGAGTAGACTCGGTCACGGGGTCTACTGCTTGCAGACCATGCCGAAATCGCGATTTGCCGCAGGATTTACGCTGGTCGAAATACTGGTCGTCGTCGTTATTGTTGGCACAGTTGTTTCGATTGCCATGCTGTCTTTCGGGGTACTCGGCACTGACCGCGAGCTGCAAACCGAGGCGCGGCGCTTTGCCTCGCTGGTCGAAATGGCTCGCGATGAAGCGGCAATGCAAAGCCGGGAATTCGGTATTGAAATCATGACGGGCGCATATCGATTCGTCGAATACGACGGACTTGCGGGACGATGGGCTGATGTGCCGGGCGACGACACCTTGCGGCTTCGCAGTCTGCCGGAAGACGAGGAGTTCGAGCTCTATATTGAAGACAAGCGCATCCGGCTCGATGAAGAACCGGCGCAATTCGAGGACCCGGATGAGAGGCGTGGGATGACTTCAAACAAACCTTACGCGCCGCATCTGTTAATTTTCTCGAGTGGCGATGCGACTCCTTTCGAGTTGCGTATCCTGCGCGCTTTCGACGATCAGCGTGTGGTGCTTCGTGGCGACGCGTTTGGCATTGTCGAGATTGTGAGTCGTGATGAGGAGTAAGTCGTGATGCGGTCGCTAAATAAAGGATTTACGCTGATCGAAGTGATGGTCGCACTCGCAATAGTTGCCTTGTCCCTCGCCGCAGTCACCGCCAGCATGAGCCAAATGATCGATGCGGCGCAAACGATGAAGGATCGAACCTACGCGAGCTGGATTGCGCAGAATCGAATCGCCGAGTTGCGTCTGGCGCCGGCAACACCCAAGGTCGGTGCCAGTAACGGTGAGATCGACTATGCAAATACCGAGTGGTCCTGGCGCTCGGTGGTATCGGAAACCGGTGTTGATGACCTCTACCGGATCGATGTATCGGTGTCACTCGCGGGCAGCGACGACATCATTCGAACGGTGACCGGTTTTGTCGGTCCGCCCGGAGCTCCCGGCGAAGCCAATCGCGCCTGGCAACGCTTGCAGCAAAGCCCTGGCACCCCGGGGTCGGGAGTGGATAAATGACACAGCGTAAATCCACAGGCTTCACGCTCATCGAGGTGCTGGTGGCAATGGCGATATTCGGTGTGCTGACGATCCTCGCTTACATGGCTCTGGCACAAACGCTGGCGAACTCCGAAATGCTCACGGATCGCATGGATCGGTTGCAGGCTATTCAGCGGACGATGCGTTACCTCGGGAACGACCTTACGGCGGCCGCGCCGCGTCCAGTTCGCGATGAACTCGGCGTTACCTACCTGCCAGCGGTCATGGTGTCGCGAGCGAATGATTTTGCGCTGGCGGTCACGCACGGCGGATGGAGCAACCCGGCTGGACTACCCCGCAGCACCCTGCAACGCAGCGTCTATTTACTTAATGAAGGCAAGTTGATTCGCGTCTAC
>JAOUNH010000001.1 GCA_029881055.1 Gammaproteobacteria bacterium
TTGCCCGTCGGCGCACTCACTGCAGCCATAGGCGTGCCCTTGTTCCTGGTGCTGATGAGCCGCGGACGACAAAACCGCTACGAGTAAGCTCAGTTAAAGCCCGCTCTTTCGGCGAGCAGTCGTGCCTCCTGGTTACCCCAGCCGGCGACCGCGACGTTTCTTTGCATCCGCTCCCCATCCTCCGGCGGCCCCTGATTGACGATCAACCAGTTAATCAGTTGCTGGGCCCGCTCCGGGTTTTGCGCATGGCGGCCGACACCCATCGCACTGACGTCTATGTATGCAGGGGACGGCAGTACTGTCCTCATGGCGTCCGTTACAGCGTTGTCGGACAGTATTCCGAACTGACAAACGCCCGACTCGAGCGCCACCACCAGTTCCGCTTCATGCGCAAATGGAGGTGCCGCGAGATTCCTTACCCAGCCGCGTACGACTCGCTCCGCGGCCTTGCGTTCGAGATCTTCGATAAGCCAGGCAATGAGCGACTGATTGACCGAATTCGCAATCGAGGAGAGACAAATTTTGCCGAGGTATGCCTCTGTCGCCAGCGCCTTGAAGTCGACTGTCGCAAGTTCGTCGCTTGTTGGTGAGGCAGCAATGATTGCCTTGCGGCTTTGCAACGATGCCCACAGGTTGTCCGGATCCTTGAGTGCACTGTGCACAGCGTCAAGCGTAGTGGTACTTATCGGGCGCAGCGCGCCTTCGTAGGCCGCCAGTACGATGTCCGCAGCATTCGAGGTAATAAGCACATCAGCCGGCAATCCTTGTTTGGCTATTACAGCCGCAGTGTTCGCGCTCGAACTTCCCCAAACCGGCGTAATCGTTATGCCGGTATCGGACGTGAACGCGGCAAACAATGGTGCCAGGTTCGCCGGATCGTCTTCGGACGCATAGACAATCAATGGCGGCCCCTCGGGCTGACTCGTATCGCCACAGGCAACCAGAATCATCAGTGCGACTGATACTGCGATCGTGCGCATCACGCCGCCTCGACCATGACCCGATCGCGGCCCGCCGACTTGGCGGCATACAAAGCTACATCGGCACGCGCAATCAGGGCATCGCCAATGGTTTTCAAATCACGGTCATCGGGTCGCGGCCGAACTTCGGCGATGCCTATCGAGACGGTCACCGTTACCGACTCGCCATTCGGCAGCTCGAAAGGCGTTTTGGAAATCGCGGCACGAATTCGCTCTGCCAGAAGCTTCGCCGAAGAAACTTCCGTGTTCGGCAACAACACCACAAACTCCTCTCCGCCGAACCTTGCTGCGACATCACTCGCTCGCACCTGCGACTCGATACGCAAGGCCAGCTCCCGCAATACAGCATCTCCTGCTGCATGTCCCCAGGTGTCGTTGACGCGTTTGAAGTGATCGATATCAAGCATCAGGCAAACGATGCCCGTCCGGTCACGTCGCGCCCGCGCCAGTTCCTCGCCGAGACGAACCATCAGGTAGCGACGGTTGTTCCAGCCCGTCAACATATCGGTAAATCCACTGCGCAACAGACGCGCGCGGTTAACGGTGTTCTCCACGCAGAACGAGGCGATAACACCAAGATGCGCAAGAAAATCGCTGGCATGATCACGAGTGAAGCGTGACGCATCGGTACTGCAAAGATTGATGCTGCCAAGCAATTTACCGCGATGTTTCAGCGGAATCATCGCGATGCTCTTAATACCGCTGGCGTTGGGGCAGACAAGCTGATGATCGCAGGCAGCGAACGATCCTAACCAGGGTTGATGCAGGGCAACGTACTGCGGCGCATATCCCGCAAGCGACTCGACCATCAGAAGATTGGTTATGCGCTCAGCGGGCGTGCCATTTGCTATCAACAGATGACGAATGTCGTGGTCCGGGTCGCAGAGCACAACGCTCACGTATTCAAGACCGTAACTTTCCCGGAGGCCATCGACCATGACATGCAACAGGGCATTGAGATCCTCCGCCTGCAGCAAACTCAATTCGCGCTGCTGCGAGCGCTGCAACTTTTCAGCGTTGCTTGCGACCTCTTCTATGAGTGCATCGCGGCGACGATGCGCGTCAGCTATTTGTGTCTCAAGTTCCTTTATTGTCAGCATGAGCAGCCTCTCCCTAGCGTCTCATCAACCCCGAAGTGCGAGGTATTCGCGGCCCTTGTTCATAAGCGCAACGAAAGCCTCTTCATCACCGCCCGCGACCGTTTCGCGTATTCTCTTTGCGGCCTCGCACAATGCATCGAGCGGTCCCAGCCCGAACTTGTTCAGATTCTGAATTTCGAAATACAGGTGCGGGTTGTCCCGTGCAACCGCCGCCGACACAAGTAACTGCGAGTCGAAGGTCGTCGAGGACATTTGCGCGAGCTTCGGTGCCGCCTCGCCGCTTTCGGCCAAAGCAGTGAAGAATGCAATGTTCAGGGCGTGTGACAAACCAAGCACGTAGGCAATCAGTCGATCGTGATCCTCGAGGCCCATGTCCAGTTGTTCCACCATGGTCGCGGCGAACAGTTCTTTCGCCGCCGCAGTCGCCTCCGCATCCCCGACATCGCAGAAAATCAGGTGGCGACTGGACAGCAGCCGCGTGTCAGGTCCGAACATCGGGTGCAGGGACGTGATTCGACAACCCGCCGACAACAATTCCTTCAAGCCATCCATGAGCGGCGACTTCAGAGAACCGATGTCGAACACGAGACCTTTGGGTTTGAGCACCGCAAGCTGAGCCAGGATCCGGCCCGAGACGGCCAACGGCGCCGCGACCACGATCACGTCGAAATCCACGCCCGCATCCGTCCAGGTGCTGAATAAACCGGGGCCGGTCGTGACCGCTGGATCGGCGATCGTCGTCGAATACCCTTGTGATGAAAAGAACTCGGCGAACCAGCGGCCCATCTTGCCAGCACCACCGATAACCAGGGCACTCCGGCCGCCGCCCTTGCCTTCCGCGACCACGCGCTCGCGTTCCTGACTCTCCAGGGACGTCCGAATCAGCATTTCGAGCAATTTTTCGACAAGGTCGGGGTCGACGCCCATTTCAAGGGCTTGCTTGCGGCCCATTTCGAGCACGTCTTTCTCGCGCGCATAGTCGCGGGTGCCAGCGCCGGTCTTGAGTTTGAACTTGCCAATCTCGGCAACCAGCCGCTGTCTTTCGGCAATCATCTCCACGAGACGCCGGTCAACAGATGACAGATTGGTGCGAAGTTCGTCGAGGTTCATCCGCCACTGTTTTACAGGAGTGACGCTCGCAGGGAAAGCCGGCCCGGGAACATTCGGGCCGGCCCTGGCACGTCGACGGCGCCTCGGTGTTGTTAGTGTCTGTAGTAGCTGTGGCTACGCCGATGCCTGTCGCGGGTATTCTCCCAACGGTAAATGTCGAACAACTCGTGCCATGACAGGTATGGGTTTCGTTGCAGCCGGGAGTGCTTGTACCAATGGCGAAACGAGCGGTCCTCTTTCAGCCACCGCGGCATGCTCGAAGCACGTACCGGTGTCGCATGACGATGGTCACGATAGCGCGTGTCATTGCGATAGTGTGCCGGCACTCGGTACGCGGTCCAGGACTCCTCGTGGGCTGCGGCGTCGGGCGTATCGATGAGTAACAGACCACAGGCCATGAAAATAGAAATAATGGTTTTGTTCATGTTAGGGCTCCGGTTTATCCATTCACGCCTGCAGCTTAAGGTCTGCCAGATGAACCCACGATGAAGACAACTAATTGTTTTTAAAGATTTTATGAACAGCAGATGAACGAGTCCTGCAATCGTGAGAACATGCCGTTGATCCGATCCTGCAATTTCCTGGAGATAGCAAAAGATGAAGACCCGCGCTGCCGTCGCTTTTGAAGCTGGTAAACCACTGGAGATTGAAATGCTCGACCTCGAAGGCCCGAAAGCCGGGGAGGTCCTGATTCGAAATGTGGCAAGCGGCGTATGTCATACGGATGCGTTCACATTATCCGGCGAAGATCCGGAAGGAATATTCCCAGCGGTCCTCGGCCATGAAGGCGGTTCGATAGTCGAAGAAATCGGCGCGGGCGTGACTTCGGTGAAACCAGGCGATCACGTCATACCTCTTTACACACCCGAATGTGGCGAGTGCAGTTTTTGTACCTCGGGCAAGACCAACCTTTGCCAGGCGATACGCGCCACCCAGGGCAAAGGCCTCATGCCGGACGGAACCTCGCGTTTTTCACTGAAGGGCAAAACCATTTTTCACTACATGGGCACATCGACCTTCAGCGAATACACCGTGCTTCCCGAAATTGCGGTTGCGAAGATCCGCAAAGAAGCGCCGCTGGAAAAAGTCTGCTTGCTGGGTTGTGGTATCACCACTGGCATTGGCGCTGTATTGAACACCGCGAAGGTAAAGCCGGGCGATACGGTTGCAGTATTCGGCCTGGGCGGCGTCGGCCTGAGTGCCATTCAGGGCGCAACGATTGCGAACGCCGGCCGTATCGTTGCGATCGACATAAACGAAGACAAATTCGAACTTGCGCGGCAGTTTGGTGCGACGGACTGCATTAACCCGAATGATTATGACGAGCCTATCCAGAATGTCATCGTCGAACTCACGGGAGGTGGTGTCGACTTCTCCTTTGAGTGCGTTGGCAACACCAAGCTCATGCGATCAGCCCTCGAGTGCTGTCACAAGGGTTGGGGAGAATCGATTATCGTCGGCGTCGCAGGTGCGGGACAGGAAATATCCACGCGCCCGTTTCAACTCGTCACGGGCAGGGTCTGGCGCGGCACGGCTTTCGGCGGTTGCAAAGGACGTTCGCAACTACCCGGTATGGTCGAGCAATACATGGACGGCGAAATCAAGATCGACGAATGCATCACCTACACTATGCCGCTCGAAGACATCAACCGGGCGTTTGACCTGATGCATGAAGGCAAAAGCATCCGTTCGGTTATCCATTTCTAGCTCCCGAATCAGTGTCTGACGTTGCAGTAGCTACAAGCTCTCAGCTGGCCGCTGATGCTGCGCGCGAGATCGCCGCCGGCGGCGGCAATGCCGTTGATTGCGCGCTCGCCGCTGCCCTGTTCACAATGAATACGGAACCCGGTGTCTGTGCCCTGGCAGGCAGTGCCTTCATTACCGTATGGACCGAGAACGGCGAGCCCTGCACGATCGATGGCAATGTCGCCGTCCCCGGCGCCGGCTTACCGCAAGAGGCGCGGGGTCACGGCGCGGTGCCAATTTCCATGGACTACGGCGCGGGAATCAAGACCCTGGTGGGTCCCGGCTCGGTTTCCGTACCCGGCTCGCTTGCTGCGCTTGAATGCGCCTGGAAGAAGTATGGCAATGCAAGCTGGAAGGACCTGTTCGCACCGACGATTCGCGCCACACGAGAGGGCTTTCCCCTGCCCGCCGCTTGCCACTATTACCTCGGCTATTCCGGCGACTGCATTTTCGGTCGCAGTGCCGATGGCTACCGCGCGTTACACCATGAAGACGGATCGCTGCGCGATGTCGGCAGCGCAGTCGTCATTCCGCACCTCGCCGACTCTTTGGAGTCGATTGCACAGGAAGGCGCCCGACTCTTTTACGAGGGAGAACTCGGTGCGACCCTGTCCGATCACTGTCGTGACGGCGGCGGTATGCTGACCCGCGAGGACCTCGCTTCCTACCACGCGATAGAGAGAGACCCCCTGATTGCCGAAATTGGCGGTTGGTCGATTGCGACAAATCCGCCGCCCGCTATTGGCGGGGCCGTGCTGTCGGCGTTGCTGCTCTCCTGTTCCGACATTCGAGATCGGGAGTGGAACAGGAATTCTCTGCTTCAACTGATCGATTCGCAGCGCGCCTGTCTCGATTTCCGAGCGCATACGCTGGACCTTGCCGACGACCTTGATGCCGAGGTCGCCCGGTTATTATCACTGGCCAGGAGCGGCCAACTTCTCACTCGCTGGACTTCTGCCTCAACCGTCCATACCTCGGTTGTCGACAGCAATGGCACCGGCTGCGCGATAACGGCTTCGTCCGGCTACGGTTCGGGTGAAATGCCCGCCGGTACGGGACTGTGGCTAAACAACTGCCTTGGCGAAATCGAGCTGAATCGCCGCGGTCTCGATGCGGGACCCATCGGCGCGCGATTGCCCTCCAATATGGCACCGAGTGTTGCCCGTCGTGACGGTTCGGTGCTTGCGGTAGGATCGCCCGGTGCCGATCGAATCACCACCGCGATGCAACAATTTCTGATCAACTACCTGTTGTTTGAGATGCAACTTGACGATGCCATCGCGCATCCTCGCGTGCATGTCGATACCAGCGGCAAAAGCATGAGATTGATGTCGGAACCTGGATTGGACCTTCCTGACACCGATCTCCCCGCGGTTGAGTTTCCGCATCTCGGCATGTATTTCGGCGGGATCGGCGCGGCAGTATTTAGCCCATCGGACGGCCTTGCGACGGCCGCGGACCCACGACGCGAGGGTGGCACTTGCTTGTACGAACACTAGTTATTCTGGCCTGCAGCGTTTGCCTCAGTCCGCTGGCCATTGCACAGACCACAATCGATCGAGGTACCAACATATCGGTGGATGTTTCCCGTGACGGCCAGCTCGCGATCGACCTGCGCGGCGACATCTGGATCGTGCCGGGTGATGGTGGCGAAGCGCGCCAGCTCACGCAAAACCTGAAGTCCGCCCGCCGGCCGCGATGGTCTGCGGACGGCTCGCGGCTTGTCTACTCGGCCACCTCCGGCGATCAACAGGGCATGTGGATCCATGATCTCAATAGCGGCGAAGCACACGCTCTCAGCGCCGACGCCACTTTGGATTTTTTCCCGTCCTGGCACCCTGACGGGCAGCGAATACTGTACTCATCGGAAGTTCACGGCACCGGCATCGACCTGTGGGAGATGGATATTCCCACCGAACTGCGCTGGCGCATCAGCAACCGCCCGGGCGACGAAACCGATGCGGCCTGGTCGGCTGATGGAGAGGACCTCGTCTACGTACATTACCTGGACGACACCTGGTCATTGATCCTGCGAGAACGGTCACAACCCGAGGAGGTGCTGGTTCGCTCTTCCAGCCGGATCGCGGCACCTTCCTTCAGGCCGGACGGCAGTCTGATTACCTATTTTCAGCAAGGTGATGCGGGTACCTCGCTCAACATGGTTATCCTGTCGCGTCCACGCCTGGTAAGGATGTATGCGACCAACGAGCCGTTTTTCCTCGCGCCGGTCAGCTGGCTCGACCGGGAACGAATGTACTACGCGGCCGGCGGGCAAATCCGGCAACGGCGCTTCGATGCATGGACGTCGCGCCCCCTGAATTTCAGGGCGACGATTCAGCCCGTCATCCAGGCGACGGTCAATCGAGTACGACCAACGATCGCCTGGCTCGATGTGCCGAATGAAAGTCTCGTGATCCGTGCGCATCGACTGTTCGACGGCATCGACGATAATTACCAGTACGACAAGGACATCCTCATTGAGCGCGGTCGCATCGAAAGCGTGGAGGACCACAGGGACCGGCCCGGGACGATTGTTATCGACCTCGGCGACCTTACGATATTGCCAGGACTCATCGACGCCGACGCTCGCCTGCCCGCTGATCTCGGCGCCGCTCACGGCCCTGACCTTCTGACGATGGGCATAACAACCATCATCGCGAGCCACGCCGACGGAGCACGATTGAATGAAATTTGGTCCGGCAAGCAGCTTCCCGGACCGAGATTTCTGGATGCCGCAGAATGGCAAACCGGGCCGATACCGGCGCCGGATCTGGATGTCACCGCAGCAGTCGTTACCAGTCGGGCGACGGGCTTACCGGCTGGCGAAGCATTGGCCACCGAGTTCCGGGCCATGCAAATTGCAGGACTGACACCACTGCAGACATTGCGAGGATTGGGTGTCAACGCGGCCGGTGCGCTACTCGCCGACCCTTATATTGGCCGTATCGCGACTGGCGCCGCAGCCGACCTGATTTTCGTCGACGGGGACCCGCTGACGAATCTGAGCCATGTGCTAAATGTGGTCGCTGTGGTCCGGAACGGACGGTTCTACAGCGTTTCCGGCCTGGTCGACCGCGCCAAAAGCGCCGCAACTGTCGAATAATTTGACAAAACCTGCCTGCTGACGGGCGCGTTACGAGGTCGAGTACGGATTGGACATAATGAGCCCCGTTTGGGTTACCGAAAACAAAGGCTCGCCAGCTGCCATTGCTGTATTTTTGATATTTGTCAAGCAGTTGCGAAAATGCATTGCGCAAGCGCATGACCCCGACGGCGCCAAAAGTGTCGGGAATTTTTACAAGATGAGTTTCGAAGCAGGCACGCAAAGGATTGAGCAGTCGCTAAATCATTGATATCGCGGTGCGGGCACGTCGGTTGGCACAGCTCTTGCTTTTAATACTCTGCCCAAGCGAAGTGTAGCTGCGCTCGGTAATACAACGGACACATATGGGATTTAGACGCCAGAAGAAAAATAACTATAAAAATAAGAAGATCCAAATCCAATAACAATAAGACAAACTCTGTTTCCGGTTACCGTATTCGCAGTTACCTCTTTTGAAAAAAAGAGAAATCCAGCCCCGCCGCTAACGCCTCGGGGCTTTTTCTTGTGTGGCACTTTGCCCTTTTGCGTGAGTCCGAATAGGATCAGCACACCATGAACGGGGAAACACCATGAGAAGATCTACCGCTGCAAAAGGACTGTATGCCGCCCTCGCACTCACACTGGTTTCAGCCTGCGGCCAGGAGGCGGCCCCGCCCGCGGCTACCGAACCGGTTGCAGAAGTCGCCGCGCCCGCTGTTTCCGTTTACGAAGCAGCACTGAACAATGCGCTTCGCCCTGAGGCGGACCGCGAGCGTGACGCCGATCGAAAGCCCGCAGAAATCCTGGAGTTTCTCGGAATCATGCCGGGCATGACCGTACTGGATATTTTTACCGGTGACGGTTGGTACTCGGAAGTCATTGCGTACGTGGTCGGCGACACCGGCAAGGTTATTGCGCATTCGAATGAGGCCTACAAGAATTTCGTCGGCAATGCGCTCGAAGAGCGCTTCGGTTCCGGGCGCGTGTCGCAAGCTGAAATTCTCATGGCCGAAAACAATCAGCTCGCGCTTGAAGCGGACAGCCTGGACGCGGTGATGATGTCCATGACATTCCATGATATCTACCACGCCGATGTCGAAAACGGCTGGGAGCAAATTGACGGCCCGGCGTTTCTTGCCGAACTCAAAAACGGCCTGAAACCCGGTGGCATCGTCGCCATTATCGACCACAGGGCGGCGGCTGGCGCACCGCCGGAGACGGGCGACACGCTGCATCGAATCGACCCGGCACTCGTCATCGCGAAAATGGAGGCCGCCGGTTTCGTCCTCGAAGCGGAAAGTGACCTTTTGAGAAACCCCGACGACGACCTCAGCAAAGTTGTTTTTGCACCCGACATCCGCGGCAAGACGGATCGCTTCGTGATGCGCTTCAGGAAACCCTGAATAATGCGCAACGTCTATTTCGCTTTGTGGATGATCCTGCTCGCCGCCTGTACGCGCGGCGAGCGCGATTATTCGGAAACGGAGATCGCGAATCTGCACGACCAGATGCAACGCGGCGAACTCAGTTCCGAAGCGCTGGTTCGCTGGTATATCGATCGCATCGAAACAATCGATCGCGCCGGACCCCGATTGAACGCCATGATAGAGATCAACCCTGACGCGCTGAATATTTCCCGTGCTCTCGATCAGGAGTGGCAAACGTCGGGTCCACGAGGACCGCTCCACGGAATCCCGGTCGTACTCAAAGCGAACATCGACACCAATGACCGGATGCACACGAGTGCCGGATCGCTGGCGCTGGCCGAACACGTTCCGCCGCAGGATGCGTTTGTCGTCAAGCGACTGCGCGATTCCGGTGCTGTGATCCTGGGCAAAGCCAATCTCAGTGAGTGGGCGAATTTTCGCTCGACACGTTCGTCGAGTGGCTGGAGCAGCGTTGCCGGACAGACCCTGAATCCTTACGCCCCGGCACGTTCGCCGTGCGGATCCTCGTCCGGTTCGGCGGTCGCAACAGCCGCGAATCTGACCGCCGTGTCCGTCGGCACGGAAACCGATGGTTCAGTTGTGTGCCCCGCCGGCACTAACGGCATCGTCGGTATCAAGCCGACTATCGGGCTCGTCAGTCGCAGCGGCATCATTCCCATCGCACATAGCCAGGACACGGCCGGACCGATGGCACGCAGTGTGCGTGATGCCGCGATACTGCTGACAGCAATGACGGGCACGGATCCCGACGATCCTGCAACCCACAATGCGGAAACACACATCGACTACTCCGCCAACCTGACGGCTGACGCGCTGAATGGCAAACGAATCGGCGTGATTCGCGGCTGGTACGGCGAAGGCTCGCACCCCGGCCTGGACGCAATCTATCAAGCGAATATCGACTCTCTGCGCGCAGCTGGCGCGACCATAATCGACGACATCAGGATCGATATGGGCGAAATGTCCGATGCATCCTATGAGGTGCTGCTGTACGAATTTCGAGCGGATCTGAATAGCTACCTGAAAGACTCCTCGGCACCCGTTCAAAGTCTCGCCGACTTGATCGAGTACAACGAAGCCAGCGCCGACGCAGTTATGCCTATATTCGGCCAGGAAATATTTCTGGCGGCGGAGGCGAAAGGACCATTGACCGAAGAAGCGTATCTGTCGGCACTGGAAGCCGGCCGAGACGTTGCCCAGCAAACGATGGACGGGATTTTCGCAGAACATGGGCTGGATGCACTCATCGCCCCGACTAACGGCCCTGCGTGGATGATTGACCACATCAACGGTGACTTCTTTGGCGCAGGCAGCTCATCGCTGGCGGCAATTTCCGGCTACCCCAACATCACCGTACCAGCGGGCTTCGTATCAGGCATGCCTGTAGGCCTATCCTTCATGGGGCTTGCCTGGAATGAGAAACGCCTCATAGAGATCGCATACGCATTCGAGCAGACTACAAAGGTCCGTACGCCACCTGATCTTTGACCCATGTTCAAAGCGATTCGCATATCCATACTGCTGCTCATACTGCTCTTCGTCGGCCTCAGCACGTTTCTAACGCAGGCGAGGAGTACGGACTGGAACAACAGCCTGTGGATCAAGATTTACCCGATTAATGCTGACGGAAGTGCCGAGGCTGACAAATACATTGCAGAACTCGCAAGCTCGGACTTCGAAGGTATCGAATCCTTCCTCCAGCGCGAAGCGGAGCGCTATGCCAAGAATATCGACCGGCCCGTACGCATCGAACTCGGTAGCGAAATCAAAGAGCAGCCACCCGCGCTCGAAGAACAACCTAACGCCCTGTCCGTGATGATGTGGTCACTGAAGATGCGGTGGTGGGCCGGCAGCGTAACGGATGCGCAGGATCGTATTAATCCGGACGTGCGTATATTCGTTCGCTATCACAAACCGGATGTGGCCGTGACGCTCGAAAACTCCGTCGGCCTGCAGAAAGGCATGGTCGGCATCGTCAACGGCTATGCCAGTCGCCGACACCGCGGCACGAATAACGTGATCATCGCGCACGAATTCCTGCATACACTCGGTGCCACCGACAAGTACCGCGCGTCCGACGGACTACCGACCGCACCGGACGGTCTCGGCGAACCCGATCGGCAACCCCTGTATCCACAGCGCTATGCCGAAATCATGGGTGGACGTATTGCATTAGCTGAAGATGACGCGGTGATACCCAAAACCCTGAAGTACGCGGTCATCGGCGCGCTGACCGCCAGCGAGATAAATCTCTCAGAGTAGGCTACGCTCCCCGAATGCAAGAGGACGCGACCAGACTTTTTTCCTGCACGAACCTTGGCGTCGAAGTGGCCGGGCGAACGCTCGTCGATGCGCTTGCAATGACCGTTGCACGCGGCGAAGTGATCGCCGTGCTCGGCCAGAATGGTGCGGGAAAAACTCTGACGCTGCATACCCTGGCCGGACTTCGACCGGCACGCACAGGATCGATTCATTTATTGGGTACCGACATCGCGCACAGCAAGCGATACCAGGTAGCGAAACACCTTGCACTGCTTCCACAGCATGTCGATGACATTTTTCCCTCGACCGTCACTGATACGGTGCTCATCGGTCGTCATCCTCACATTGGCCGCCTGAATTGGGAGTCACAGCAGGACCTCGACATTGCGACAGCAGCGCTCGCATCTGTCGATCTTGAAGCTCTCGCCAATCGTGACGTGCTGACTTTGTCCGGCGGCGAGCGCCGCCGACTCGCCATCGCACAGGTCCTGACCCAGGCACCGGATCTGTACCTGCTCGATGAACCGACGAATCACCTCGATCCGCAGCATCAGCTCGATGCACTGCGGCTGTTCCGGAAAAAAGCCGACGCCGGCGCAGCAGTGATCGCCAGTTTGCACGACGTCAATCTCGCGGTGCGTTTTGCAGACCGCTGTTTGCTGCTCTTTGGCGATGGTCGCTGGGATCTTGGCGCGACGTCCGAGATCCTGAATTCGTCACGACTGAGTCAACTTTATGCCACACCGATGGAGGCCGTCCGCTGGCGCAATCGCGAGTTGTTTGTCGCCTCAGGCGACGTAGCCCTTTAGCTGATTCAGGAATTTTTCGTGCAACGAAGGGTTGGCAGCAAGCACTGAACGAATGTTGAGGTCGGGCTTGTCGCCGTTGAGGTTTGTAAAAACGCCGCCTGCCTCCGTAACAATCACCGACAAAGCTGCGACGTCAAGGATGTTGACGTCCGACTCGATGACCGCTTCGATTTTGCCAGCCGCCAGCAAATGGTAGTGATAGAAATCACCGTAACCACGAATGCGATCAGCGTGCTTCACAATATTGCCGAGGGCTAACCAGCCCTCACTCGCTGCAAGTGACTTCAGGTTGCCGGTTGAAACTGCGGCCCGGTCCGGATCGTATATTTCACTGACCAGAAGACGCTTGCCATTCAACCATGCGCCCTGTCCTTTCTCGGCCCAGGCCAGTTCATCCATCATCGTGCCGCTCGACACGCCGAGTATCAGTTCGCCCGCATGCATCAGGGCTATCTGGGTAGAGAAGAACGGGTACTGGCGAACGAAACCTTTGGTACCGTCAATCGGATCGACCAGCCAAAGGAAGTCTGCGTCAGCCTGCGTTTGGCCCGTTTCTTCACCATAGAAGCCGTGCTCGGGAAAAGCGCTGAGAATCACGTTGCGGATCGCCTGTTCGCACTCGACATCCGCCTGCGTCACGGGCGTCATGTCCGCTTTCGTCGTGACCGTAAAGTTTCCCGCGTAATAACGGCGACTGATGTCGGCGGCCTTGTCTGCTGCGGCCAATGCTACCTTGAGGTAGTCGGATGCGTTTTCCGCGTTAAAGCTTTCCACCTGGCGTGTCTGACCTGAAGTTGGTGCCGGAGCTCGCAACTATGGCCGCTGCCGGGAGCAGAAACAAGCGTCGTTTCTTGACAGTCCGCGGGCGCCTACCTATCGTCCGGGCATGGGACACCGACTCAGCAAAATATATACGCGCACCGGCGACGACGGAACGACAGGCCTTGGCGACGGCAGCCGCGTGCCAAAATACTCGGTGCGGGTAGAGGCCTACGGGACCGTCGACGAAGCGAATTCTTGTCTTGGCGTGCTGCTCGCAATGAGCTCCATACCGGCTGATGTCCGGGCCTGCCTGACCGAAGTGCAACACGACCTTTTTGAACTTGGCGGCGAACTTTGCATTCCCGGACACACTGCAATGACACAGGCACACATCGATCGCCTTGAATCCGCCCTGGATGGTTTCAACGAAGACCTCCCAATGCTTAAGGAGTTCATCCTGCCCGGCGGTAGCCCGGCGGCCGCGGCCTGTCACCTGGCGCGCACCGTAGTGCGGCGTGCCGAGCGAAGGGTCGCAACGCTTGCCGATGACGAGGATATTCGCCCGGAAACGGGCATGTACCTGAACCGGCTGTCCGATTTGCTGTTTGTTATCGCGCGGGTATTGGCGCGTGCCGACAATGGCGAGGAAGTGCTCTGGAACCGGGACCGCTAGGGTGCGCACATGAACTGGGAAGCACTGGGTGCGATTTCGGAAGCAGCGGGTGCAATCGCGATACTCGTTTCGCTCATCTACGTCGCGGTTCAGATTCGCCAGAATACCCAGGAATTCAAGCGCGGTGTCGAATCGAGCGAACTGGCGGCTTTCGAACGCAACATCGAGGCGTCCAATCGCGTTCGGGAATTACTCTTTTTGCACCCCGAGGTGACCGAATTATTGCTGAAGGGATTCAAGAGCCAGAGTCAATTGAAATCCGCAGACAGATTCCGATTTGGGATGCTGATGCGCAATCTCTTCAACTCCATGCAAGGCGCATATATCCGCCAACTGGTGATGGAACACGACTCAAATCAGTTCGAAGGCGGCAAACTGTTGCTCGATGACTTTCTTGCCAATCCCGGCGTGCGCGAATGGCTGGATATTAATACACCGGATTGGCGCCCTGAGTTCAAGGCTTTAGTTGAAGCGCGACTTGCGGCTACAAGATCAAGAATGGCAGATGCCGAACAGGACGTGCGCACCGAAGAACAATAACGAGAACAGGTATATCAGATGAACTGGGAGGCGATAGGGGCTATTGGAGAACTGGTCGGCGCGATCGGTGTGGTGGTCACGCTGATATACCTCGCGTACCAGATTCGCCAGAACACCGAACAATTGGAGAAAAGTACACTGGCGGCAAAAGCCGCCGCACAAAACGCGAGTAACGAAGCTTTGCGAGAGAATCGCAAAGCCATATTCGAGTCCCCTGAAATGGCCGAGATATGGCATCACGGCAATCACTCCCCGGAAACGCTCGATGTCCTTCCCAAGCTGCGCTATCGGCTGATCATGCAAAACGTCACCGAGGTCATGCTGGAGATCTATACGCAGACATTGATAACGAGTTTTTCACCGGAAACCTGGAAAACACAGGGAGTTTCCCTGGTGAAAAGAGTGCTGGCGACGCCTGGTGGCCAATGGTTCTGGGCAAGTTTTGCAGACAACTACCCTGCCGGCTTTCAGGCTGAAGTCAATCGCATTTTGTCGCAGGAGTGAGGCGCTCATTGAAAAGGTGAGAACATGAAATTCAAGTCTGCTGTGGATTGGTGGTATTACCTGGTGATCGTCGCGGCCACCGTCATCGTGCTATTCGCAGTCATTCCACTAGTGCGCAGCGGTGAGCTTTCGATCGTATTTGGCGCAGCAACGATTATTGTGTCGCTGGGGCTGCCTGTCTGGCTGCTCTTTTCAACAAACTACCAGATCGATGCAAAATCGTTACGCATCAGATCCGGGCCCTTCGTCTGGATGATCGCGCTCGATGAAATACAGTCGATAGCACCCAGCAAATCGGTGTTGTCGTCCCCTGCGCTCTCCCTGAATCGGCTCGAAATACTGTATGGTCGCGGTAAGCGCATTCTTGTGTCTCCGGCTAACCCTGTCGAATTTGTCGCTGCGGTGAACCAGGCAACTCGCACCAAAGTCCATTGACACTGTGATTACCCGAAGGCAAACACATGACTGAAACCAGGCACTCAGCCGCGTGGCTACCCGCTGCGATTATTTCACTAGGAATTGCAGCCGCAGGCTATTTCGTCGGCCAGACCCTGTACAACTCGCAAGTCGGGATTAACACGGCGGACGTGAAAGGACTGGCGGAGCGCCGTGTGGAATCGGATCGCGCTTATTGGCGCATTCAATACACGGTGTCCGGAGAGGACAAAAACGCAATCCCGGCCTTATACGAGAAATCCAAAGAGGACCAGTCAAAGATCGTTTCGGTATTGCTGGCTAGCGGCTTCGATGCCGAGGAAGTATCCCCGGGTGTCGTTGACTACAACCGGCTGGAGTTCAGGGACGATAACCAGAAGCTGGTTGATGAGAAGTACGTCCTGACCGGTTCCATTGAGGTGGAGACGGCAAAAGTCCGGCAAGTGTCGGCAGCGCGCGCCAAACTGAACGAGCTCATCGCATTAGGTATCGACATTCGCAATAACGCGCCGTCGTATTACTTCACCACCCTCAATGACATCAAGCCCGAAATGCTGAAGGAAGCGACGACCAATGCGCGGCTTGCCGCGAACGAATTTGCAGCCAACGCCGGCGTTTCGGTCGGCGGCATCCGGAGTGCGGTCCAGGGCGGGTTCATCATTCGGGATGTGGGCGACAATTACAGCGACACTCAAAAGATCGAGAAAGATGTTCGCGTGGTGACAACGATTACTTTTTACCTGACCGAGTAAGAAGCGATTCCCCTGCCAGGCCCTGTACTTATTGGGGCCTTTGGACGACCATCCGCGGTCGCCCCATGGACAACTTGGGCACAACCCGCCTCGGCAACAAAAACAACTTACCCGTTGAAATGTACCTTCTCCTGGGTGTCTAATTAGCCACCCAGGAGGTGGCTCGGCCATGTCAAAAGAACGCAACGCAGTTAAGGAAGCCCGGAAAAAACCGGCAATGACCCCGAAAGAGAAAAAGGCCGCAAAGCGCCTGAAAAAGGAAGCCACGAAGAATCCGTTTCATTGATTCCCGGCGGCGGCCACAGTCCGCTCAAGCTCGCGGTCCGACTTGATCTTGCCATCGGGCGACAGCACAAAGTGACTCAGGCGAAAGCCGATAAAGAAGCTTCCCGTCTCGTCCGGGTTTTCTGATACATCGATTTCGTCCGGCTGCACATTGCGCTTCGTGTACTCACTCAAGAGCATGGCGATGCTGGGTTTCTCTGCTGCGTATACGATGTCCATGTCGATCTCCTATCGAACCTTCCATTGCGGTTCGATTGCAGGATATGTCTGCAACGCTTAACCCAAAGTGAATTTTTCTTGAACGGCGCCTGAACGGCAGGCGATTCAAGCGAGTTTCTATGACATCAATGCAGCGTCGGGGAGGCCGAGTGGTCTGGGCTGCATCCTTGGGATAAACTCGGTCAAAGCAACCCAACCCGGTTAACAGGATTCATCATGAAAAAAATAGCAATTACAGCCATCGCTCTCTTGTCGTCCATGTCGGCAGCGGCAGAACACCAATACATCGACTTTTCCAGGGCCGGCCATATGGTCATAGCGGGTCCGTTTAATGTCGTGATTCCGATACCGGAGAATGCCCGGGTTGGCGAACCGGAACATACAACGGAAAAGTTCCTGACCGAGACGCTTAAAGTGTCAAAAGCCGGATACTTTGCTGATGACCAGTTCGTGATGGTCCAGGTCGAGACGACCAACGCGCCGGCAGGGACGCTGACGAATGAAAACCTCCCGACTTACGCAATCGGTGACAGAATTTTTCGAGCTCGCACGCTCTGCATGGATATTAGCCAGGAGGATTTGGAGGCAAATGATGCCCCGCTACTTGAATATGTCGAGGCCTACAATGTCCAGATAGTGCCAGCCGTACGAGCGGTGGAGCTGAGTGTTACGACTGACGATGGAACGGGCGAAGGCAGTATCGTCTATATGCGCAATGTTCCGGGCGGATGTGACGCAATGACGCCTGAATTCGAGTCCGAATTCGATGCCGCCTTTGCCAGGTTCATCGAATCCATTCAGGATCGGAACTAGGTTCTGCAGGCTTTTTATGGCCCGTGGGCGCGGTAGCCCAGTTTTGCGAGCAGCCTGACCGCGGCAACCAGATCCGCGGCTGACGCCGGTCGCAGAGTCAGGCTCATGGCGCGGCCCGCGCATCGCGGTTGATACGCGCCTGCTGCAAGGCGAGGCACATTGCGTTTCCGGCAATGATGACGCGTGTCGTCGCCCTGCCGATCTCGTCGGCTGGCAACAAAAACTGGTTACCCAGGCGGTTTGCCGCCAAACCCGGCCAGCGCGCCCACTCCGCGAACGCGTCGTCACCGGCATCGGTACTTGCCAGCATAACCTCGGGATCGCGATCGATGACAGCTTCAACATCGACGGTCGGCGCAAGATTAGTCAGGTCGCTGAAAATATTGACGCCACCACAGGCCGAAATCAGCTCACTGATGTAATGCTCGTTATTGATGGTATAAAGTGGCCGCGCCGCAACCTGGTAAAAAACCCGTATCGCTGGAAGTCCCGAGTAACGCTCGCGCATCGACTGCAATTCGGCACGATACTTCGTGGCCGCTGCTTCGGCCTCATCAACGTGGCCGGTCAGCTCGCCAATCTTCTGCAGCGCGCTGGCAACATCGTCGAGACTCCGCGTGCGTATTGTGACTACCTTGTAACCGAGTCCCCGTAGCTCATCGACGACGTGAACGGGCGTGCCGCTCTCCCAGACCAGCAGCAAGTCGGGCCTGGCCAATGCAAGCTGCTCCTGGTCGACAGTGAATGCATCGCCAACGACGGGTAATTCGAGAACCTCGCGAGGGAAGTCAGACCAGGCGCTGACGCCAACCAACTGGGATCCGGCACCAACCGTAAACAGGAGTTCGGTCAGGTTGGGCGCCAGGGACACGATGCGCTCGGCAACGTCAGATTCGGTCGCGGCGTCTTGTTTTTCGGCACAGGCGCCGACGACGACCAGGGCCGCCAGCAGCGCCAGCCGCGGTTTCACCGCGTAAAGCCGTACAGGGTCATGGCAGCGATCACAACCGCCCAGATCAGCAACAAGCGAAAGACAAGTTTGTTGGCAGCCATGGCACCGCGAATGCCGCGCTCGCTTACCGTTTCATCGTCCCCGTCGCGCAATGCCAATGCCGCGACACCGACGCGGGCAAGCAGGTGCTCATTTTGTTCGGACATGGAAGCGCCACGCTCTTCGGTTGGTGCGCGCAGCGCGGCGATGGCATCGTCTGCGTGCCCTGCGGCCGCATAGCCAAGGGCTGTCAGGCGCGCCGGTATCCAGGCGAGCAACGCGTGGATGCGTTCTGCCGCTTCCCGAATTCGCTCGAGATCACTACCGTTCTGCTCGTCGCGCGCGGCGCTGAACACAACCCTGCGACGAACCAGGTCGGTAACGCGGTAAATCCATGCTGCAAGCGGACCGATGGTACCGATGACCGCACCAAGGACCACGAACCAGAATACGACGGCGAACAATCGATTGTTCGCCTGCACACAAACCGCCGCTTCGACGCGTCCAATGAGTTCGCGCTCATTGGTCGGCACCTCGCCTTCAATGATTGCTTTGGCGGCTGCCCGAATCTTTTCATCGTCCCCACTTCGCAGTGCCTCGCAGTATTCGACCACTTCTTCGCCGATGTCCCTGGGCCCAAGGGAAACCAGCAATACGGCCACGGCGAGTATCAGGTAGGTAAAGCCTTGCAGGGTGTCGCCCAGGGTGTACATGACCGCGAATACGGGCAGCGCCAGTAGCGCCACCAGCATGAGCACGGGAATCAGCGCTGGCCAGCTACTGAGACGCTCTGCCACTTTGAGGCCGGCATCGATGATGCGATCCAGCCAGCGCATACGTCGCCAGTGGAACAGCTGCGTTGCCAGCCGTTCGATGATGAGACCAATAAGTAGTGCGATCAGATGCATGAGTCGTGTTTCTCGGCTGTCGTCCCTAGTGCATCATACAAGCGCAGCCAGTCGAATGCAGGGCCTGGATCGGTTTTGCGTCCGGGCGCGACATCGCAATGGCCGGCAAGCTCGCGCGGTGTAATGCGCGGATAGGCCGCCGACAAGGCCTGAAGCACGGCTGCAAGCACACGATACTGGCGATCGTCATACGGAGTTTCGTCTTCGCCCTCAAGCTCTATGCCTATTGAAAAGTCGTTGCAGCGCGCATGTCCGCGAAACCGCGACTCGCCTGCGTGCCAGGCGCGTTCGTTGAACGGCACAAACTGCACGAGTTCTCCGTCGCGCCTGATCAGCAGGTGTGAGGAAACCTGCAGGCCACGGATCTCGCCAAAATAGGGATGTGCATCCCAGTCGAGGCCGTTAAGGAACAAGGCTTCGATTTCACCGCCGCCGAAAGCGCCGGGCGGCAAACTGATACCGTGCAGGACAATCATTTCGAGATTCGCGCCGGCCGGGCGCTCATCCCTGTTCGGACTCAGGCAAACCCGTGCAGGCGCTATCAGCCCGGATTGCGGATCCACCGTATATTCGTCAGGCAGGTTCAGGCATGATTTCGAAGACATGAGTGCGAGGCTATTTGTTTCAGGCGCGTTGAGCAACGGTGCCGAGATCGAACTGGACGGGGATCAGTCTCGATACCTCGGAAAGGTGCTGCGCGCTCGTATCGGAGACCGGGTCGCGGTCTTCAATGGCGAAGGGCCGGAGTGGCCGGCAACGGTTTTGCGCATTTCCAGGAACTCGGTCTGCCTCGCGCTCGGCGACAGCGTTGAGACGGGCACAGAGTCGCCGCTCAAGATTCATCTCGTCCAGGGCATTTCGCGTGGCGAACGCATGGATATCGTCGTGCAAAAGGCCACCGAACTGGGCGTGAAGCGCATCACGCCTGTAATAACTGAATTCGGTGTCGTAAAACTCGATCCGGATCGCGCGGAAAAACGTCGCGAACATTGGCAAAGGGTCGCCGCCAGTGCCTGCGAACAATCGGGCAGGACGCGGCCGCCCCTGATTGACGCTCCTCTGTCGCTGAAAACCTGGTTTGGTTCCAAACCGCCTTCGACCGATACGGAACTGATCCTGACGCCGGCTGCCACCACGTCGCTCGCAAGCCTTACCGCGCCGCAGACCAAGGTTTGCGTTCTAATAGGCCCGGAGGGCGGCTTCAGCGATGCTGAGCACGGTGACGCACAGGTGTCTGGATTCACTGCGGTGTCATTGGGGCCGCGTGTGCTGCGCACCGAGTCCGCCGCCATTGCGGCACTGTCTGTGATGCAGTCTTTGTGGGGCGATTTGCGCTAGGGCCCTGACACTCAACTGACAAGCGCCGCCTCAGGCTTGCAGGAACTCTTTCGCAATCATGGCTTCGATCTTTTCGAGATCCGGAATTATCGGATACTCGTTGATCATACGAACGCGGCAAAGTATCGGTGCCTGCTCCGGCCAGCCATCCTTCGCTTCAAGTTTCAGCACCTCGCGATTCACGCGCACGAGTTGCGGGAAGCCTTGCGTCAGTACGCCGAAGAAGCCTGTCTTGAGTTGCCCTGTGTTCGCATAAAACACCACGACTCGCGTACGACCAGTCATTACCGGCACACTTTTGCCGATGGCGCCCTCGAATGAGATTACCGGCAACGATCGGCCATTCCAGTTGATCGTGCCCATCATCCATTCCTCTGCGCCTTCCTTGTTGGCAGTTTTGGAATAACGGACAACTTCGGCGACGCAGGCACGCGGCACGATCAGGCGATCTTCCGAAAGCGGCACAAGCAGGCTGTACAGTTCTTCTGTTTCAGCACTCATTGCAATTGAATTCCCCGTTCTTCCAGCTGGCGGCGGATTGCTTCGAGCAATTGCGTATCCTGGTACGGTTTGCCGAGGTAATCGTTGACGCCCAGTTCGATGGCGCGCGCACGATGCTTGTCACCGCCCCGGGACGTAATCATGATGATCGGCACCTCTGAAAACCGGTCGTCGTTGCGCACATGTGACGCGAATTCGTAACCGTCCATACGCGGCATTTCGATATCGAGCAGAATAATGTCGGGCTTCGCATCCTGCAGCACGGCGATCGCGTCGAGTCCGTCTTTCGCCGTTATACAACGCATGCCGTTGCGCTGCAGAACTCGTTCAGTAACGCGGCGTACAGTGATCGAGTCGTCTACGACGAGCACCAGTGGCCGATCATCGCTTGGGGTCGGCGCCGCCTTTTTAAGTTCGACGACCGGAGCACCCGTGCGCACTAGCGCGTGAATATCCAGGATCAGGACTATGCTGCCGTCGCCGAGAATCGTTGCGCCGGACACGCCACGTATACCGGCCAGCTGTGGTCCCACCGCTTTCACAACAATCTCGCGACTCGCGAGCATTTCGTCGACCAGCAGAGCAGCCGAATAGTCGCCGGCACGGACGAGGATGATCGGAACAAAGGCGTCTTCTTCGGGCAATTTGGCCGCCTGTCCACCCAGGTACATACCGAGATGCCGGAATTTGTAAGCCTGTTCGCCGTACTGGTAACTCGGTTCGGTCTGGCTCAGCAATCGTTCCAGTTCCCGGCGCGGAATTCGCGCGACGCCTTCAACCGTCGGCAGTGGCAGTGCATAGACTTCTTCGCCGGTGCGCACAATCAATGCCTGCGTAATGGCCAGCGTAAATGGCAGCCGAACCGTGAAGTTGGTGCCCTGGCCGGTCACCGAACTGATACGCAGTGAACCACCGAGTTTCTTGACTTCGTTGGCTACGACATCCATGCCAACACCGCGCCCCGCCGATTGCGTCACCGCGCTCGCCGTAGTAAATCCCGGCGTCAGGATGATCTGCATGATCTCGTCGTCGGTCGCTTTGCTGTCCTGCTTCAGGAGATCCAGCTCGTAGGCTTTGCGGCGTATCGCCTCGACATCCAGGCCCGTGCCGTCATCGGCGACATCAATCACCATCTCTGCACCTTCACGGTGCAGGCGTATGGCAATCCGACCGACCGCGGGCTTGCCTGCAGCCTGGCGTAGCGCCGGCTTCTCTATGCCGTGCACGACAGCGTTGCGCAGCATGTGTTCAAAGGGCGGCAACATTTTGTCGAGCACCTGGCGATCCAGCTCACCGGACGCGCCTTCTACAATCAGTTCCGCACGCTTGCCAGCTTCTTCAGATACCTGCCGGACGAGCCGGGTCAGGCGGCCGACGTGCCGCTCAAAGGGCACCATGCGCGTGCGCATGAGGCCGTCCTGCAATTCCGCTGTCACGCGCGATTGCTGCACGAGCAAAGCCTCGGCTTCGGTTGTCACTGACTGCAGCAGATCTTTGAGACTTCCGAGGTCATTAGCTGACTCGGCCAATGCACGGGACAACTGCTGAATCATGGAGTAACGATCAAGTTCGAGCGGATCGAAATCGCGTGCTACCAGGGTGTCCTGGTGACTGTGCATGATCTGCGCTTCAGTTTCGTTTTCGAGTTTTCTGAGCTGCTCGCGCAATCGCGCCACGGTCTGTTCGAGCTCGTCAACGTGAAACTCAAAAGTGGTGACCTGCTGACTCAGACGCGAATGATAGATACTGATCTCGCCCGCCGCGTTCAACAGATCTTCCAGCAACTCGGCATCGATGCGCGCGAATTCCTGGCGCGATTCGGGCTGTCGTATCGAGCGAACTTCGGCCGGCGCTTTCCGCGGCGGCGTTTTTGGTTCCGGCTCCGGCTCGGGTTCTGGCTCCGGCTCGGGTTCTGGCTCCGGCTCCGGCTCGGGTTCTGGCTCCGGCTCGGGCTCGGGCTCGGGTACCATTTCAAGTTCAGGCGGCCGGGTGGCTACTTCTTTCTCACGACTCAACTCGGCCAGTTCGTCGGCCAGTGGCGAATCGACTATCACCATGCTGACGGTGTCGTCAGGTTCGATGGTAAAGGCCGCGGACGGCGCCTCCTCGACACTTGTGTCCGCCATCGCGATCTCGACGTCAGCATCATCGGCTACTTCGAAACCGGCATTCGCATTCTGTATTCGTTGTTCGAGTTCAGTCGAGGGCCTGACCGGCTTGCCGGCGATCACGGTATCGCGCATGCGGTGCAGCTCGTCGATGCTGCGCTGCAACAAATCTTCGACTGCGGGCGTTGCCTTGACGCGCCCCTCATCCACCGAAATCAACAGTGTCTCGAGCTCGTGACTCAAATTGCCCATCGCCGTTATGCCGGCCATTCGGGCACCACCTTTGAGCGTATGCAGGTGCCGCTTGAGTTCGTCCATCGGCTTCGCAGACCGATCTTTCGACCAGAGTATGAGCGCCTGGTCCGCCTCTTCGAGCAATTCCGCGGATTCTTCCGTGAATATCGCGGCGATCTCCGCATCGTATTCCGCTTCGTCGCTTTGCTCTGCGACAAGAACGGGTTTCGGTGCGGCTTTCGCGGGCTCGGCCGGCTTGGGCTGAGGCGGTGCGCTTGCCGCTGAACGAACTGCGTCTGACACTTTGGTGATGTGTGCGATCAACGCGGTGTAATCGGCGCGATCCCTATCCGGATTGTTGATGTCCCTGACGATCGTCGCGATAGCTCGCGCTGCAGCGCGCAACACATCGAGGCCGGAGCGCTGAAAACCGATCTTGTGATCGTAGACATGACGCACGAAACGATTCAGGACGGCCGCAACCGCAACACCACGCTCGACATTTGCCATGTTCGCGCTGCCGTGCAATGTGTGGCATGCGCGATGCAACTTGTCCGTGACATCAAACGGTGGCTCGTGGCCCTCACAGGCTGCAAGGTAGTCTGTGATGACCTTCAAGTGCCCGGCCGTCTCTTTGGAGAAGATATCGTAAAGCACCGGGTCCATCTCGAGCGCGGGCTCTTCCGCGACAGGCTCGATGCTGGGTGCCGCGGCGATTGTCAGAACCGCGGCATTTGGATCACCGTCGGCAAATGCGTTGGCTCGCGCGATATACAGATTGATATCCGATTTCGGTTTCGTGCCGACTTCCAGCTGCTCGACAAGCTCTGGCACGGCGGCGGCCGCAAGCTGGATGAAATCAATCATCGGCGGCGTGCGCTGCAACGTGTGGTTGATCAGTCGATTGAGCAGGTTCTCTATGGACCAGCAGTATTCGCCAATGCGTTCGGCTCCGACCATCCGTCCACTGCCCTTCAGCGTATGGAAGGATCGTCGGACGGTAATGAGCAGCTCCATGGCGTCGGGTGTAGCCGCCCACGCCGGCAGGTGACGCCTGATCGACGCGATCTCTTCCTTCGCCTCTTCGATGAAGACTTCGATCAGCTCCGGGTCAACGTGCTGCCTGTCTTGAGACACGACAGGTAACGGAATTACCGCGGTTTCCTGTTGCCGTGCTGGCGCTGCGGGCTTTTGCAAAGCCTCGGCGGCACGCTTTTCAATGCCCTCGATCGACAATTTCTGCGTGATTTCAATTCCCGCGCCGGTTTCTTCCTTGACTTCCCGCATGCGCGCTTCGACATCGCGCAGCACCGCGAGGCAGGCTTCCGCGTTGTCCAGCATGTACCAGGGCTCGCTGCGCCCCGCCTTAACCGTCTCCATGTAATATTCAATGCTCACGATGACGTCAGCGAGACGGTCCGTTTCTTTTTGATTCAGGATTTTCGGGCCACCCGCATTCAACATCGCGGTTACCAGTCGACCGACACGGTCCACCACCTCCATCGCACGTGGCTTGTCGAGTATCAACAAACCCGATTTGATGCCGCGTATCAGCATAGGGATGCTATCAAGTCCCTGCGAGCCGGATTCCGAATTGAAACTCTGGCTGATTGTTTCTTTAATGCGGGCGAGATTGATAATGCACTCTCGCATTACGGACTGAGTGACTTTGCGAAAATCGCCGTCGTCGTCGGGCGGCGCTGTTGAACTTCCCGGTTCACGCGGAGCGGTGAGCCGCAGCAACTGTTGGTCGAGACGATCTTCCACGCGCAACAAAGTCGATGCGATATCCAGTATTACCTGCTCATTCGCAACTCCACCCCGTTCGACGACTGTTTTGAGCCTGTCAATTTCGCCCTCAACGTTGCCGCGCAATTCACCAAGGCCCAGGACGCCGAGCGTATCGCTGATCTTTTTCAGCAATTCCAGTTGCGGCACCAACTCTGACGACTTGTTCATGCCAGTACGAACAAAAATATCCAGCACGTCCTTGACGCGACTCAGGTCATCCTTGATCGCCGCAGCAACCGTTTGCATGAGCTTCGCGCTGGGAGCCGACAGAGCTTCCCGCGCCTCTTCCACCTGCTCGTCCCCGGGAAGCAGCTCGGAAAGATTGAATGCCGCACGGATCTCCCGGATGCGGGTGCCGGCGCTACTGGAGCGAGCGACGTAATAAAGGAGATTGTTCAGCAGATCGTCAACGGGATGACGGTCGTAAGCATCCAGTCCTTCGTCAATGACGTACTTGAGCTGCCGGTCAGTTTGCCCGAGCAACCGTTTGACGGCTATTGATGTTTCGAGACCGCCATTCTGCAGCGCCTCCAGCACACCGGACACGATCCACCAGAGCTGGTACATGTCGTCGCGTATCGACGAATTTTCGAGCGCTGCAGAAACCTTGGACAGCGTATCGAGATGGCGCTTGGCGTCGCCACCCTGAATCCAGCCGAGCAGTGCCAATTGAAACTTCGGCCGCAGTCGCTTGGCGACCAGGACCGGATCCTCGCCACTGCCTTCGCGGGGTGCATCCTTTCTTTTTGCGCGGCTTGGCGACAGATTCAAAAGCAGCAGCGTGCCTTCGGACAACAGGGGCTCGCCGCGTGCTGCGCGCAGGTCGTTTAACATCGGCAGCAGGACGAGCGCGATGTCCCGCCCGCCGGCTATCAGCCTTTCTATGTAGGCCGGCAGTTGCACCATTGCCCGCGTCAGTGCATCCAGACCGTCTTCGCGGCCTTTGCCGCTGCGCAGGTTGACGAGGTAGTCACAGACGAGCTCCATCTCTTCAACAAGCAGAGCCGCGCCGTAGGTTTCCGTTATTCTCAACGCGCCGCGCGCCTGGTGCAGCAACTCGCCGGCGCGTTTGAGCGCCGCCGTGCCACCTCGACCGTCCACGCAATCCTCAAGCGCAAGGTGCGCGTTGCGAATGGTCTCCATGAGCTCGGTGCCAACAATAGACAGTGCGCTCAGCGCACCGGACGCGTTGTCGTCGCCGATCATTTGCTCGTGAATGCCTGTATCACCCGTCATCTCGTTGTCTGCATCCCGCAGGCGTTTACCCGGCCTTGATCCGGTTGGCTTGCGGCTGCCCCGAAGGCGGACGTTGAACATTGGACGGCGTTCGCGCCAGGCCACCCGTCTGCATCATATCGGCTGGCAAGGCAAAACCCTCCACGGTCTTTCTGAGTTGCGTAGCAAGCTCTGAGAGTTTCGAAATCGACGCGGCTGTCGCTGAAGTTGCCTTGCCGGTTTGGGCACCGATTTCACGCAGCCGAGTGGTACGACGTGTCACGTCCGCTGCCGCGCCGGCCTGTTGTCGCGCCGAGCTCGAGATATTCTGTACGAGGCTCGCGATCTGGTTCGAAACCTGCTCGATCTCGTCGAGTGCCGCACCGGCGTTTTCCGCCAGCAAGGCGCCTCCCACTACGTCTGTCGTGCTGCGTTCCATCGACACGACTGCTTCGTTGGTATCTGCCTGAATCGTTCGAACCAGGACTTCGATTTGCTTGGTGGCGTTCGTCGATCGCTCGGCGAGTCGCTGCACTTCGTCGGCGACGACGGCAAATCCGCGGCCCGCCTCACCCGCCATCGATGCCTGGATCGATGCATTCAGTGCCAGGATATTGGTCTGCTCGGCGATGTCGTTGATCAGTTCGACGATATTGCCGATCTCCTGCGAACTCTCACCCAGCCGCTTGATGCGCTTCGAGGTTTCCTGAATGGTCTCGCGGATGGCATTCATACCATCGATCGTGCGCCGCACCGCCTCGCCGCCCTTGTGTGCGACTTCCACCGAGTGCCGCGCGACGTCCGACGAACGTTCGGCATTTCCGGAAACTTCCTCGATCGAAGCCGCCATCGACACAATGGATTCCGTGGCGGCATTGATTTCCCGTGCCTGGTTCTCCGCGGCCTTGGCGAGATGCGCCGCGGTGTTTTCGGTCTGCTTGGTCGCGGTATCGACCATCAGTGCCGTATCGTTAACCGTCTTGACGAGCTTGCGTAGCTCTTCGATCGCAAAGTTAAACGAATCTGCAATCGTGCCGGTTATATCTTCGGTTACGGTTGCTTCGACCGTCAGGTCGCCGTCGGCGAGGCTGCCCATTTCGTCGAGCAAGCGCAGAATAGCCTGCTGATTGCGTTCGTTCTGGTCTGCCTGCTCTCTTGCTGCTCTTTCGAACACAGATGCTTTCGAATGCAGCAGCATCAGTCCGACGATCACCAGAATCGCGATGGCAACCAGGCCGATCGGAATCATCGCATTTTCGAGGAAGTCGGGCAGTATGGATGGTGCGCCTGCTGACGAGAATGCCGATTTCAATAAAGCGTCGGCGCTCGCGGCGAGCTCCGCCCTTGTGTCGCCAAGCCCGCTCACCTGCCGGATGTTGGCGTTAATGATCGACGACTGCTCTTCAAGACTTGTCAGGCTGCTGATGACCGGCACCAGGGCCACTTCGCGGCTCTCGCGACTCAGTGGGCGAATATCGAGGTCACTGGCACTGCCGTCCAGCGCATTGCTGACATTTCTCAAATAACCGATATCTTCCGCAATTGCACCGGCCGCGGCTTCACCGCTATCGAGTATGTTTTGAGACGTTTCACGAATTCGATTGGCGCGCTGCTGGAACTCCTGGATAGCCGCCGTCGCACCGGACCGACCCAATAGTTCATTGGCAAGTTCGACCAGCGACGACGCGTCTGTACTCGCCCGGCGTTCAGCAGCCAGCAGTGCTTCAACTTCCGCCCTTTTTGCCAATATTGCAGCGGCGCGGGATTCAAGTTGCTGCCAATCCGCGGCGCGTCCCGGAGCGCCGCTACGCCGCAACGCGGCTACGCTATTGAGACTCTGATTGAGCTCGTCAAAAGCGCCTGCGTCGCCTTCAAGTGCCCTTGCAGCTTGCGCAGGAATGGCCTGCGACAAGGCTGCGAGCCTGGGCACGGAACTTCCTCCACCGGATTGAAAGTAAATCAATGCCGCGGCACCAACCAGCAGGAAAGCGGCGAAGCCCGCGGCCGCCCTAAAAGTGGATGAATTGTCGATATTACTGGCCATGACTCACCTTCATTCCGCAGATGCCTGCAGGAACACATTGCTTTCAACTAGATCGAACAAATTAAAAACCGGCCAGAAGTCGTCACCACGCTTATAGACCCCGGCCAGGAAACGATCGCAGCGTACGATGGTTTCCCGAGCTTCATTTGCAAACTCCTGATCCGTAAAACGACGGAAACCCAGGACTTCGTCTACGACGAGCCCCGCCGGCATTTCGCGGTGATTAACGGATATAACACGCGTCGTTCGACGCAAGGTTGTTCTACCACTGCCAAGCATCAGCTTTAGATCCACCAGCGGCAGCAGATGACCGCGCAAGTTGGCGATACCCAGCAGCCAGCGCTTTGCACCCGGCACGCGCGTCATGGAATCCGGCAACATCAAAACTTCACGGACCTGTTCACGACTCGCAACAAACTGCTCTTCGCCAATTCGAAAGCCAACGCCCACCCATTCAGATGGCATCGCGCCTGAACCATGGCCCGCGTGTGCGACACGGCTGCGCAGCTCCATTTCCTTGAGCAACTCAAACGGTTGCTCAACCAGAGCTGCGAGGTCGGCGGAGCCACTCATTCAGGCCGCCATCACCGTGTTGATCATGGCGACCAGTTCCTTGGGTACTATCGGCTTTACCAGGTAGTCAACGGCCCCCTGGCGCATTCCCCAGATCTTGTCAGTCTCCTGATCCTTGGTCGTTATGATGATGACAGGGATGGAAGCGGTGATCGGATCCTTGGTGAGCTGGCGGGTTGCCTGGAAGCCGTTCATGCCCGGCATAACGACGTCCATCAAAATACAGTCCGGCCGCGACGTTCTTGCCGCTTTGAGTCCTTCTTCGCCGCTGTCGGCGACGAGCGTGTCGAAACCTGCTTTTTCAAGCATGCTCTGAAACAAATGCAACTCAGTTGGCGAATCATCAATGATGAGTACGACTGCCATTTAGATTTCCTTAATTGATCTGGTTGGAAATGGCGCCGAGCAGTTCATCTTTCGTGAACGGCTTGGTCAGGTATTGTTCGCTGCCAACAATCCGCCCGCGCGCGCGATCGAACAGGCCGTCCTTGCTGGAGAGCATGATGACGGGCGTATCCTTAAAAATCTTGTTGTGCTTGATCAAAGAGCAGGTTTCGTAACCGTCGAGGCGCGGCATCATGATGTCGACAAAAATAAGGTCGGGCTGATGATCGGCGATCTTGGACAAAGCATCGAAACCGTCGATCGCCGTGAACACCTGGCAACCCTCTTTCGATAACAGGGTTTCTGCGGTTCTGCGAATGGTCTTGCTGTCGTCCACGACAAGTATTTTCAAGCCGTTTAGGCTACGCGACACGTTAGCTGACACCAGTTTTCCCCAGGTTGATTGTGACTTTTACCATATTGACATAAGTCCCGCCACGACGCCCGCCAGCTTACGCAAAATCATGATATTTCCGGTGCTTACAGCGGATTTCACGGTATAGTTGGCCGCGTCCTGCTGAAACGAGTCCATAAGCTCAGAAGATGGCTGAAAACCGCATGAAACTAGGCATTGTGATGGACCCGATCCGGTCAATCACCCCGAAAAAGGATTCCTCCCTGGCCATGCTACTTGAAGCGAGCCGCCGAGGTGCCGAACTCCACTATTTCGAACAACAGCATTTGCGAATGCTATCCGGTAAAGCGATCGGAATATCGACCCAGCTCACAGTTCGTGACAACTACGAAGACTGGTTCGACCTGGGTCAGCAACAGGAAGTTGAGCTTGGTGAGCTCGACGTCATTCTCATGCGCAAGGATCCTCCGTTCAACATGGAGTATGTCTATACGACATACATTCTGGACCGCGCCAAGCTGGCGGGCGCCCTGGTGGTAAACGCACCCCAGGCGCTTCGCGACATGAATGAAAAGGCTTACACGGGCTGGTTTCCCGAATGCACGCCCGTCACCCTCGTAACGCGTTCAATGCCAGAGATGAAGGCATTTCTCGCCAAGCACGGTCGTATCGTGGTCAAGCCATTGGACGGTATGGGTGGACGTTCGATTTTTGTCATCCAGAAGGGCGATAACAATGCCAACGTCATACTCGAGACACTAACGGATTACGGGCAACGCTTCGCGATTGCACAGGTTTACATTCCGGAAATCAGCGCGGGTGACAAACGCATACTACTCATCGACGGTGAGCCGGTGCCGTATGCGCTGGCGCGCATTCCAAGCCCAGACGACAACCGTGGCAACATGGTCGCGGGTGCAACGACGCGCGGGCAGCCCTTGTCCGCTGCCGACGTACGAATTTGCGAGATTGTCGGCCCCGTCCTCCGTGACCAGGGCGTGTTATTTGCCGGACTCGATGTCATTGGCGACTACCTGACCGAAGTCAATGTCACCAGCCCGACTGGCATTCGCGAACTTGATCGCGAATTCGGCCTGAATATTGCGGGCCTGATGTTCGACGCAATCGAGAAAAAGCTGCGCTGACCGATATAAGGTGACGGCCGATATAAGGTGACAGTGACCCTAAATGCCGAATTAGGGTGACAGTGACCTTAATTGCCGATTTAGGGTCACTGTCACCTTATATCCACCTTATATCTTGTGGGCGGTTTGCTTGTTTCCGTGCGGTGATTGACGGATTATTCGCGCGAATATGGCCAACATTGCGCTGCACACAGATCCGCTCGACGAGATGCGGCTCATTCACCCGGTCGTTCCCGACCGTTTGCCCGCAATGCTTTTCCTGGCCGCGCTGGTGCACGGCATCCTGATCATCGGCATCACCTTTAATCCGGAGCTCACGAATCCATTCGCGAGCGTGATTTCGCTGGAGGTCACTATCGTTGCCGACCCCGATCAGCGTATCGACCGTCCGGACGAAGCAGCCTATCTCGCTCAGGCCAGCCAGGAGGGTGGTGGCAACACGACCGAGCAAGTTCGGCCCGCGGCGCCACAGCAAAGCGCGATGCCTGTTGACAATGAGGGACAGAAGGACGGCACGGCGCTTCTCGACGCACAGGCACACGAGCGTTCGGCCGACGAGCTACTTGCAACGCAAGATCCGGATAAGCGACGGGTTAATGTAAATCCACGGTCAAACCCGCAGCCGGAAACCACTACCGCGATCGCCATGGAGGCCGGCAGCGAGTCTACCCTGCCGCTGCCACAGGAAGACCAGTCGACGATGCTGATCAGGGACGATGAGCCACGGCAGCTGATCATCAGCGCGGATACGCGGGAGTCCGTTATTGCCGCCTATCTCGACAACTGGAAGCGCCGTATTGAAGGCGTGGGCGATTCCTACCTTCCACAGCTTGGCCTGATCGACGACATCTCCGGCAGTCCCACGTTGATGGTCGCCATTGAGGCGTCCGGGGAGCTTGCTGAGGCGGTCATTCGCAAGTCGAGCGGCTCGACAGTCCTCGACCTCGCGGCTCTCGATATTCTGCACCGGGCATCGCCGTTCGACCCCTTCCCGCCGGAAGTCTCGGCGGAATACGATGTCCTGCGTTTCGAATACAAATGGCTGTTCGCCGAGCAGCTCATTTCGAGCCCACCCCCCTGATATCCGCCTTGTGCCAAAGCGCGCGAGCACAGATACTAGTGACATGGACCCAAGCAGCAGCCTTACAAATCAGCTACTTATAGCCATGCCCGGCATGCTGGACCCGAATTTCAGCACCACCGTGACGCTCATTTGCGAACACAACGACAACGGTGCCCTTGGCATCATCATCAACCGGCCACTCAACCTGAAGCTCTCCGGGCTGTTCGAGCAACTCGCGGTTAACAGCGCCGACCCCGATGTCGCCGAGAAACCCGTGGTCGCTGGTGGGCCGGTGGGAATCGAACGCGGTTTTGTTTTGCACGGCAAGGAACAGAGTTTCGAGAACACGCTGACCGTCTCGAGTGACATCAAATTGACCCTGTCGCGCGATGTTATTGATGCGATGGCAACAGGCGCGGGCCCCGAAAAAGCATTGGTGGCCATTGGCTACGCCGGTTGGGAGCCTGGCCAGCTTGAGCAGGAGATGCTGGCGAACGCATGGCTGAATGTGACGGCGACGCCGGAACTTGTGTTCGACACACCTTTTGAACAACGCTGGGATTCAGCCGCGCGATTGCTCGGCATCGACATCGCCAGCATCTCCCCGGACGCCGGTCACGCCTGACTTGTCGTCGCACCGCACCATCCTGGCCTTCGACTTCGGACTGCGCCGCATTGGCGTTGCCGTCGGCCAGGATGTAACGGGCTCCGCCAGCCCGCTCGGCGTGGTCGCCAATCGACCTGAAGGCGCCGACCATGCCGCAATTGCCGCGCTTATCAGGGAATGGCAACCCACCGGCATTGTAGTCGGCATGCCCGCGCACACGGATGGGTCCCGGAGTGATATGCAAAAGCCTGTCGAGGCCTTTATCCAGGAACTGCGGCGCTACCAGCTGGCCATAGACACTGTCGACGAGCGGTACAGCTCGCTGGAAGCAACAGCGGCACTGAAAGAGTCCCGGGCAGCCGGGTCGCGAGGTCGTATCTCGAAGGAAATGATAGACGCCGCGGCCGCTGTATTTATCGCTGAAAGATACCTCTCATGTGAGTAGAATCCCCCCGCAATGGCGCAAGACGACAGCACACTTCAGTTTGACGACAAAGGCAATCTTCGCCATCTATTGTCATTGCAAGGACTCGATGCCTCGCTGTTGACCGAGCTGATGGATGAGGCCGAGGGCTACCTGACAGCACCGGGCGCATTGCCGGTACGCAGCCAGTCCCTGGCGGGCCGCACGGTCGGCAACCTTTTCTTCGAGCCCAGCACCCGGACCCGGGCCTCATTTGACCTTGCCGGCCGCCGCCTGGGTGCCGATGTACTCAATCTCGACGTCAACACTTCGTCACGCAAGAAAGGCGAAAGCATTCTCGACACCATTTACACGCTCGAGGCCATGCAGGTCGACATCATGGTCGTTCGTGATGCGAGTGACGGCGTTCCGGCTTACATCGCACGCCATGTTGCAGGCCATGTCAGTATTTTGAACGCCGGTGAGTCTGATGTTTCTCATCCGACGCAGGGCCTGCTCGACCTCCTTACCATTCGCCAGCACAACCCGGATTTCAAAAACCTGGTCGTCGCGATTGTCGGCGATATCCAGCATTCACGCGTTGCGCGATCCGCCTCCGAAGCCTTACAGACCATGGGAGTCGGTGAATTGCGCTTAATTTCTCCGCCCGTGCTTGCGCCGAGCGAAGGTCGATTCCCGGGCGCGCGTATCATCCACACGCTGGCCGAGGGACTCAAGGACGCGGACGTCGTGATGGCACTCCGAATCCAGCGCGAACGCATCGGAAACCTCGACGGCGTTCCCGGCATCGATGAATACTTTGCAAATTACGGCGTCAGCAGGGAAAGCATCAAGGTTGCGAAACCGGACGCGATCGTCATGCATCCGGGCCCGATGAACCGAGGCATCGAAATCGAGGGCGCTCTCGCGGACAGCCCAAGGTCTGTCATTACCAAGCAGGTCAGGAATGGCGTTGCCGTCCGCATGGCCGTGCTCAATCGCATTGGCAAAATGATGAGCATGCGGTGACGACAGCGGCGCAAAAATTTGCTCAACGCAATCGCAACACTATTTTTGTTGAAGACGGTGCGCTGCTCAGTGTAGACGAGTTTCCGGGCGACCAGTTCATCATGCGAATTCGTTCGCCGAAGTGCGCTGCCGCAGCGAAGCCTGGCAGTTTTGTGCACGTGTCCTGCGACGCCACTTTGCCGATGCGCAGGCCTCTGTCCATTATGCGTGTCGAAGATGACTGCATTGACGTGCTTTACAAAATTGTCGGCGATGGCCTTCGCTGGCTATCGGCGAAGCGTCCCGGCGACTCGATCAGCGTGCTCGGTCCCATTGGCCAGCCGTTCCGGCCCAGCGCAGAGCGGCCGAACACCTTGTTGTTAGGCGGCGGAGTGGGAATTCCACCGATGGTGTTTCTGGCCGAATTCCTGCGCCTGAATCCGGACACCTGGTCGCCGCTGGCGATTTTTGGTTCCGAACTACCGTTTCCATTCGAACTCAAGGCGTCTTCGATCGATACTGCGTGGCTGGATCCGAACGTTAACGCTACGATGCCGCTCCTGGAGAGCTGGGGCATTCCCTGCCGGCTGGTGACACTGGCTGGATTCGAGCATTGCTTCGACGGCTATGTCACCGATCTCGCCGAGCTGTGGCTTTCCTCGCTGCCGGCCAGCGAGCGAGCGAAGACGGAAGTCTTCGCCTGCGGGCCGACCCCGATGCTTAAGGCGGTCGCCGCACTGGCCGCAAAATACGACCTGCCGTGCCAGGTATCGCTGGAAGAATTCATGGCCTGTGCCGTCGGCGGTTGCGCCGGCTGCGCGGTGAAAATCAATACGCCGGATGGCCCGGCGATGAAGCGCGTCTGCGTGGATGGCCCGGTTTTTAGAGCGTCTGACGTAGTCTGGCAGTAAGACGCCAATTCGGCTCGCTGGCGGATCCGGCCTAGCCGCCGAAATTGACCTTGGCTTCGAGGTTGGCACGCGAGTCGGCGTGCGACATTGCTTCGTCCAGCGTGATCGTGCCCTTCTTGTAGAGGTCCAGAAGTGCGTCGTCGAAGCAAACCATGCCTTGCTCGCCGCTGTCTTTGTGCGCTTCTTTGACCGCTGAAATGTCACCCTTCAGAATCAGATCCTTGATATGCGGTGTATTCAGCATCAGCTCGACGGCCGCAACGCGCTTGCCGTTGCGAGCACGCACGAGGCGCTGCGACAGGATCGCACGCAAATAATGCGCGAGATCCATAAAGACCTGCCCGTGCTGTTCCTGCGGGAACAGATTGATGATTCGATCGAGTGTCTCGGGTGCGTTATTCGAGTGCACCGTTGCCAGCACGAGATGTCCTGTGCCTGCCATATCCAAAGCCGCTCGCATTGACTCAGTGTCACGTATTTCGCCAATCTGTATGACGTCCGGTGCTGCGCGAACGGCGCTCTTCAGCGCACGCTGGTAGGACTTCGTATCCAGGCCCACTTCGCGCTGGTTGATGATCGACTGTTTGTTCGGGTGCAGGAACTCAATCGGGTCTTCAATCGTAATGATGTGTGACGATGTCTTCTCGTTCCGATAATTGATCATCGCCGCCAGTGTGGTTGACTTACCGGCACCCGTAGCACCCACCATCAGGATCAGGCCACGACGCAGCATGACGAGTTCCTTCAGCTGGTCGGGCATGCCCAGCTCGTCGAGCGTCGGCAAGTCCGAGGTGATGTAACGCAAAACCATTGAAACACTGCCGCGCTGATGGAAAACATTCACACGAAATCGACCGAGACCTTTCTCGGACAGCGCGAAGTCGATTTCCAGCTCCCGGTTGAAAATATCCATCTGCTCTTCAGTCATCAGCTCGAATGCAGCCTGCTTGACCATCTTCGGCGTCATTTCCAGCTTGTTGACGGGCATGATCTTGCCTTCGATCTTTATTTTCGCCGGAGAAAACGGCGCAAAGAAAAGGTCGGAGGCTTTCTTCTCGACCATCAGCTTGAATAGTGGCTTAACGTTCATTGTCTAGTCTCGTCCCTGTCAGCTCAGAAAGTCCGAGCCGTGTCCTCGTCCATGATGCGTAAACTTTCGGATTGTTGATCTGCATGTGAGGAATCGCGTTTACTCTGGAGTTTGATTCGTAGCCGCAGTTCGTTCTTGGAGTCAGCGTTACGCATTGCCTCTTCGTAGGTAATCGCGGCATCCTCGTAGAGAGAAAACAAGGACTGGTCGAAAGTCTGCATGCCTAGTCGAGTCGACTTCGCCATGATTTCCTTAATCTGACCGACCTCACCTTTGAAAATCAGGTCCTGGATCAATGGCGTATTCAGCATGATCTCCATCGCCGCAACGCGGCCAATGCCACCTTCGCGCGGCACGAGGCGCTGCGATATGAAAGCCTTGGTGTTGAGCGAGAGATCCATCAACAGCTGCTGACGTCTTTCCTCGGGGAAGAAGTTGATAATTCGGTCGAGCGCCTGGTTAGCGCTGTTCGCATGCAGCGTTGCAAGACACAGGTGACCCGTTTCGGCGAACTGGATTCCGTATTCCATGGTTTCCTTGTCACGAATTTCGCCGATCAGGATGACGTCGGGTGCCTGGCGCAAAGTATTCTTCAGCGCGGCGTGCCAGGACTCCGTATCAACACCGACTTCTCGCTGCGTAATGACGCAGCCCTGGTGTGGATGAACGTACTCGATGGGGTCTTCGATTGAAACGATATGACCACGCGAGTTTTGATTACGGTGACCAATCATCGCGGCCAGCGTTGTCGACTTACCTGAACCTGTACCACCGACGATGATGCAAAGCCCGCGCTTATTCATGACTACGTCTTTCAGAATAGGCGGAAGCTCCAGGTCTTCGAGCGTTGGGATCTCTGTCGTAATCGTTCTGAGAACTGCACCGACCATGCCCTGCTGAATAAATGCACTAACACGGAATCGGCCGATTCCCTGCGGCGCTATTGCGAAATTCGCTTCCTTGGTCGCGTCAAATTCCTTGATCTGCTTATCGTTCATGATTGAACGAACCATGATCGCCGCCTGGTCCGGTGACAAAGGCGTATCAGTTGCTTTGTGAATAGTGCCATCGACCTTGATCGCCGGCGGAAATGACGCCGTGATAAACAGATCGGAGCCATCCCGTTCGACCATTTTTCGCAGCAGGTTCTGTGTTAGCCGTACCGCTTGTTCGCGTTCCATTATTCCACTCCAATCGGGCTGCGCTTAATGCCGCTGCCTCAGAAATTATCCTTGTTGGCCGCCTTGAAGCGCGCCTCTTCCTTGTTGATCAGCCCCTTCTTCAAAAGATCCTGAAGATTCTGATCCAGCGTTTGCATTCCTGAACCCTGGCCCGTCTGGATCGCGGAATACATCTGGGCGATCTTGCCTTCGCGAATCAGGTTTCTGATTGCCGGCGTACCGACCATCACTTCATGCGCAGCGATTCGGCCGCCGCCAACTCGCTTCAGCAGCGTTTGCGAAATAACCGCTCGCAGAGATTCGGACAACATCGCCCGTACCATTTCTTTTTCGGCCGCGGGGAAAACATCGACGATACGATCGATGGTTTTGGCCGCTGAACTGGTGTGCAAGGTACCGAAAACGAGATGTCCTGTTTCAGCTCCGGTCAGTGCCAGTCGTATCGTTTCAAGGTCGCGAAGCTCGCCGACCAGAATTACGTCGGGGTCCTCGCGCAGGGCCGAGCGCAAGGCCTCATTGAATCCCAGCGTATCGCGGTGCACTTCACGCTGGTTGATCAGTGACTTTTTCGATTCGTGGACAAACTCGATCGGATCCTCGATCGTAAGTATGTGATCAGGCTTGTTTACGTTGATGTAGTCGACCATCGCCGCCAGCGTCGTCGATTTGCCGGAACCCGTCGGTCCGGTTACCAGGACAATGCCGCGGGGATGCATAGAGAGGTCTTTGAATATCGCCGGCGCGCCCAGGTCATCGAGCGTCAGGATCTCCGAGGGAATGGTCCTGAACACGGCAGCGGATCCGCGATTCTGGTTGAACGCATTGACACGAAAACGGGCCAGTTTCGGGATTTCAAAAGAGAAGTCAGTCTCGAGGAATTCTTCATAGTCTTTACGCTGCTTGTCATTCATGATGTCGTACACCATGCTATTGACGTCCTTGTGGGTCAGCGCCGGCATATTGATACGCTTGATGTCGCCATCGACGCGAATCATGGGCGGTACGCCTCCCGACAGGTGCAGGTCTGAAGCGTTGTTCTTTACCGCGAACGACAAAAGCTGAGCAACGTCGACGGCCATGTTTTTCCCTCATTTGATGGTGCCGGACTTACCATAACCCGGCGCTTAGTGAGCCTAGTATAACCAAGCAACCGGACTAAAACGTGATTGGAGTCACGGAAAACTTAGCTTTAATCAAAGATTTGCTCGCGTTTTCAGCCGTCGAGGCCGGACGCGAGCCCGATGCCGTCACCCTGCTCGCCGTGAGCAAAAAACAGCCCGTTTCGAGCATCCTCACCGCCGCCGCCGCCGGGCAACGCGATTTCGGTGAAAACTTTGTCCAGGAGGGCATCGAAAAGATCAGTCAGATTCGGGACAGAAATCTCATCTGGCACTTCATCGGCCACCTGCAGACCAATAAAACACGACTGGTCGCCGAGAACTTTGACTGGGTTCACACGATCGACAAACTGAAAACCGCAAGGCGCCTCAGCGAGCAGCGACCGGAATCCCTCGAACCGCTGAATGTGTGCCTGCAGGTCAATGTCGACGACGAAGCATCCAAGTCCGGCCTGCTGCCCGAGGCCCTGCCGGAACTTGCCGCCGCCGTCGCCGAATTACCCGGGCTGTCCCTGCGGGGGCTCATGTGCCTGCCAGCAGCCCGGCTTGAATTCGAAGCACAGCGAGTGCCCTTCGCTCGCCTTCGAAAGATGGCAGAATCCCTGTCCGCAATTGGCTGCCGTACCGATACACTGTCGATGGGTATGAGCGACGATTACCGGGCGGCAATTTTTGAAGGTGCGACCATCGTACGCATCGGTACCGCGATCTTCGGACCGAGAACCTGAGGGTGGAAGAAAATATGCAGCAGGACAGCATTGCTTTTGTCGGCGGCGGCAACATGACCCGGGCTATTGTTGGTGGTCTGCTCGAAGGCGGTCATCCGGCCGAGCGCATTTCCATCGCCGAGCCTTCCGCCAGCCAGCGCGAGATTCTCGACAGTGCCTTTCCCGGAGTCTTTGTTACCGCTGGTAATGACGAGGCCGTGTCCCGGGGCGCCAGTGTGATTCTTGCCGTGAAACCACAGGTCATCGCGTCGGTCTGCCGAGAACTTGCGGTGGCAGTCCGGAACTCGCGCCCGCTGATAATTTCGATTGCCGCCGGACCACGCATAGCCGATATCGACAACTGGCTTGGCGGCGGCAATGCCGTTGTTCGAGTCATGCCCAATCAACCCGCCCTGCTGCGAAAAGGTATCTCGGGTATATACGCCAACCGTGCAACTACGCCGGAACAGCTGGTGACTGCAAAAGAAATTATGTCGGCCGTCGGCGCGGTCGTCACCGTGCACAGCGAACAGGACATCGATGCGGTAACCGCCATATCCGGAAGTGGGCCGGCCTATTTCTTTTTATTGATCGACATGCTCGCGGAAACCGGCGCAAACCTCGGGCTCAATGCTGACGCGGCGCGCCAGCTCGCCATCGAAACCGCGTGCGGAGCGGCAACGCTGGCGCAATCCTCGGACTGCACCATGAACGAGCTTATTGCGCGAGTCCGGTCGCCTGGCGGCACAACCGCGGCGGCGCTCGACAGCCTCGAAGCCAGCGGCATCCGTGATATCTTCGCAAGAGCTCTGACGGCCGCGCGCGACAGGGCCATCGTACTTGCCGACAATGCACACACCTCAGGTCAGGACTGATTCATGCCATCCAATATCGCCTCGGCACTGGTTTTTATCGTTAATGCTGTCAGCAGCCTTTACCTGCTGGTACTGCTATTGAGATTCTGGTTACCGTGGCTTCGTGCGGATTTTCGGAACCCTCTTGCGCAGGGAATCCTGAAGCTCACCTCGCCCGTGATTATTCCCGTGCGGCGCCTGGTGCCTTCGTTTGGTCGACTCGATACAGCGACAATACTGGTCGCGTTCGTCCTGCAGTGTCTTGCGCTACTGCTAATACTTCTGATCCTGGGCGCAAGCGCGAATTTCTCGACGATCGCGATATCCGCACTCGCAAAGCTCGTCCTGCTTTCCGTTAACCTTTTCATGTTTGCGATCTTCATACGCATCGTCCTGAGTTGGATCGCGCCGGGCCAGTACAATCCTGCGACAGCGATTATTACGACACTGACCGAACCCCTGCTGGCACCGGTGCGAAGAATCATTCCCCCGCTGGGCGGATTCGATATCTCGCCAATCTTCGTCATCATCGCGCTGGGGGCGTTGACTCGATTGCTGATGGGCTTTAACCGGTTGGGGCTTTAGGAATAGTGGCGCAAACGGGTAAAGCGGCTTCCGAAGCTACCGGCGTGGCGATTCCTCATATGCGTGTAATGGTTTATAGTGATTCAAAAAGGGGATGGTCGTTATGAATCCAAGAACATTATTGATTTCCGTGCCATTGTTGATTTGTCTGTCCGCTTGCGGGGGTTCGGGAGACCGGGCCAGTGCGCCGGTAGCCGAACCCGAGGAAGCGAGCTCTGCAGATATTGGCAATCACGTCGTCCACTTCAGCGCCCAAACCACCGACCACCTTCCGCCCGCCGTCGCACGCGAGTACAACATCGTCCGCAGCAAGAATCGTGCAATGCTGAATGTGTCTGTTATCCGCAAGTCTGACAACCTGCCGGTCACAGCCGATGTCACAGTAAACACAGTCAATCTTACGGGCCAACTCAAGAACGTTACGATGCGCAAAATCGAAGAGCCCGGCGATATCATTGCAATTTATTACATCGGCGACACGACGGTTGCCAACCGGGAAGTTCTTGTATTTGACATCAACATAAAACCGGATAGCGAAGACACCTTTTCCGAACTTCGATTCAAGCGACAGTTCTATACCGACTAGTTTTTTCGCAATACCCTAAAAAAGCCTTAAATAAAAGGCCTTTTTGCTGTCACGCCTGTTGAATAATGTGTTATCGTCGCGCTGCTTTCACTGCGGGCACTCGCCCGTTTTTGTTTTTTCTGAGGAGTCAGTTTTTCATGGCAGCAAATACCATTAAGGCACCGACCAAGTCCGAGATCTATGCAAAGATCGTCGAGGACACCGGTCTGACGCGCAAAGACGTAGCAGCAGTATTCGAATCACTTAACGGCCAGATCAAGAAGAATCTTGGCGGTCGCAATGCACCGGGCATGTTCACCGTTCCCGGCCTGTTGAAAATGCGCGTTGTGAAGAAGCCCGCTACCAAGGCTCGCAAGGGTGTTAACCCGTTCACTGGCGAAGAAATGATGTTCAAAGCAAAGCCGGCGTCGAGAGTCGTCAAGGTTTCTGCTCTGAAGGGCCTGAAAGACATGGCCTGAGGTTTGAACGTGAGTTTCAAACAACAAAGCCGGGTTAATCCCGGCTTATTTATGCCCGGCTACTTTGCGATGGCGTTGCTTGCACAAACTGCGTGACCGACTCGCGAAGATCGAGCAGGCGGCCATGAAAAAAATGCTCCCCCCCCGGGATGATCAGGAGTTCCGGACCCGGCTCCAGCCCGTCGACCCAGGCGACGGTATCCTCGACCGGAACGAGTTCATCCTCGTCTCCCTGGACGATCAGCCACGGACACCGGGGTTGTGTCTCAATACCGGACGCGATCCGCGTAATTGCAGGCGCGACGCTGATAAGACCGTCAAGCGTGGTCCGGGTGGCGGCTTTCACGGCGATGGCCGCGCCAAACGAGAAACCCGCGACCCAGATTGGCCCCTCGGGATAACGGGCGCGCATCCAGGCAATGGCGGCCAATGCGTCCTCCAGTTCCCCGTTGCCATCGTCGAATTTGCCCTCGCTGGCTTCCGTACCCCTGAAATTGAATCTCAATGCCGCGTAGCCCATGCGCAGGAAAGCACGCGCAAGGGTATGGGCGACCTTGTTGTGCATCGTCCCGCCATGTTGTGGATGTGGATGGCATACCACCACACAGCCGACTGCCGTGCCCGTATCCGGGCGCTCGACCATGGCCTCAAGGCGGCCCGCGGGCCCGTCAATGAATAACTTTTCGACTGCAGGAACGGCTGACATCGGTAATTCCAGGGTGGATAGATTCATGAATACAGCTGTAAAATTATGATCTTATGTAATACTGCCACCGTTTGCTGGAGCGATCACTTTGGATCCTTGGCTTATTGGGTGCCGGCATCGAACGCAACACACAATATAGCGCACACCATGCGGAAATAGACTGGGCTGTACTGCAACTGACTGAAGTATCGACAAAAATGGAAAACGTGCAACTTGCGTCTTAAGATTTGTTACCCGGAAGCTGGAAGTGACTGATGCCTGAGATCAACGTCATACACATCGGAATCATTGCCGCATCGACCGTAATCGGCGCCATCGTCGCCTGGATCCTCCGCGGCAAGCGGTCGCAACAGGAAAAAGCGGCCGTCAGTCGCGGATGGCAAGAGCAGATTAATGCTCAGCGATTGGAGCACGACCGGCTGGTAGACCAGAACAAGGGCTTGATGGAGCAGATCAGCCAATATCTTGCGTCAAACCAGGATGCCAAGAATCGCGCAAAAGAGCTTTCGCTGGCTGTGCAGGAAGCCTATGCGCGTCGCGACGCCCTGCAGCGCGAGATCAAGGACATTCGCAGCAATCTCGAAGTTACGATTGCGCAGCGTAATCAGTTGAAGTCCGACATCAGCTCACGCGCCTCCGACGATGCGAAGTTGGAGAAGAAAGACGCACAAATCCGGAAACTGCAGCGCGAGCTGGATAACTGGCAAAACCGGCTCCCCCCTCTGATCGAGAAGTTTCGGCTGAAGAATGAGGAAGCAGAGCAATTGCGAGCAGAACTGGCGGCCGCCCATGCGCGCGTCGCTGAACTCGAGGTGGCGACGGATTTCAGCCAAACGCGGATTGAACCAGTGCGCGACCCCGACACGCTCACTGACGGCCGCGATGCCTCGAATGATCCGGACGACAGCGACGATGCCGAAGACCTGATCGACGTGGATGCAATGCTCGAGGACGACACCGACCCGGAAACGGCCGCCTCTGCTGCCGACAATGATGATGACGACGATGAGGAGTACGAAGACGAAATCCTGGCGGTCGACGACGAGACCGAGGATGAAAGCGAGGACGAGGATGAAGGCGAGGACGAGGGCGACGAACCGATAAACGGTTCACGCGATCAACTGCAGGCGATAAAAGGCGTTGGTCCGGCTATCGAAAAGACCCTCAACGAAATGGGCATATTCAGCTACCAGCAAATCGCCGACATGAGCGAATACGACATCGATCGTATTGCCAGGCGCCTGAAAGGATTTCGCAGCCGTATCTATCGCGAAGACTGGATAGGGCAAGCACGCGAACTACGTGATCAAAAACAGAGCGGCTAGGGTAGCCGCTGCCGTCATAATCGCTGGCGGCCTTGCTGTCGCCCCCCTGCTCGACGACGGCAAAGCGACCGACAGTGCGCTGACAAGCCCGAAACCCGCGGAAATGCCGCAATTTCGAATACATTGGCGGCAGGACGAAGTCTCGCTTGCGGGGCACACCGTATCGGAACAGCACGAGCGGGACCTTGCCGGGATCGCGGCGGCCCAGTACCCGAATGCCCGCGTTAGTACCAACTTCAAACCCCTGGGAGTCGTGCCGGACTACTGGGCGGACGTTTCGGCCCTGACTCTCTCACTGCTTGCCGCGACTCGCTCTGCAGAGGCGACAATTTCGACAACCGGGATTTCGGTGCGCGGCGTCATCGATGATGAACTGGTATGGCAAAGCCAGCTCGCCGCGTACGAAAGTACCTTGGCAGGAGAATTGAGCGTTGCCACCGACATGCTGTTGGTCAACAGTGGTGCCGACATTTCAGCCATCTGTGAGCGCGCGTTCAGTACTTTTGTGCCCGGCCGCATCGAGTTCGAGGAATCCGGCACCGAGCTGCGCAGTTCTGCCTACCCAAGACTCGATCGTGTCATCGCGCTGGCCAGGACCTGTCAGGAATTCCGCATCCTGATTACAGGTCACACCGACGCGTCCGGCACGCCCGCCCTGAACGACGACTTGAGTCTCAGGCGCGCTGGAGTCGTTGCCGATTATTTTGCCAATGGCGGCATCGACCGCGCCCGGTTGGCGGTCAGCGGCGCGGGCTCAACGCGACCGATCGCCGATGACAGCACGCGCCACGGCCGTAGCCTCAATCGCCGGATTGAGATTGCGTTCGAATTGCCCTGATCGCTATTCCGACGACGTCAGTTTCAGAAGTTCAATCGTAAAAATCAGCGGTGTATTCGGTGGCAGAGACTCACCCCTGCCGGCAGCGCCGTATGCCAGGTCCGAGGCAACAACCAGCTCCCGGGTTTCACCCTCAAGCATGCACGGTATGCCGAGATCCCAGCCCTTGATGACCTGGCCCGCGCCGATCTGAAACTGGAACACGTTGTCGCCGGACTCCCAGACGAAGCGGCCCCGTCTGTCTTCCGCCGTTTCATCGTAGTGCCAAAGCCATACGTTTGTGTCAGCGTAATCACCTTTGACGGCCGCCCGGCCATGGCCGGTCTTTATGATTCTCGCCGACAGACCGGGTGCAATTTCAATGTCACCGGATTCACTCGCCGGTGGGCAGTTCATCGTCGTCGTCATATTCGCATCCACCGTTTGGTTGTTTGCGGCGCCTTCTTCTGTGGCAGGAGTACAGGCCGCCATTGCGGCTGCGATCAACAGCAGCGCATACAATCTAATCATTCTTCAGTGCTCTCAAAATCCAGTGATGCCGAATTGATACAGTAACGCAACCCTGTCGGTTGTGGGCCGTCCTCGAAAACGTGCCCCAGGTGCGCGCCGCAATTCTTGCACACAACCTCGCGTCGAACCATTCCGTGACTTGTGTCGGTGATCGTCCGGACGGCATCGCCAGCCATCGGCAGCCAGAAACTCGGCCAACCCGAGCCGGAATCGTATTTATGCTCCGAACTAAAAAGCGCCGCGTCGCAACACACGCACCGGTAGCTACCGTCGGCCTTGTGATCGACGTATTTTCCCGTAAAAGCGCGTTCGGTCCCCTTGTTTTGTGTAATTTCGAACTGCTCATTGTCGAGCTTCGTGCGCAAATCGTTCTGGTCAGGCCGGCTCACTGTCTGCTCCATGTTCTGCGTTGAGTAAATAATCGTTCATACGTTGCACGTATTCTGCCGGATTGGGAAGCGGCGACCCTTCGGCGAGCAACGCGTGATCGAGAACGATCTCCGACAAGGCCCCAAAACGACGGTCATCCGTCTCTTCCGACAGCCGGGTGACCAAGGGATGCCCGACGTTGATCTCGAGAATGGGTTTCGACTCCGGCAGCGCCTGGCCGCTCGCCTCCAGCATGCGCCGCACCTGGGGATTCAGGTCGTGGTCGCTTGCTACCACGCAGGCCGGTGAATTGACCAGCCGTCGGCTGACATTGACGGCCGTCACGCGTGAGCTCAGGACCTCCTGGATCCTGTCGAGCAAGGCTTTGTGTGTTTCGTTCAGCTTGTCCTGATCTTTCAGCTCGCCCTTCTCCGGCATGTCGAGGGCCTCGCGCGCGACATCGACCAAGGCCTTGCCTTCGTACTCCGCCAGGGCCTCAGCTACCCAGGCATCGATTCGGTCCGTCAGCAGCAGCACTTCGATCCCACGACTTCGTAATTGCTCCAGATGCGGACTCGCGATGGCTGTCGCATGGCCTTCGGCCAGGATGTAATAGATTTTGTCCTGATCCTCCTGGCATCGCCCGAGATAATCATCGAGTGACTGGTCTTGTGTCTCGCTGCCGGTATGCGTCGTCGCAAAACGCAGCAACTTGGCAAGCTTGTCTTTATTCGCCTGGTCCTCGACAAGACCTTCCTTGAATACCGTGCCGAACTCATTCCAGAATTTCTGGTATTCGTCCTTCTTGCCCGCGAGCTTCTTCAGAATATCGAGCACACGACGCGTTAGCGCATTACGCATCGACGTAATTTCCGGATTCTGTTGCAACAGTTCACGCGAAACGTTGAGTGGCAATTCTGATGAGTCTACGACGCCTTTCACAAACCGCAGGTACAACGGCAGGAACTGCTCAGCATCGTCCATGATGAAGACCCGCTGGACATAGAGTTTCAGTCCGCGCGGCGCTTCCCGATTCCACAAATCGAACGGCGCTGCCGCCGGAATATAAAGCAGGCTCGTGTATTCCCGCTTACCCTCGACCTTGTTGTGGCTCCAGCGCAGCGGGTCCGAAAAGTCGTGCGAAATGTGTTTGTAGAATTCACGGTATTCGTCGTCAGTCACGTCCGAGCGGGAACGCGTCCACAGCGCTGTGGCCGAATTCACGACTTTGGTCTCCGCGTCCTTGCCGCCTGTATCGGTCAGGGAAACAGGGAAACCGATGTGGTCGGAATATTTGCGAATCAGCGCCTGAATGCGGAGCGACTCTGCGAACTCGGACTGGTCTTTCTTGAGGTGCAGGGTGACTTGAGTACCACGTTCTTTGCGTTCGATATTCTCGACCGTGAATTCGCCCTGCCCTTCGGACTCCCAGCGAACAGCTGCTTCTGCGTCCAGACCTGCACGTCGGGATTCGACAGTAACTTTGTCTGCCACGATGAATGCCGAGTAAAAACCAACACCGAACTGCCCGATCAGGCGCGCATCGTGCTTCTTGTCGCCGGTCATCTGTTTCAGGAACTCTGCCGTCCCGGACTTCGCGATGGTGCCCAGGTTCTCGACAAGCTCATCTCGGGACATGCCGATACCATTGTCGATGACCGTCAGGGTCTTCTTTTTCTTGTCTACTTCAATACGAATGCCGAGTTCCGGGTCATCCGCCAGCCAGTCCGGGTGCGCGAGGGCCTCGAATCGCAGCTTGTCAGCCGCGTCGGAGGCGTTGGATATCAGCTCGCGAAGGAAAATTTCCTTGTTGCTGTAAAGAGAATGGATCATCAGCTGCAGTAGCTGACGTACCTCGGTCTGGAATCCGAGGGTTTCGCGCTTATCGCTCACGCAGTAGTCTCCCGACGTTATAGGGACACTGACGATATAGGCTCCTCAGCCTATTTCAAGGTTTAGCGGGTTTTTCCGCCGGTTTCGACGCGCCAGTTCTGCGCCGGAGTGCCGCTGGGTGACGTCACGGCGCGATACAGTAACGTTACGAACAACACGATAGCGGTCGCCAGGGCGATAGGTGGGTGTCGGAGTGCCAGCCATATGCCTGCCAGCGCCCCCGTGCCCAATACCAGGTAAATGATCAGTGCGAACGCCAGGCGGCGCAGCCGCTCTCCGATCAGGCCGAACATACCGTAAAGGTCGTCCAGGTCATCGAGATAAAGCAGGAAGCGTTCCATTGATACTCAGCGAACGATCGTCAGCAGTGGACTGGTGGACTCGGCATCGCCACAAGGCGTAGCCCCATCGTCCAGTAAAGCGAGATTGGACTGTTTGGCATGCGCAATGGCTCGATGGAAAAGTTCCCATCGCTGGCGAGCGGCTTCACTCGTTAGAGGCAGGCCTGACGAACGGTGCTTGGCTTGTTTTTTGGGCATTCAATTTTCAACAAGTTTCAGGAGTTGTTTGGACTATAGAGAGCCCGATTTATTCTCTCCGTGAGGCAAGTCACAGCTTGCTTTAGAACTTGTTGAGAGGACCTTTTTTTGCACAAAATTCAGACGCAGTTCCGGCGCGTTCATGGACCTGATTCACGTTCATTAGTTTTGGTGGGATGGCGGTAGGCTATTACGTAAAACGCCGACATTAAGTCGGCGTTTTTTTGTTTGCGTTACGTAATCCGCGGTCGTTAATCGTCTTTCTTCTGATCCTTCGACCAAGTGCGTTTCACCTGGTCTGACCACTCGCGATATCCCTTCCAGGAATACAGGGACGGATCAATCCCCGATCGACGGCTGCGCGTCGTCGGTGCTTTTGAGATCCAGCGACGATACTGTTGCCAGCCATCTGCGTCATTGGCTGCCGGCTCGTTCTTTTCGAGCGTCGCGTCTTTGGCGTCCCTGTCGGCATCCGTACCGAAACTGCTGGGCCATTTCATGTGTTTACTGTCTGGCATTTGCTTGCTCAGGCTATCCTTGTACGCAAATACTAAAGACATTCACCATAAATCACAGGAACTGCATCACAATGCGGACTCCTGTTTTTTCTTTATTTATCAGATAGTTAGTCGTCCGTTTTACTTAATAGCGTAGCAAGGGTCGTAATCGGAACCGGATATCTTCATTCGCTTCTGCGCCACGAAAGCCGCGAGCAAACGATCGAGCATGGACATTATTCGACGCGATCCATTTATCTGAAACGGCCCGAGCCGCTCTATGGACTCCGCTGTGTCTTCGCGAACATTGCCTGAGACGATGCCGGAGAATACTCGCCGCAGATTTGCGGCCAGAATGTGCGTGGGCAGATCTTCGCTGATATCGAGGCTGCTCATGGATTCGTGCGTGGCGACAAACGGCAGCTGGAATTCCCGGCCGATGTGCAGTCGCCAGTTGAAATAGTAGGCGTCTCCGTGCCGGGTGCGAAATTCCAGCACGTCCTCGAGGCCCTTGTTGACTTCCTGCGCAACCAACACCGGATCGTTAATGATGATCTTGTACCGGCCCTGCGCTTCCGGTCCGAGTGTCGCACCGATGAATTCGTCGATTTGCTCGAAATAAGCCGCCGAACTTTCAGGGCCGGTCATCACGAGCGGAAATGGCTGCGTTGCGTTATCCGGGTGCAGCAGGATGCCCAGCAGGTACAGAATTTCCTCAGCAGTACCAACACCGCCCGGAAATACCACGATGCCGTGACCGGTCCTGACGAACGCCTCCAGGCGCTTTTCCATGTCCGGCATGATGACTAGAGAATTGACGATAGGGTTAGGCGACTCTGCGGCAATAATGCCAGGTTCCGTGATACCAACGTATCTTCCGTTGCGAATGCGTTGCTTGGCATGGCCGATGGTGGCGCCCTTCATCGGCCCCTTCATTGCGCCCGGCCCGCAACCCGTACAGACATTCAGCCGGCGCAGACCCAGTTCGTAGCCCACGAGTTTTGAATAGTCGTATTCCTCGCGGCTGATCGCGTGGCCACCCCAACAGACGATCATATTCACTTCTGCCGGAAGAACCAGCAGCTTCGCGTTTCGAACGATATGAAAAACGGCATTGGTGATCCCGTCCGAGGAATCGAGGTCGAATTGACCGCTCTCGAATATCTCGTCGCGCGTGAAAACAATATCCCGGAGGACGGCCGATAAGAGCTCTCGGGTACCGCGAATCATTACGCCGTCGACAAATGCGGCGGCTGGCGCGTTCAACAAGGACAATTTCAGGCCGCGGTCCTGCTGAATAAAGCGCACCTCGAAGTCACTGTAAGTGTCGAGCATCTGCCTGGCGTCGTCGGTTTGATTGCCCGAGTTCAGCACGGCCAGTAAACACCGGCGCAGCAAGGTGTACAGTCCGCCGGCACCTTTGCTTTTCAGCAAATCCACTTCGTGTTGTGAGAGAACTTCGAGGCTGCCCTCGGGCCAGACCTCGGCGTCTATGTACATCGCTGATTCGGTCATGAATTCAGGGAAGGATTTCGACCGGCGTGTTGTCGGGCGTCATCAGCCAGATATCGATCATGTCGGAGTTGGACACGGCGATACAGCCATTGGTCCAGTCCTGGGTCCGATAATAGGTCTCGGTATAGGTCGGCGCATTGGGCTGGCCGTGAATCATGATCGCTCCACCCGGATCCGCTCCCTTGAGTCTTGCCTCGCGCCGATCGTCGGCGTCGGGGTAGGAAATGTGTATCGACAGGAAAAAATCGCTGTTGGGGTTGCGCATATCGAGCAAGTAACGGCCTTCGGGTGTTTTGAAATCGCCCTCCACACTCTTGTCGCCCTCGGGACTTATACCCAGGGCGATCTTGAAGGTCCTGAAAATTTTGCCGTTGTTCAGGAGATGGAGTTCGCGGTCCGACTTGACGATCAGGACTTCGTCGGCCGTCGGAAACTCATCCGCGAACGGGACTCCTGGCGCCAGTATGGCCAGCAAAATTATCGATGTCAGGATTCGGCACAGCATGTTTCTAGACTAACAAACCTCTCAAGACCGGAACATGGCCCATTTCACACTAGGGCCAGCAGGTCCTAAACGTTCCGACCGGCAATCCAGCCAATCGCAAATCCGATGCCGCCCGCCCCGGATGTATAGATAGGCAGGTATTGAAACAGGCGCTCAGGGTGTGCCGCATCCGTAAACATTCCGTTCAAATTGATTGCATAAGCGTAATGCAGATAGAGCGCAAGACCCAGCGCGGGAATCGCATAACCGACGAGCCCCAGCGGTAATCGTCCGCCCGACCCGGACCATCGACCACCGCCCCGGTGCAGCACCAGCGCGGCCAGCAGCACCATAATCGCGAGCGGCACAAGGTTGCGCAACACATAGGGCCCTCCCTGCTGTACGTCGTTGAACCAGGCAGCGGCGGCAATCGCGACCAGCACGACGGGTAGCAACCGCCACAACGTGTATTTGATCGCGTTATCCATCAATCACGCTCGACATCGCTCAACAGGGGAATCTGGACTTTGGTACCCGGATGAACCTTTTGCACATCTACGCCCGGGTTATATTGTCGAAACAGCCAGATCGGCACTTCATATTTCCGGAGCGCCAATATCCAGACCGACTCGCCTGCATTGATCGTATGTTCGATGACGCCGGTGATGACATGCTCGCGAAAAAAGCTGTCCTGCAGCGCGGTGTGGTAGGCAATGCGGCGCTCCTCGAAACGCTTCGCGTCGACCGCGTTCAAGTCCAGCCGGATACGCTGGCCAACTTCCACGGGCGTCCCAAACGTCAGGCGATTCAGGTCTCGCAATCGCTGCGTCTTGATTTCCAGCCAGTCGCCATAATGCCCAAGCGTCTCCAGCGGTTGGACCTCAATCGTGTTATCGGCGGCGACGCTGTAGTCACTGGGATCCGACAGCAGCGAGGTTTGCGTGGCTCCGGTCGCGACTACGGCCGCGTCGCCCGCCATCGCGCCGGGTTGCATTTCAACAACTTCCGGTTCCGGCTCTGCCGGTGTTGCCGGAATCTCTGCTGCGACCGGCGTTTCCGGGATTTCGGCTGCTGGCTCAGGTGTCGGTGCGGCAGCGACAGTTTCGACCGCCGGAGCGGGTCCCGCAGCCGGCAGGCGCAACTGCTGTCCCGCCCGGATTTTGCCGCTACTGCTGAGATTGTTTAATGCCACCAGGGTCGACACGCGAGTGCCATAGGTCTCGGCGATTTGTGACAACGTGTCGCCACGCACAACTTTGTGAAACATGTCGGGCAACTGCTTTGAAAAAACCGCACTGGACGGCAGGCTATCCAGCACTTCAGACAGCGGCCGCTGCAGACTGTCAGCCGGGAACCGCAGCTCGTAGCCCTTGGGCAGGTATTTGCTTTCCTGCCAGACGGTCGCCTGCAACGCCGGATTGTGTTGCCTGAGTTTCAGCGGTGTCGTGCCCAGCGCCGCCGCCAGTCCGGACGCTGAAACATAGCTCGGCAGGCTCGCGACGGCGTACGGGATTGGCGACTCAGCGCGCAGGCCCGGAAAGTATTTCTCAACGTTTTGATCCACCTCTTTCGCCGCCAGGAAAGCAACGTAGAAATTTCTCGATGCGAAGCCAAATGTCCGTCCATTGTATTTGCGCAATATGTCGACATAGGCGGTATCGCCGTACTGGCTCATCGCGCGTCTCACCCCGCCGAGGCCATGATTGTAGGCCGTGATCGCCATCGGCCAGTTGCCCGTAAGCGAGTAGTTGTATGCCATGAGCTGGGCGGCGGCACGCGTTGCCATGAACGGATCGTTGCGCTCATCGATAACATGATCGATACGCATGAATCGTTGCCCCGTACTGCGCGTGAACTGCCAGATTCCCGAGGCACCCACGTTCGAGCGAGCATCCGGATTGTAGGAAGACTCTACATGCGGCAGGGCTGCAATCTCGATCGGTAAGTTCAAGGCGGCGAACTCCCGGTTCACGTGATCACGCCAGCGTCCGGAGCGTTGCAGCCCCTCGCGAAATCGATCCTTCAAGCCCTGCTGATAACGAATCTGGCCGACCGCCGCGGCCAGCGTCTCGTTACTGACGCCCGCGGGCCACAGCGCGAGTACACGTGCTTCTTCAGCCGTCAGCTGGTCGCGCTTCCCTTTGGCCAGTGTCCTCAGGGTCGCCTGCAATTCCTTGCGGCGCTCCTCAGCCCGCCGCTGGCGCTCGCGGCTCGAGGTTTTTTCGGGTATCGGGAGCCTGTCGTAAACGACCGCGAGGTTGCGATTGTCGTGCAGTACGCCCTCGTCGTTACCGTAACGGGTAAAGACATCGGTCCAAAAGTCGACGTCAACCTGCAACTCCGGAGGCTGCGGGAAGGTGTCTGCAGCGATGGATTCGGCGGAAAAAGCCAAAAATACCAGTAATAAAAGAGACTTAGAGCTTGTCATTTATGTTAATTCAAGTTTCAATCCGAAATTATTGACTGCTTCACGGTAAAAACCCAAGACATGACGTATTTTAAGGGCCTTATGCGCCCCGATCGCCGACAGTTCTCACGCCGCACCCGAGTTTGCCAAACCCTCACGGGTTTTGCCTTACTGTTGTTGCTGGAACCTCTTTACGCCGGCGAAGCGGAGATCGACCAGTCGGACGACGGCAGCGTTACCGTTGAGAATTCGATTCTGGATGACGAGTCCCCGTCAGGCGAGTCGCCGCTATTGCCGGAGAATCTTCTCGACCCCGGCCTCGCGCACATTTACATGGGGCCATTGGCCGATGCCGTTTCGGACGCTCACGGCAAGGCAACACCACTGCATTTGCTGGACACCGATATTGAACCCGGTACCTCGCAGCGATTAACGTGGTCGGCAACCGAACTATTTGACGGCGTTTCAGTTTCGACGCCTGTGCTGGTGGCAAACGGCGCGGCACCGGGCCCGACCTTGTGCCTGACGGCGGCCGTACACGGTGACGAACTCAATGGTATCGAGATGGTACGACGTGTTTTCCACGACCTCGATCCGTCGAATCTCTCGGGCGCACTCATCGGAATTCCGATCGTGAACGTGCAGGGCTTTCGCCGCGAGTCTCGTTATCTTCCCGACCGGCGCGATCTGAATCGGTATTTTCCGGGTAATCCGACTGGCAGCTCGGCCGCACGCATTGCGTACTCCCTGTTCAATGACGTCATCAAGCACTGCGACGCGCTCGTCGATCTGCACACGGGCTCATTTGAGCGCGCCAACCTGCCCCAGCTTCGGGCTGACCTGCGCGATCCGGATGTCCTGACGCTGACGCACGGATTTGGTGCCGTGGTGGTCCTGCACAGCAAACCGGGTGTGGGCACCTTGCGCTATGCGGCGCAGCTGGCTGGCATACCCGCCGTTACGCTCGAGGCCGGTGGCCCGTCTGAACTAGAGCTGGCCGAAGTGATTCATGGCGTCAAAGGTATTGAAACGCTGCTTACCACGCTGGGCATGACGCGGCGGGTTCGCCTGTGGGGAGACCCCGAACCCGTCTACTACCGCTCGTCCTGGGTACGCGCCAATAATGGTGGCATCCTGCTGTCGAATGTTTCGCTCGGCAGCACGGTGCGCAAGGGCGACCTGTTAGGCGCCGTCACCGATCCGATGAGCAATGTTCGTTCCGAATTGCGCTCACCGTACTCGGGTCGCGTCATCGGAATGGCCCGCAACCAGGTTGTGATGCCCGGTTTCGCTGCCTTCCACGTGGGTATCGAGACTGACGAAGCCAGTGCGAGTCAGCAGGAACAGGAAGTCGTACAAAAACGCCCCCAAGGTGGTTACCTCGACAGTATGTCCGAGTAGACTGCGGTCGCAATGACCGCCAATCGCCGACCCCTGCACACTTATTGGAGCCCGAAATACTGGCCGACCTGGATCGGCATGGGATTGTTGCGCCTCGCCTGCGTGCTGCCACACCGAGCAGCGCTTGCCGTGGGTCGCGGTATCGGCAGGCTGGCACACCGGCTCGGCGGATCCCGGCGTGCTGTCGTACGCCGCAACATCGAACTGTGTTTTCCGGATCTGGGCCCGGGTGAGCGCGATGCGCTTGCACTGGAGCATTTCAAGGCACTGGGGATGATGCTGATCGAGATGGGACTCGGGCGCTGGGCCAGCGACCGGCGCCTTGCCGCGATCACGACACTCAAAGGAACCGAGCACGTAAACCGGGCCATCGAAAACGGGCAAGGCGTGATCCTGCTCGCCGGTCACTTCACGACTCTCGAAATCAGCGGCCGGATACTGGCGACCCGGATTCCGCCTTTCGACGGCGTCTATCGCAAGAATCGCAGCGAATTCGTTACCGAACTGCAGCGTAGCGGTCGCGAGCGCACCGTCGCGGCGACCATAGAAAAACGCGACATCAAGAAAGTGGTTCGCAGCCTGCGCGAATGCCGGCCGGTCTGGTATGCACCTGACCAGAGTTACAACCGCAAAGGCGCGGAGGTCATACCTTTCTTCGGTGTGCCATCAATGCAGACGACCGCGACCTCGACACTGGCACGTCTCGGCAATGCTGTCGTCATTCCCTTTTTCCCGCGCCGACTGAAAGACGGCAGCTACGAGATGACCCTGCTACCACCATTCGAGGACTTTCCGAGCGACGATGCGGCCGCTGACACGCTGCGCTACAACGCAGTGCTCGAGGCGCATATACGACGTTGCCCGGAGCAGTATTTCTGGATACACAGGAAATTCAAGGACCTTCCGGACGGCTACCCGGATTACTACAGCGATCTGGATGCGTTGAAATAACCCTCCAGCAGCTGCTCCCAGTTTGCCCCCCTGAAATACAGTTTTGGATTCAGGCCAAGGATCTTTTTCAGGGATCGGTGCAGTCTTTCCAGCGTTTGCTGCTGCCATGCCCCCGGCGCACGCAACTCGCCTTTGTCGAAGTCCAGCATCCAGATATCACCGTCCTTGTCGACCTGCACGTTATAAGCGTTCATGTCTGCGTGATAAACGCCGGCACGATGAAATTTCCAAATCGCAGCACCCAAAGACTGCCAAAACGCGTCACCGCGTTCCTTCGTCGCAATGTACTCCGACAACGACACGACGTCCGGTATACGAACGGTAATAATGTCGGCCGTGTAAAACGTCCCACGACGACAAAAGCGCGCGGCGGCGGGCCGCGGAACATTCATATTGTTGGCCGCGAGTTTGTCGAGCAAGCGCCATTCCAGGAAGGAGCGCGTCAAATCCTCGCCAGAGAAAATGTAGGAATCGCGGAGAACTTTTCCGACCAGACCACCGCGCATATAGTGCCGCAGAACGAATTGACGGGGCACATTGCCTACATACCTCGTATTACCACGTCCGGCAGACCGTAGTGGTCCGGTCAGTATTTCCGAATGCGGCCAGCCCTCCGCCGTAAAGCGCTCGGGCGAAATATGGTTGATGATCGCCTTATCGTATAGGATGGCGCCGTTCCTGGTTCTTTCGACGGTTTCGGTCAACGGGTCCGTCCTTTTCTATTGTCAAATCTGATATTGAATAGTCCGCCGGAAAGAATTTGCGTCATTCGTCTCTCCGCGATCGGTGACACCTGTCATGCGCTGGCAGTCGTTCGTCGTATACAGGATTCACAACCCGCTGCGAAGATTACTTGGATTATCGGCAAGACTGAAGCCTCGCTCATGGCCGGCATACCGGACATCGAGTTTATCATCTTCGATAAATCCAAAGGCCGTTCCGCCTATCAAGACGTGCGCGCCCAGCTCGCCGGTCGATCATTTGATATTGCGCTCTGCATGCATGCCTCCATGCGGGCGAATTTCCTGTGCCTGTCAATAAAGGCGCCAATACGACTGGGATTCGACAGAAAAAGAGCCAAGGACTTTCAGTGGCTGTTCACCAACCGCCGCATTGATCCGGCACCCGGGCAGCACGCGCTCGAGGCAATGATGTCCTTCGCTGTTGCGATCGGCGCCAAACCGCAGCCGATTCGTTGGGACATTCCTCTCGACGAAGACGTGCAGGAATTTGCCGCCGATTTCAGGAGTCCGAACAAACCGCTGGTGGTCATCAGTCCCTGCAGCAGTAATCGCAGTCGAAATTTTCGTAACTGGAGCGTCGAGCGCTACCGCGCGGCGATTCAACACTTGCGTAACAAGGGCGCAAGAGTCGTACTGACAGGCGGGCGCAGCGAGCTGGAACTCGAATACGGGACGGCGCTCGCCGCGGACGGTGCGGCGGACAACCTTATTGGCAAGACCTCGCTGAAGCAGCTGGCCGCATTGATCGCTGCAGCGGACCTCGTCATCTGTCCCGATTCCGGGCCCGCGCACATGGCAACGGCGTTTGCTACACCAGTACTGGGCCTGTATGCGACATCGAACCCTGATCGCACGGGTCCGTACGCATCGCGCGAGCTCACCGTCAATCGCTATCCCGACGCCGTTCGCCAGTACCTCGGCAAGTCAGTGCAGCAACTGCGTTGGGGGCAGCGAGTGCGGCATCCGGATGCAATGGACCTCATTACGGCGGACGAGGTTATCGGCAAAATCGACGGCTACTTTGACCTGGAATCCAGGCCGGGCAAGCGCGCATGAAACTCTCGATCATCACCGTCAATTACCGTTCATGGGGACACCTTGAAGCGGCGTTGAATGCTCTGGCAGGCGAGTTTCCCGAGGACTGGGAAATGATCGTGGTCGACAACGAATCGAATCCTCGCGACTTCGAGCCCTTCGCCGCCCGCTTCCCCTGGGTCACTTTCATCGCCAATCCGAAAAACAGCGGATTCGGTCACGGCTGCAATATTGGCGTCGCGAGAGCCAGTGGCGAGCAACTGCTTTTTATGAATCCTGACGTCATAGCGAAGCCCGACGATATTCAGAGGCTGATCGAAATCAAGGCGCAACAACACATCGGTATCGTCGCACCGAAGCAGGTGTCAGTGGCGGGCAAGCCGCAAAAGGTCTTCGACGACTTCCCAAGCCTTCTGAACCAGAGCAAGACTCTCAAGGCCGCACTGCGATTCTTGCTGCCGTCGCGGTTTCTCGATCCGCGAGCGGATTATAAGAACCTCACCATTTGCGATTGGGTCACGGGCTCGGTGCTGCTGATCGATCGCGCGGACTTCGACGCTATCGGTGGCTGGTCCGAGGACTACTGGATGTATGTCGAAGACGCCGATCTATGTCGCAAGGCCCACTATTGCGGCATGAGCGTCGCTTATGCGCCCGAAGTCGAAGTCATTCACGTTCACGGTGGTTCGAGCCGCCTGAATGTTGATGTGAAGTCCATGACCAAGCTGGAAGTGATCATTTCCAAACACGTCTACACAAGACACCATGCTCGTGGCCTCAAACGATGGCTGACGCACACGCTGATTATTTTGCTGCGCGTCCCGGCCCTTGTTCTGGCTGCAGTGGTGGATTTGCTGACGCTGCGGCAGGTGCCTGTACTCCGGGTTCGAAGCCGCATGTTGGTGGGCTTGCTGCAGTATTACGCGGGAGTGATCAGGACCGGCTCATGGCTCAGCCCGCGTGCATTGGCGAATCAGGCGCCCGCGGAGTAGTTCTTGCTGATCCAGTCTCGATAACTGCCGTCCATGACCGCTCGCCACCAGCTTTCGTTCTGCAACATCCATTTCAGGGTGAGCTGAAAACCGGACTCAAAGTCCTGCTCCGGTTTGTAGCCCAACTCAGACTCAGCGAGGCTCGCATTGATGGCATAGCGCCAGTCATGGCCAAGCCGGTCCTTGACGAAAGTGATCAGGGATTCGGTTTTTCGGCCCCTGGCCGCCGGCGCATCGGGGAACTGTTCAGCCAGTCGATCGTCGTTTGAAAATGCCGCATCGATACTCGTGCACAGCTGGTGAACGATATCGATGTTCCGCCACTCGTTATTGCCACCGATATTATACGTAGCACCGACTTGTCCCTGGTTCATGACGAGATCAATGCCGCGACAATGATCCTCGACATACAGCCAGTCGCGAATATTGGAACCGTCGCCATAAACCGGCAATGGCTTGCCCGTCAGCGCATTGACGATCATGAGCGGTATCAGTTTTTCCGGGAATTGAAACGGGCCGTAGTTGTTCGAGCAATTGCTGGTCTTGGTCAGCAGGCCAAAAGTATGGTGATAGGAACGAACGAGATGATCGGATGCCGCCTTGCTCGCGGCATAGGGTGAGTTCGGCGCATACGGCGTCTGCTCCGTAAACGCGGGATCATCCGGGCCCAAAGTACCGTAAACCTCGTCCGTCGAAACATGGTGAAAAAGATGCGATGCAGGCGCGACGTCGCTGTCCAGCCAATACTTGCGAGCTGCCATCAGGAGATTGTTCGTGCCAATCACATTGGTCTGGATGAAAGCATCCGGCTCGTGAATCGAACGATCGACGTGCGACTCTGCTGCGAAATGAACAATGGTGTCGATATCCTGATCGCGCATCACCGCATCGATCACGGCGTGATCGAGAATATTGCCGTGTACGAATCGGTAGTTATCTCTGTCCGCAACAGACTCGAGATTGGCAAGATTACCCGCGTAGGTGAGCGCATCCAGCACGACGATTTGATCGTCCGGATACCGATCGCTCCAGTAGCGCACGAAATTTGCGCCGATGAACCCGGCTCCGCCGGTCACGAGCACATTGCGGGCCGCCGTCACTCTGGAAGTGCCTCATCGAGCACGGCCAGCAGATATTCGCCATAGCCGTTTTTGCCCAGGTTTTTGGCCAAGGTCGCGAGCTGCTGGGCGTCTATCATGCCGTTGTCGTAGGCGATTTCCTCGGGACAGCAGATCTTAAGCCCTTGACGCTGCTCAATAATCTGTACGAACTGGGCGGCCTCAAGCAGTGAGTCATGCGTGCCCGTATCGAGCCAGGCCGCGCCTCTGCCCATGAGTTCAACGCGCAGCTCGTCGAGCTCGAGATACAAGCGGTTGATGTCGGTAATTTCGAGCTCGCCGCGCGCCGACGGCTTCAGATTCCTGGCCATGTCGACCACTTGCGCATCGTAAAAATAAAGTCCCGTTACGGCATAGTTCGATTTTGGTTTGGCCGGCTTTTCCTCGATGCCTATCGCTTTGCCCGCGGCGTCAAATTGCACGACGCCGTAACGCTGCGGATCCTTTACGTGGTACGCAAATACTGTCGCGCCTGCCGAGTTCTCGGCGACAGATCGCAGCTGCTGCTGCAGACCGTGGCCGTAAAAAATATTGTCGCCCAAAACCAGCGCGACTGAATCGCCCGCGATGAATTCTTCGCCAATGATAAAGGCCTGCGCGAGACCGCCAGGCTCGGGTTGGACGGTATAGGAAATCGAGATTCCCCACTGGCGGCCATCACCGAGCAGCTTTTTGAATGCCCCCTGGTCGTCCGGGGTGGTGATCACGAGGATTTCTTGGATACCCGCCATCATGAGCGTCGACAGCGGGTAATAAATCATCGGTTTGTCGTAGATCGGCATCAGTTGCTTACTGACTGACAGCGTCAGGGGATGCAAGCGCGAACCGGTGCCGCCGGCAAGAATAATTCCCTTTGTCGTTCGTCCACTCGTCATCTTTATCATCGCAATCTCATGTCCTTCCTTCGCCGCCGACAACTCGGAAACCGGGAATCGGCAAGATGTATTTTCCGCCTGCGGTACTGAAATCACCGGTGCTCGCAATTATGTCTTTTGCGAAATTCCAGGCGAGAATCAGCAGGTAATCAGGAGGATCCTCCGCCAGTACCTTGCGACTGACTATCGGTATTCCCGTACCCGGAGAATATCGGCCAATCTTCTCCGGCGTATCGTCCACGATGTAGTCCACCGTATCGGTATCGAAACGACAAGCATTCAACAAGGTATTGCCTTTCGCTGATGCCGCGAACGCCGCAATTCTTGCGCCGCCTTTTTTCAGTGCGCTGATTTGTTGAACCAGGTCGGCGATCAGGTCGTCGATCTCTTGATTCCAGGCCTCGTAGACCCCGACGTCGTGGTAACCCTCTTCTTTTTCCCTGGCAACAAATGCCGCGACCGACGGCAGGACCGCACGGCTGCCCTTGTTGCCGATAAAAACACGTATTGTTCCGCCGTGAATGTCCTGCTTTTGCACATCAAAGACGATCATGTCGAGACTCTCCGCCAGCCGCCGTACAGGCTCAAGCAGGACGTAGCTCAGGTGCTCGAAGTAAATTGTGTCGAATTCCCGATGCTCGATGAAATCCACACCGTAGGGAAATTCGAGCATTAGCGTACCGTCCTCGGCCAGGCAGTTTTTTGCAGCCCGGACAAAACCACGCACGTCGTCGACGTGCGCGAAGACATTGGTTGCCGTGATCAGGGCCGGTCTGCCGTGCTCGGCAATGACCTGGTCCGCAGCCTCCGGACCCCAGAATTTCGTAATCGTCGGCACGCCCTGCGCCTCGGCAATGGCCGCCAGGTTCTCGGCCGGATCCACGTTCACCACGCTGACACCAAGCTCGTCCTTGAACACCGACAGCAACGCACCGTCATTGCCCGCAATGTCGACAACAAGATCGCCCCGTTTCAGGCCCAGCGAGTCACCCAATGATCTCGCCATAGCCCGACAATGTTCCAGATAGGCCTTACTGATCGAGGACCGATACGCGTAGTTTGAGAACATTTTGCGCGGATCGATGACAACGGTCAGCTGCGACAGGCTGCAATCACGACAGAACTGTACCTGCATCGGGTAACGCTGCATTTCCTTCGCGTCGCGCGCGTTCGCGGCCAGATTGTTGGCCAACGGCAGCAGGCCGAGATCGAGGTAATTCAAGAGATCAGTGCTGTCACATATTCTGCAATGGGTGACTTCACGAACGATGCCGCTATTATTGTGCTTCACGTTTTGGAGGCTGCCTTCTGAGGAATGAGCGAATTGTACGCGGTAGGCTGGCAATAATCATCGCGGTCGCACAGGAATCCACTGAATTTTGCGCTGGATTCGGGCATCATTCGCAGCAAAGTCCGCCCTGACCTATACGGAATATCATGAGAAAACTACTCAACAGACTGCTCGTCAAATTCGGTTTGCTATTAACGAAGGCACCGACGCTGCTGGCTGACAAAAACTTGACGACGTCTCAGGCCTTTCCGCTCGGGCTGACCGAAAAAGTGACCGTTAACGCAAGCAAGGACGCACCGGATAACGAACTCTTCGATATTTTTTCCGCCGACACCAATGTTCACAAGTGGCATCACTACTTCGACATCTACACGAAGCATTTCGAAGCCTATCGTCATCGGCCGATTCGCATGCTTGAAATCGGCGTATTCCGCGGTGGTTCACTCCGAATGTGGAAGGAGTACTTTCACCCCGACTCCGTCATCGTCGGCATCGATATCGACAACTCCTGCAAAGCGCATGAGATCGCGGATAGAAAGGTGTTCGTCAGAATCGGTAGCCAGGCGGATCCGGAATTTCTATTGGCAGTAACCGAAGAATTCGGTCCCTTCGACATTATTCTCGACGACGGCAGCCACAAGACACACCATCAAAACATCAGTTTCGGCGCACTATTCCGCGACGCCCTGACAGACGGCGGTTGCTACATGGTCGAGGATGTTCACACCAATTACTGGCTTAAACACGTCGACAGTGAAGACACATTCATCGACCTCGCCAAACAAATGGTCGACATGCTTCATGAGCCGTACTTCGATCGCAAGGAAACCAACTTTCGTCTCGGCCATCCGGACGCTGTGGAAGCGATGGAATTGAGTTACCTGGCCGCCAATATCGCCAGTGTCGCGTTCTACGATTCCATCGTCGTAATCGACAAGAAGAAAAAAGTCCTGCCCAGGTCCGAACTGCGATAATCCCTGTGCGAGTATTGTGCATCAATGGCGAAAGCGATCCGGCGGAGACCGGCTCGTTCATCGAGATGCACCGCATGGGCGTCGATATTACCGTGATCACCTGGCCTGGCACGGTCAATCACGATGCCCTGGTCGCTGCCGGCGTGCCAACTATCCCCTATGTCCTGAAGTGGAAGCTCAGCCTGCCCTGCATTCGTTTTATTCGCAATGAACTGAAGCGCGGGCAGTACGACATACTGCATATGCTGGACAAGCGCGCGACCATGAACGGGCTTATGGCCTCGATAGGAATGGACATCAAGCTGGTCGCTTACCGCGGCATCATTGGCAACATCGCTTACTGGAGTCCACAGTCCTGGCTGTATCTCCTGAACCCGCGGCTCGATCGCATCATCTGCGTTTGCGAGGCCATACGGCGCAGCTTGCTCGACCTGGGCATGCCCGGCCTGCGTTTGCGGCGCGATGTACCGGTGACAATACACAAAGGTCACAAGCCGGAACTGTATGCGGGCGAAGCCGAGGATCTCGCGCAGTTTGGCATTCCGGACGGCGCATTTGTTGTGGCGTGCACGGCGCGCGCTGTGCCCAGGAAGGGAATACCGGTATTCATAGCAGCGATCGACGGCCTGCCGCCCGGACTCAATATTCATGTCCTGATGGCTGGCACGAATATGGACAGTCCCTTGCATCAGCAGCTGGTGGCGAAGAACAGCTACCGGGATAACATCCACCTGTACGGCTTTCTCAAGCGTATGCCCTGGATTTTGAAAGGCGTCGATGTCTCGGTATTGCCCTCGTTGAAACGTGAAGGCCTGCCGCGCGCCATGCTGGAAGCTATGATCGCCGGTGTGGTCCCCATCGTCACAAATTCAGGTGGCAGCCCCGAGCTCGTCGAGAAAGACGTTTCCGGCTTCGTCGTTGAACCCGGTGATCCGGGCGCGATTCGCGAAAAAATTCTTGAGCTGTATCG
>JAOUNH010000200.1 GCA_029881055.1 Gammaproteobacteria bacterium
ATTTTCGAGGCCAAATCGGCGTACCAGCGAAACCTTTCTGCAACCGGTGGTGTCGAAATGTTGCCCGCCAACGCGGGGTCTGTATTGCAGCCGCCTGAGATACAGCAACTGCGCGAGCTGGCTGCCGAGGTGAACATGAAGTATGCAAGCGTTTTGGACGAGAACGGTGCACCGAGACCGTGGGACATCGAGTTCGGCTTCGTCGACGGTGAACTGACGCTGTTCCAGATTCGCCCGTTGGTCGAAAAAACCAGCCGCAATTCGGATGCTTTGCTGCGGCGTTTGCGACCCGACCTTGCATCTGTCCCGGAGAATATTGTCGTCCAACTCGACGAAGCGCCGGCGGGCATCGCAGAGTGAATCAGGCTAAAGGTTTAGCAGCGATCGCGCTGCTGATGGCATCGTGTGTGGTTGCCGCTTATCCGCTGGACCGCGCTGAAGAATCGGGTATTCGTCGCCTGAACGGCTATTTACTGCAACAGCAAACGCCCGGCGCCGCCAAGCTTTGGCCGGGTCAGTTGCTGGACAGCGGCGACATCGCGTTACGCCTTGATGGTTATACCGGCCCCGATTTTGACCAGCTGCCAGAGGACCCGGAATTGGCCGGCTTTCTAGCGAAGACGTTGCGCGAGCGCGATCCGAGCTATGGCATGGTTCTGGTGGACATGACAAACCCGGAGAACATCCGCTGGGCAGGGCTCCGACCGGATGTAAAGCAAAATGCCGGGAGCGTGGGCAAGCTGATCTGTATGGCTGCGCTTTTTCATGCGTTGGCCGAAGCATTTCCGGATACCGAAGATCGCGCGCGCGTACTGCGGGAATCGGTTTCGCCGGCGGGGAGCTGGGTCAGCAATGAAAGTCACAAGGTTCCCAAGTGGAACGAGGAACTGCAACGCAATCTGCACTCCGTGATCGTTCCGGGTGACGAATTCCGCCTGAGCGAGTGGCTGGACCATGCGATATCCGCTTCGGCCAATGGGGCGGGTTCCATTATCTGGCGAGAGGCGATGCTTATTCGTCATTTTGGCGCCGAGTACCCGAAGAGTTTTGAGGAAAGTGAACGTTTCTTTAAGGAGACACCGAAAAAGGACCTGGCGGAGCTGGCGCAAGCCTTGGTAACGGAGCCTCTGGCTGCAGCGGGCATAGACACGAACAATCTTCAACAGGGATCGTTCTGGACCACGAATTCAAAGAACAAGGTACCCGGACGGATTTCCTTCGCAACGCCACGGGAACTGGCTCGGCTGGTATTCCGAATCGAAGAAGGACGGCTGGTGGATTCGTGGTCAAGCCTGGAAATGAAAAAATACATGTATCTGACCAAACGCCGGTATCGATACAGCTATGCCCCGGAACTGGGTTCGTCCGCGGTGTATTTTAAAAGCGGCTCACTGTATGCATGCAAACCTGAAGAAGGTTTTCGTTGCGACAAGTATATGGGTAACGATCGTAACCTGATGAACTCGGTCGCTGTGGTCGAAGGAATCGGTGAATCTGAACCGCACTACCTCGCTGTGCTGATGTCCAATGTTCTCAGGTTCAATTCGGCCTGGGATCACTCACGCATTGCGGCGGCCGTGCATGAAACCATCCGCACCAACGTTGCGCAGGCGTTGCGCGAAACCGCGACTGAAAAAGAAATGTCGGACTCGGGAAAGAGCGAGTAAAAATATATCCCTAGCGCTTGCGCAGCCAAACAAAGACACCGGTGAAGCACATATACAAAATACAAAGGGCCGTCAGGTCTGCCAAATATCGGCCCACCGTTGGCAAAATTCGTCCACTATGAAAATCGAGCAGTACGCGCTCCCAGTTTATTGCCTGGCCGAGTGCCGCTGCTCCAATCTGTTCGGCTTGATCCGCATTCAGCGTTGCGGGCGGAGACCAAAGAATAGTATCCGTTGAGTGCGCCACTGGCTCTGACAGACTCATGTTTTGCAAATCAAGTTCGTACAGTGCGCCCTCAATGGCGACGAATACGCGCCCGTCGTTCGTGCCGAGCTGTTCGATCAGGCCGGGTTCGTCCGGAGCGTAGCGCTCAATCAACTCAAGGTCACTGCTCGTGACCAGGAACTCCCGGCCGGTGGCGACAACAAAGACGCCGTCAGTCGCAACGGCACCCGTGAGCGGGCCCACGCTATTCGCGAGCACCTCGCCATCTGAGTAAAGCGTGTTCGAGGAAGTCGCAAACAACACGCCAGCTGTCGAAAAGGCTGAATCAACGGGCGGTAATTCATCACCATAAAGGCGCAGCAGCCATGGCGCTGCGGCGCGATGCGACATTCCGAAATCGTCAGCGTGATTCAGGATGAGGCCGCTTGCCGAAATCAGCACCAGGAAAAGCACCGAGCTCAAACCGAGGACGCGGTGCGTCTGGCGTGCCCAATGTCTACGGGGCGGAAGCAGTCTGGCTTGTTGTTCTTGTGTATTCATCGAGTACCAGCGCGAAATTAGCGCTCCGGGTTGCCGCTTTCACGGAAAGTGTAGCGCCGCTGATCCCATCGATGCCATGACTCAAGCTACCGTCATTGGTTAACCGCAGCGCCGAAAATTGTCGGGTAAAGAACGGATAGCGAATTTCCCAGCCGCGAGTCTCGCGAAAATGAAGTACGCGCAACGACTGAACCTCACCGTTTTCAATCACTACACCAAAGGTAATGTTTTGCTCCTTACCAATTTCGTCAATGATCCAGGCCGTTCTTGGACCCTCGTACCAGTAACGCATACGCAGCATTGCTGGCGCGTGGCCGAGCACTTCAGTTGCGTTCGCACGAAGCTCGTTGTTGATCCAGACTATCGACGAAGCTGGCTTGTCATGGCCAAAAGACTCGATCAGGAATTCCGATCGAGTCTGGTACTGGCCTGCTTCACCCTCGGCGAAGGAAGCGACCGAAACCAGCAGCAACAGTATTGGAAGTCGGCGCAACACTAAAATTGATAGCCAAGACCAATGTCGAAACCGTCAAAGTCCCTGCCGGCCTCGCTGGCGAGATTGTGCTCTCGTTGCCGGAAATCGAACTTGAAGACGACGTTGTCTGTTGGCCAGTAATTTACACCAAACTCATTCTGCGTGAACTGATCCTGGGCACGCGCGGCGTCGACGTCCTGGTAGCGACCGTAGATGCCGAAGTCGCCACGAGCGGTTCTAAAGCGATAGCTGGGTTCCAGAAACCAACCCGTTTGGCTGTCAGCGCCCGCCGCTTCGATCGCGGCGCCGGAGAAGTCCCAGCTCGCATAAACGCCTTTGAACGTGAAATCACCAATGCTGTAAATCGCATTTGCGGAGAGCAACTGGCCCTCATCGAGGCCATCGTTGCTGACCTGGCTGGCGTCGGTTTGATACTGATATGACAGACCAAGATCGAGGCCCGGTATGCCGCTGTAACGCAGTCTTGCTGTGTAGGCAGGATCGCTCGCCAGTGCCTCGGCAACTTTCTGCCGGCCGCTGCGTACGCGGAAAGCATTGCCGCCCGTTGTCGGCATGGCCAATCCGGAATGCATGGCGAAGTCCCAGCTCAACCCGGTTTCGTAGTGACCACTAACCGCGGCACCCGCTTCCCACCAGGTCGACGGGATGATGTCGCTCTCAACGGAATTGCGTTCGACGCCGTAAAACGTCGGCGGTTCGTGAGTCTCATTCAGGATACCCACCGGCAGCAGGAACAATCCCGCTTTCGCAGACAGCGTATCCGTCAACGTAAAGTCCACATAGGCCTGTTCGAGTTCAACCTCACCAGGAGCCCCGTCCCCTGCGAGCGAGTGCTCAAGTTCGAGTTCCGAGAAGAAGCGAATGCGGTCCGTGAATTCGTGACCGAAGAACAATACGAAGCGATGGAAATCGATCTGGTCGACATCGCGGGCGCTGTCATCGGCATTCAGATTGTTGTAATGCACTTCGCCATATCCACCGATGGTAGTGGAGGGCTGCTGCATCTCAGACATCGCGAACGTGTCGAGGTAATCACCAGTCGCTTCGATTTTCTGGTCGGCAGCGGCGAGCTGCGCATCGGCGGCCGCGAGCTTCCGTTTGAGCTCATCTATCTCGACCTGCTGCTGCTGGACGATCGCCCAGATTTCTTCGATATTCGGTGTTTCGGAGCGGGCCGGTGAGGCCATAACCAGCAGCGCAAAGCCCAGCCAGCAAATGGTTTTGTTCATTCTTATCAACTACTAACCAAGGATAGCGCAATCTTAATGCGATTCATTCTCAACTGCAAGTGATTCTCATTTACCAATAATTGCCTTATCCCCCCAAAGGGGTCAGAGCCCTTTTCAGAGAAAGACGCCCAAAGGGCTCTGACCCCTTTGGGGGGGCTACTCAGGTGGCGCTTGCGTGGCTGGCGCTGACTGTGCGACAACATGGCGTGCGTAACCGAACCATCACCCTTGTTGCCTTGTCTCTCATGTTGCTATCCGGCTGTAGCGATTCCAGACTCAAGCTGCCATCCAACATACAGACACATGCAGACGGACGGGTGCCTGTCGAAGAACTGTATGGCGCGTACACCACTTTGCTCGACCAGGGCTGGCAGCTCGACATTATTTTGCAGTCTCAACCAGATGGCACTGATTATGCTTTGCCGATCATCGCACTACGATCGCCGCGCATTGGTCCGGCCGTGTGGATTCTCTCGGGGATTCACGGAGAAGAACCCGCCGGCCCTCAGGCGATCTCAGCCACAATAGACAGCATCGCGGAGCTGGGTAAACGTTGGGGTGTGGTGTTGCTGCCTCTCAATAATCCGCATGGCTACGTT
>JAOUNH010000039.1 GCA_029881055.1 Gammaproteobacteria bacterium
CAGCGTCAATTCGCCGTCCGGAATAACAATGACAAACGTCTCGCCGTTGGCGGCCGCTCTCGCAATCGCGGCGCCGTCCGCCTGCTCGAGAGCGCTGCGAATCGCCGGCAGGTTCCTGCCGTGCCCTTCCTTGCCCAGCTTCGGCAGGTTCGGCTTGATGCGGTAGTTCACGATGTCCGCATCCCGTGCGATGAATTCAACGTCCTTGATGTTCAATTCTTCGAGTATCTGGTCCTGGTGCGCGAGCAGCGCCTTTGCCGCTGCATCGTTCGGCGCCCGCACCAGCAATCTTGACAGCGGCTGGCGCGTGCGTACGCCCGACTCGCTGCGCGCTTCGCGCCCAAGCCCAACGACCTTCTGGATAACGTCGATATCGAACAGCAGCGACTCGTTTTTCCATGCCGGGTCCGCTACGGGCCACGATGTCATGTGCACGGACTCGGGTGCCATAGCATCAATGCTGCGTACGAGGTTCTGGTAAACATTCTCGGCGAGAAACGGCACGAACGGTGCCATAAGCTTGTGCGCGGCGTTGAGGCACTCGTACAAAGTCAGGTAAGCCGCCTGTGTATCTTCCGCATCCGTTGATTTCCAGAAGCGACGGCGATTGCGGCGCACGTACCAGTTACTCAGTTGGTCGACGAAGGATTCCAGCGCCTCGCCCGCCACTTTCGCGTCGAAATTGTCGAGCGATTCGGTAACCGTGGTAATCGTCTTGTGCAGCAAGGCCAGCGACCAGCGGTCAATCTCCGGCCGGTCTTCGGGCGCAATGTGTCGCGTCAGGTCCACGTTGTCGAGACGCGCATACAGCACGAAAAAGCCGTAGGTGTTCCAGAACGTGTTGATGAATGAACTCGCAACGTCCGCAACGATCTCGACCGACACGCGCTTTGGTACGTCCGGCGACAGGCGCGCGAGGAAATACCAGCGCAGCGCATCCGCACCCACGGTATCGAACACGTCGTAGGGATTGATGATATTGCCAACCGACTTCGACATTTTTTTGCCGTCTTTATCGACGATGAGATTGAGGCAAATGCAATTCTTGTACGCGACGCTGTCCGATACGAGAGTCGCAATCGCGTGCAGCGTGTAGAACCAGCCGCGCGTCTGGTCGATCGCCTCGCAGATGTAGTCGGCCGGAAAATGCTTTTCGAACTTGTCTACGTTTTCGAACGGGTAATGCCATTGCGCGTAGGACATAGCGCCTGAATCAAACCAGCAATCGATGACTTCCGGCACGCGCTGCCAGGTCTTGCCGTCTTTTTCGAAGGTTATTTCGTCAACGGCCGGCCGATGCAGGTCGAGCTCGCTGAGCGCTCGTCCGGTCAGGTCTTCGAGCTCTTTGACGGAGCCAATGCAGAGATAGCCTTCCTCGCCGTCGGTCCAGACCGGTAGCGGCGTGCCCCAGAATCGTTCGCGCGATAAAGCCCAGTCGATATTGTTCTCGAGCCAGTTGCCGAAGCGGCCGTCGCGGATGTGTTCGGGCACCCAGTTGATGGTTTTGTTGAGCTCGGTCATGCGCTCGCGAAACTGCGAAGTGCGGATGTACCAGGCGTCTTTTGCGTAATAGAGAATCGGGTCACCCGTACGCCAGCCGAAAGGATAGCTGTGCAGATAGCGTTCAGAGCGGAACATCATGCCGCGCTCCTTGAGCAGGCGGATCAGTGGCTTGTCGGCATCCTTGAAGAACAGGCCTTTGACGGGCTCAACTTCATCGATGAAATGTCCGTCGAGACCCACGCCGTGCACGACTGGCAAATCATTCGCCTGCCCGAGCGCAAGATCGTCCACGCCGTAAGCAGGCGCCGTGTGCACGATACCCGTGCCGCTCTCGGTGCTGACAAAGTCGGCCGCAAAAACCTGGAACGCATTGGGCGCGTCGACCTTGATGTAGTCGAACAATTGTTCATACCGTTTGCCGACCAGTGTGCTGCCTTTCACGGTTTTGAGGACCTTGTGTTCGATGTCGCGGAACACTTCGGCACGCAGCGCTTCGGCCACAATCAGGACCTGGCCCTGCGACCTGCAATAGCTGTAATCAATGTCGTTGCCAACCGCCAGCGCGAGATTCGACGGCAGCGTCCAGGGCGTGGTCGTCCAGACGAGAAAGTAGGCGTTATCTTCGTCCTGCACTTTGAAGCGCACCGTGATCGACGGGTCTTCGACATCTTTGTAGCCGAGTGCCAGTTCGTGCGATGACAGGGTGGCGCCGATGCGTGGGTCGTAGGGAACAACTTTGTAACCTTTGTAAATCAGGTCCTTGTCCCAGATCTTCTGCAGCAGGTTCCAGACGGATTCGATGTAGTCGTTGTTGAGCGTGTAATAGGCCTCGTCGAGGTTCACCCAGAAGCCCATGCGTTCCGTCATCTTCTCCCAGTCGCCGATGTAGCGCATGACCGAGTCGCGGCAGCGCTTCGTAAACTCGGCGACGCCGATCTTCGCTTCGATCTCTTTCTTGTCGAAAATGCCGAGTTCTTTCTCAACCTCGTGCTCAACCGGAAGACCGTGCGTATCCCAGCCGGCCTTCCGCGGTACGTGGAAACCCTGCATGGTTTTGTAGCGCGGGAAGATGTCCTTGAAGCTGCGCGCCAGCACGTGATGGATACCCGGTTTGCCATTCGCGGTCGGCGGGCCTTCGTTAAAGCTGAATTGCGGTTTGCCTTCGGTCAGCTCGAGCGTTTTATTGAAAACGTCCCGCTCACGCCAGAACGCCAGCACCTCGGTTTCGAGCGCCGGACCGTCGTATCGACCCTGAACTTCTTTAAATGACAAAACTTCGACTCCAAAAAACAAAAACCCCGGAATTAAGGTGACAGTGACCTTAATTCATATAGGGTCACTGTCACCTTAATTCCGGGGCGAGAATGCTTCGCGGTACCACCCGGTTTCACGGCCCTGCTGCCAGCAGTAAGGCCACCTCATGGGCCTGCAGCCCGTCGCTCGTCTCGTGAGCCAGCCGGCCAGCCCTACTCAGCTTGCAGCTTGTGCAAAGCCCTTCAGGTGGCAACTCCGGGGTGATATTCGGCAGTTTCAGGTCCGGAGCTCACACTATCCCCCGGTCGCTGGCTCCTGAGTGAGCTGCCTACTCGTCCCCATCAACGTCGTGCCGGGGAAAGTAGCGTCCAGACCGGCAAAAAACAAGGGAATTCTTGGCTTGCGTATCGAATCTCAGTTTACGATTCCGGCAACACCGAGAACCAGGATCGTCCACATGGCGAGTAATACCAGCCAGCTCGCGCCATAAATCCGGACCCTGGGACCCAACCGGTTGCTACCCGTATGTACCCAGGCATGCGCAATTCGCAGTCCGACGTACAGCCACGCCAGCACCACCATCACGAGGCCCGATAGTTCCGTCACCATCGCTGTCACACACGCCACGTAGAACAACACCGGCGTTTCGAACAGGTTGGTGACCTGCCGCGACAGCTGCGCCGTGTGACGAGGCTCGCGCCCTTCCTGGTAGGTCTTGAAATAACCGGCATCGGCTTCGCCGGCGCGAACCGCGCGAACGCGTGCGCGGAACATTGCAAACATGACGCCAAAGGTCAGCACGACCATGGCGGCCATTGGATACACGAGTTCATATGTCATGCTGGCAAATACTCCGGAATATTGGGCTGCTCGGGACACGTCAGACTACGCTATTTCAGGCGGGCGGCGTAGCTTTCCCGGCGAAATCCTCGCCCGAAAACATACGTGGCGTTTCCGGGTTTGCATATTGGTCGGCGAGCAGCCTGACCTTGTCGACCAGCTTCAGTCGCGTGGCCTGCAAGTCTTCTATCTCGTCCCGCAGGCGAGTCTCGCGGAGTATCGAAACCATGGACACCAGCAGGATCGCTTGTGCCTCGATGACCAGGATCGACGCAGAGAAGCTGATCGTCAGTCCAACCACGGCAACAATCGCCCAGATCAGTCCAAAGTGGTTGCCGATGAAGAACGCAGCCACCAGGTAAAGCAACGGCAGCAAGGTGATCGAAGCGAACACCTTGAGCGTTGCGACGTCGTCCTGTTCATAACTGAATCGCTCGCCAACCACAGCGGCTATCCACGCGACTGGCAGGTGCAGCAATGCACCCGGAATGGCGACCGGCAGCAGCAACATCAACATCAAGGAACGCGCGGCGAGACGCCGAAATGCTTTCGCGACCGACACGGGCTTGCGCAACTGGTGGTCTTTGAGGCCGAGCACCTCGAGACGCGACTGGTAATTTTCAACTTCGTCGCGAAACTGAAGCATGTCGGCTTCGTTTCCATACTTGACATACGTAGTCACGAATCGCCGGTTCAATTCCATGTATTGGCTGGGCGTAAGCTTCGCGGTCGACGGTTTGTACAAGCGCCTTGCAGCCTGAATAAAACGCAAAGTGCTCCAGTCCGGAGCGTTCAAGGTGACCGACATCAAAGCGGCGGCGAGCTGATCGGTCAGCTCGCGCACACACTCACGCTCGTCAGCGGCAAATCGATCCCGCCACGAACTATCGACAACGATCGGCTCGCCGAACTCGATCGAGACCTGGCTGCGAAACCGGTGCCGGTGTATGTAATTGAGCCCGCAGGGAATGATCGTCACCGCGACCTTGCCGCGAGCCGCCACGGACAAGGCAATGCGAGCCGTCCCCGTCTTCAGTTTCGACAGCTGTGACTCGGTATGACTCACACCTTCCGGGAACACGCCCATGCAGTGGCCGGCTTCGATGACCTCGAAAAGTTTGTCGAATGCGGCGCTGTTGTCGACATCTCCATCGTGTTCTTCGCGCCGGTAAACCGGCACTGCGCCGGTGGCATCGAGCATTCGCCCCAGCAGTTTGTATTTCCAAAGCTTGGCATTTGCCATGAAGTGTATCGGCCAGCGACCACAACGCGCGGTTAGCAGCCAGCCGTCCATCAGGGCATTGGGATGGTTGCCCGCGAATATCACGGGTCCGGTGGCGGGAATGTGCTCTTCGCCAACGACATCGATGCGTCGAAAGAACGAATTGGTGATGACGTGCATTAGCGAAATGATCAGGCGCTGCATCATCACGGGCCTCCGCTTCTTGGTCGGGTGCGCCCACTTTGCGATCCGGCGTGCTTTGCTGTCAAATGCACCGATGTTCCCGAAGCCGCATTTTGTCGACAGCAACGGTATCCGACTGGCCGTTTACGAACAGGGGGCGGGGCCGGCAGTAATCATGGTGCACGGTTTCCCGGAACTCGCTTACTCCTGGCGACACCAGCTACCTGCTCTCGCTGCTGCGGGTTATCGCGCTATCGCCCCGGATATGCGCGGCTACGGTCAAAGCGACGTTCCGGCCGGTGTTGATGCCTACCGCGTTACCCAACTCATCGCTGACCTCAAAGGTTTGCTCGATGCACTGGACATCGAGCGCGCCACCTTCGTCGGCCATGACTGGGGCGCACTGGTGCTCTGGCACATGGCCCTGCTTGCGCCCGATCGAATGGAAAAACTCATTGCCCTGAATATTCCGTATTACCCGCGCACGCCGATCGACCCGATCGAGATATTTCGCCAGCGGCTTGGCGAGGACTTTTACATCGTCAACTTCCAGGACTCCGATGAAGCCGATACGGCTTTCGCATCCGACCCAGGCCACTTGATTGACATGATGATGCGCAAGAACCAGGTATCGCGAGCCGAGTTCGACAGGCTGCCGCCTGAAAGAAAAGTTCTCAGCCTGCTCAAAGTGATAGAGCGCCGGCAGTCGAGCGGCGAACCCCTGTTGAACGACGAGGAGCGTGCGTACTACGTCAACGCGTTTACGAAGACCGGCTTCACGGGCGCTATCAACTGGTACCGCAACTGGTCACGAAACTGGCGGGACATTCAAGGGACCGATCCGATGATCACTATCCCGACGCTCTTTATCGGCGCCGCTGACGATGTCGTTGTCGCGCCGGCACATATCGACGCCATGAAGCCCTTTGTCCGGAACCTGACCGTGGAGATCCTGGAGCCCTGCGGCCACTGGACGCAGCAGGAGCGCCCGGATGACGTGAATCGACTGATAATGCGCTGGCTGGACGAAAATCGCTGAAGTCGTATTTAAATGTGTCGAAATACGTCGATTTTCGCAAAATCGTCAATTATCGAACACCTTGGCCCTAGACGAGGGTCTCTTGATTCAACTTTCACTTTTGTTACTTTTTAGAACATTTAACAACTAAGTATCACTATTTTGTCAATTTTTGGAGAACTTTCGATGAAATTACCCTCGCCAATTTGCGTTCTCAGCCGGGTTGCGAGTGCAAGCTACCCGGGGCAATCGCCTGAGAATTCGGTTGGTAGTCCGTTTTTATCGATATCGGCGATTTTGGCCGATTTTTGCGACATTTATCTCTGGGCCTGAAAGTGCCTGCAATAATCCCGACCGGTGGCAGGTCTGTTACGGTAATGCCCGAAGGAGACATTGTGTGCTGATTCGAAAACCTGCCGATATTCGACCATCCGAAATCACGAGCGAAGCCAACTATCTCAATCGCCGCGACTTCATGCGGGCGGGAGCCATCGCTGGTGGATCGCTGCTCGCTGCGCCAGGCTTGTCTGCGGTCATACCGGACGGTCGCTACGCTCGCCTCGCAGACGTAGCCAAGGGCCCGTACAGCACTGACGAGACTCCCAACAGCTTCGAGGACATCTCGACCTACAACAATTTCTACGAGTTCGGCCTCGGTAAGAGCGACCCTGCCGCCCGCGCCGAGAACTTCAGAACACGACCCTGGACAATCGAAGTTACCGGTCATGCCGAAAAAACCGGCAGCTACGATTTCGATGCGTTTATGAAACCTTTCGATCTCGAAGAACGTATCTACCGCATGCGCTGCGTAGAAGCCTGGTCCATGGTCATTCCGTGGGTTGGCGTGTCGCTGGCGGAAGTGATTAAGTATTTTCAGCCAACATCCAAGGCACAGTACGTCGCTTTCGAAACCCTGAACGATCCCGAACAGATGCCAGGACTCCGGGGTCGCTCACTGGACTGGCCGTATCGCGAGGGACTTACGATCGCGGAAGCAAGCAACCCGCTGCCGATACTGGCGGTCGGAATTTACGGCAAGGTCATTCCCAACCAGAACGGCGCACCGATTCGACTCGTAGTGCCCTGGAAATACGGCTTCAAGGGCATTAAAAGCATCGTGAAAATACATTTCTCCGAGACACGCCCGAAAACCAGCTGGAACATGGCGGCACCGGGCGAGTACGGTTTCTACGCGAACGTGAATCCCACGGTTGATCATCCGCGCTGGAGCCAGGCGCGGGAGCGCCGCATTGGCACGGGCATATTCGCCGAGAGGCAGGCGACGCTGATGTTCAACGGCTACGGAGAACAGGTTGCACATTTGTACAAAGACCTGGACCTGCGCCGAAATTACTAAGCCTTGAACACCCTGCAAACCATACGCTACGTCGCGAAGCCGCTGGTCTTTGTCCTGTGCCTGTTGCCGGCTGTCCTGGTGCTGACCGACGCCTTCGACATCACGGGAGGATTGGGCGCGAACCCGATCGAAGCGATCCAGGATCGTTTCGGCAACTGGGCGCTACGCTTCATCATGATCACGCTTGCCGTGACGCCATTGCGACGACTCACGGGCTGGAACTGGCTGTCACGTTTTCGGCGCATGCTGGGCCTGTTCACGTTCTTCTATGCGCTGATGCATTTCCTCGCCTGGTTAATTCTCGATCGCGAGTTGCACGTGGGCGATATCCTCGAAGATCTCACGGAACGGCCGTTCATAACACTCGGCTTTACGGCCGTCGTGTTGTTGACCGCGCTAGCGATTACGTCATTTACGGCACTGCGCCGGCGTATGGGCCGCCACTGGCAGTCTTTGCACAATGCCATTTACGTGATTGCCATACTGGGCGTGTGGCATTACTGGTGGCAGGTGAAAAAAGACATAACGGAGCCGCTGATATACGCCGTCATTCTCACCGCGTTGCTGGGCATACGGCTGTTCTGGCGCCTGCAGCGAAACACTCGTTTAGCGACGGCGAAGCAGCACCCGTAAAAAAGACCGGGGCGGCCACTGCCGCCCCGGGAACTTCACACTGATGCCTCGCTAGGCGACTTTAACAGTGTGACGTTCAGCTACCTCAAGTTTCGGAAGCTTGACAATGAGAATGCCGTCCTTCAGTTCGGCGTAGACCTTTTCTGCGTCCACTGCTACCGGCAAAGGAATGGTCCTCATCAATTTGCCGTAGCCGACTTCGTGACGGTAGTAAGCATCCTTCTTGTCTTCTTCCTCGAACTTTCTTTCGGCCTCAATCATGAGTCGATCGCCCATGACTGTGACTTCGATGTCATCTTTCTCGACACCCGGTAGCTCACCGCGGACAAGGAGCTCTTTTTCGTGGTCGATAACGTCCAGGCGAAAACTGCGCTCGTAGTCAACACCCATTGGCCATCGCCACCCTAAGGGCTCAAACGTCTCCATCCAGCGGCGTGGTGGGAAGTCCTCGAAGAACTCCTCCATGCTGTGGGTGAGAGGCGCCGCCCGTTTTACGTCGATCAACCCCTTGCGAGGTTCGAATCTGCTCAAAATGGACATGTCATTCACCTCCTTCCCGTTGCGACGCTGACGAAGGTCCGCCAGCAGATCCTTTATAGGCCTCGCACGTCAATTCGCTATCCGGGAAAGTTCGGATTGACACTCCCTGATGAAAGAGCGAGATTGTTGCTGCCTGTGGAAGTGTTCAGTACGATGCTCCGTCGACCAGCCAGCCACCTGACGGAGACTCCCGGTGACCCCACCTGCAATTTCGTTTGGCCCGCGCGTTCGAAAATCGCCCTATTTCGACGCAACACTCCGGTACGGCGCCAAGGCGTTCACCGTTTACAACCACACCTATATGCCCACCAGCTATACGAGTCCGGTCGAGGAGTACTGGAGCCTCGTCAAGGGCGTCACATTGTGGGACGTCGCCTGCCAGCGCCAGGTCGAGATTTCCGGTCCGGACGCGTTTCGCTTCATCCAGTACCTGACGCCGCGGGACATGTCCCGTTGCGAAGTGGGCCAATGCCAGTACATGGTTTTGACGAATCAGGACGGCGGCATCGTCAACGACGCGGTTCTCCTGCGCGTACGGGAGGACCAATTCTGGTTGTCGCCGGGTGATGGAGACGTGGTTATGTGGGCATCCGGTGTGGCGGTTAACAGCGGCATGGACGTGCAGGTTTTCGATCCGGAGGTTTCACCGTTGCAGCTGCAGGGACCGAAATCACCGTACGTGGCGCGGGATTTGTTCGGCGAGTGGGTGCTGGAGCTCAGGTATTATCGCCTCGCGGAAACAGTCCTCGATGGAATTCCGCTGGTCGTCTCCCGCACCGGGTGGAGTGGTGAACTCGGTTACGAGATCTACCTCAGGGACTCCCGCTACGGCCTAAAGCTGTGGGAAAAAATCATGGCGGTTGGCAAACCTTACGGAATCACGCCTGCGGCACCGAATACGATACGCAGCATTGAGGGTGGCCTGCTGTCTTACGTATCGGATATCGCGCTCACCGACAATCCTTTTGTCATCGGCATGGACAAGTTCGTCAATCTCGACCAGGACGATGATTTCATCGGCAAAGCGGCGCTGGCGCGTATCAAGGCCGAGGGCGTGAAGCGACGCCTGGTCGGTATCGAGATCGATGGTGCGCCGCTCGTCGGTTCAAATGAAGAATTCTGGCCCGTCAGCGACAAGAACCAACGCATCGGCCACGTCACACGCTGCGTACATTCGCCCCGGCTCGAAAAGAACATCGGCTGGGCGAATGTGCCCATCGAGCACTCAACGATCGGCACAAAACTCTCGGTCACAACGACCGATGGTGAACGTCCCGCGACTGTTTGTGTAGCCCCGTGGGTCAAAGCCGAGATCGCAATTCCGCCGCTCGACGATCAGGAGGCGCGAACAAAATGATCGACCTGCAATCACTGGCAAATCTGGGCGAAGTCATCGGCGCCGTGGCAGTTGTCGCGTCGCTCCTCTATCTTGCGGTGCAGGTCCGGCAGGGCACGAAAGCCCAACAGACGGAAAACTACGCACGTGCACTAGATCGCATCTCGGCGATGCAAAGCAGGCTGAGCCAGGACAGCGAGATTTCAAGCATCTTTGCGCGTGGCGTTCAGGACACCTCGAAGCTGACAGCATTCGAACGAATTCGCTTCACCTGGGCCCTGTACGAGATGTTCGATGCTTTCGAGTTCATGTTCTATACGTACAGCAACGACGAAATTCCGGAGGAGGTCTGGGCTCGGTGGTCCCGAACCCTGGCGTACTGGTTGAGTTATCGCGGCATTACGACCTGGTGGGACGTTCGTCCGGTCCATTTTTCCGAAAGTTTCTCCGCGTTTGTCGAAAACATCATTCGCGACAATCCGACAGACCTGGCTGCAACCGAGCGTTGGCAGGAATTTGTGGCCTCGAAGGCCGCAAAGAATTAAGGGTGGTGTTTGGTCTTGACTGCGAAAGACTCGCGACATCCGCCTGCAGTGATCAGGTGCTTTTTACTCGCCCAAGTCACTTTCTAGCTCTGCGTTAATCCGAAGCAGCACGTCGCGGAATTCCGGTCGGACTGCCCGCTCAGTCTTTTCGAGAAATATTTCTCTGGCTACTGGATTGTCCATGTAAGTCCTGATGTTCTGCTCAATCATGATCCAGAAATCGTCCGACAAAAATCCGCTCTGGTATTGGTAATGAGCATTATCAAACAGATAAAAGACACCCAGCATCGTGTAGCGCAACGCGTCAGATTCTTCCGGTGTAATAGCGTCGACCGCGCCCTCGGTCGCTTTTCTGTTCGCTGACAATGCGGCAGCGTTCGCCGCGAAAGCAGATGTCCATTCAACGGTTGCGGCGGCTCTTACCTGGTAGGCATCCGACATCGAAATTTCCTGCGCCTGCCGCATTTGCAATCCCACGAAAATCAGGGATGCAACGACAGCAAATATTCCAATGACCTGCATCCAGTCATTCAGCTTAGATGAATCCACAATGTTCCCCCGGCGATATGTTGAATTTTAGCTTGCCAGACTACCGTGACTGTCTACACGAGCGATAGGCAATCTAAGTAGCAAGAACATCCTCGCAATACGCGCAGCAAAAAGAAACCCCGCCGAAGCGGGGTTTCCGGGTTACCCTGTTTCTGACCAATCGGTCGGCTACGCCTTGTTACTGCGCAGCGGCAGCTGACTCAACTATCGTAAAGTAGGCTGGATATCGCCATTCGATAAACGGCGGTTCGCCGTCACTACCAGGATCACGCACTATCACAAACGTCGCTGTATGGGGGCCTGGCGAAAGGGAATACGGCTCAATCACATAACCCGCATTGAAAAATGCCACCCGCGGACCCCCTGGCAAAAACCCGATTCTGGTACCCGTCTGGATATGGTCAACTCGATAACCGTCTATCTCGAAATAGTATTCGGTAAATCGATTACCAAACAGGCTATTAGCATAGTCCTTAGCGTCCTTGATCCTGTCAAACCTGGCTACAGAAGTTGCGAGGTACTCACCGATGAGTATGTGGTCATTGTCGCACTGCACGGATGAAATTCCGTTTTCCGGAACGATGAAGCCACGTCGGTCTTCGAAGTTAACGGCCCCGAAAAACGCTTCCGGGTTGCCGTCAACCGTGTGCGCACCACCGGTCAGCCCGGCTTGCAGCCCGGACATGACCTCACCCATTCCTACACTGGGTCCACTGCAGTATGCGACAGGCTCGCTGGTGGTACCGACAACCAGCTGGCCATCTCGAAAAGACTCAGCAAAATGATTCCCTTCTGGAAAAAAATGCACCAGGTTTTCCTTTTTGCCGAAGAATTCTCCGGCGCCGAGTCCGTAATTCACACTGACATCCGTCATGCCTCCATCACCGTAGAATTGCACGGACGCGAAGGATCCGCTGTTGCTGGCTCCGACGAAATCAAACGATAACTCGGTTTCTGTAGCAATGAAGAAACTCCAACCGTTACCGTCACCGGTTAAACCTTCGCCCGGAAATGTACCGCTTATGGTGATGGGCGCATGCTCTCCCGACCCGTCGTCCGCTTCCAGGGACCAACTCAGTATGTTCTCAGGTGTTAAGGACCCAACTGTCCCGTCAGTCTCGATGACTCCCTTGACGGACCCTGCACCGACGTTGCGATCAACCTGATAAACGGTCTGAGCTTGCGCCCCAAGTGACCCGAGAAGAAATGTGCAGATGGTTACGAACTTGAGCTTCTTATTATTTGTGTTTCTCATGGTTAGACCTTGATCTGTAAGGTGGTTGAAGGCTGTAGTAGGCGTACCCTACACTGAACGCCACCTGAAGACGAGAAATTGACAATAAAATTAACAAGTTATGGAAAACGGATCGGCTCCGTCGAAGCATCCCCAAAGCCGCAACAAATCATCCCTCCCCTGAGCCGGGGTCAGGAACTCCTGGATTGCGGCACGCCCGAGGGACAACATTCCTCGTAAGGAACGATGCCCTCGCGACGCTCATACCAGGTGCGAGACCGGTTGACGACGCGCACTGCCATTAGCATGACCGGGACCTCGATGAGGACGCCCACAACAGTTGCCAAAGCGGCTCCCGATTCAAAGCCGAATAAGGCAATGGCTGTGGCAACCGCCAGTTCAAAAAAGTTACTCGCTCCGATCAGCGCGGACGGTCCCGCAACGCAGTGCGGAGATCGCACCTGGCGATTCAGAAAATAGGCCAGTCCCGAATTGAAAAACACCTGGATGAGAATGGGCACCGCGAGCATCGCGATTATCAACGGCGCCGCAATTATCTGGTTTCCCTGGAAGCCAAACAGCAATATCAAGGTGATCAATAATGCCGCCAGCGAAGTTGGGCCGAGGCGAGCAACGACGCGGTCAAACTCGGCCTGCCCATTCTTGCGGCTCAACAGCTTGCTGCGCCACAGGCTCGCGATTACGAGCGGTACAACGATGTAAAGTACTACCGACAGGAACAAGGTATCCCACGGCACCGTGATCGCGGACAGTCCCAGCAGCAATGCAACGATAGGCGCAAACGCAAACACCATGATCACGTCGTTCAGGGCGACTTGCGACAGCGTGAAGTGCGGCTCACCGCGCATCAGGTTACTCCAGACAAATACCATCGCCGTGCAGGGCGCCGCGGCCAGTATTACCAGCCCGGCGATGTAAGAGTCGATTTGTTCCGCAGGCAGGAAGTCGCGAAAGACATAGCCGATGAAAAACCAGCCCAGCAATGCCATTGAGAAAGGCTTGACACCCCAGTTCACGAACAAAGTGACGCCAACACCGCGCCAGTATTGCCTGACGCGACCCAGTTGCCTGAGGTCAATCTTGATGAGCATGGGAATGATCATCAGCCAGACGAGTACGGCGACCGGCAGGTTAATCTGTGCCACCTCGACGCGGCCGATGAACTGGAACACGCCGGGGAACAGCTGTCCAAGTCCTACGCCGACGATGATGCAAAGGACAACCCACAAACTGAGATAGCGTTCGAAAATACTCATCGTCAGGTTCCGGCTCGATTATCAAGGGCGATTGCCATTATCAGGTCTCTCTGTATTTCTTCGCCAAGGCGAAAATCATGAGCGCCTACAACTTCAAAGCCATACTTCCGGTAGAAGGCAATCGCTCGCGGATTTTCTTCCCATACGCCGAGCCAAATGACATCTGCTTCATTGTTCGCGGCAGTGGCGAGGATTTCTGGCATCAATTCATGCGCTAATCCCTGGCCCAGATATTCACCAGAGACGTAGAGACGCAACAGTTCCGATGGTCGCTCTGCGAGAACACACGGCTGGGGTGAGCGCAGTCGAACCTGCGCATATGCGCTCAGGGCATTGTCGACCTCCGCCAGCAGCGTGACATAGTTCGGATCCTGAATTTCGCGCCCCTGAATCTTGGTGCCAAAAGTCGATGTGCAGTAGAGATCGATGTCCGTTGCAGTGTTTTGCGCCGAAAACGTGGCGCGAAAAGTGCGTTCGGCAAGGTTCGCCAGCGCACTCGCATCACTCGCTTGTGCTCGCCTAATGACTGTCATTGATGTTCTTGCCATTGCCGGGCAGTTTAATGTACTTCATTTGATGTCTCGCTCACCCAAGGTTTTTCACCAGCAGCAGCGCATCTCCGGTGTAGTGGATCAGGGGATGCTGAACAATACGATGACGACGCCGTTCCGTATATCCGTGTCGTTCGTACAATCGCCGGGCGCCTGTGTTTTGCTCGAAAACGATAAGGCTGAGCTTCTCGAGGCCAAGCTGACGACAAGTACGCTCAGCTTCATCGAGCAGCCCCGCCCCAATACCCTTGCCCCTGTGCTCTTCATCCACCGCCATCCCGCAAATGTAATAGCTCCGGTCCTCTTCGAGCGCGCTATAGGGAACCAGGATTGGGTCGGTCTCCTCGTATTCTTCGTCTACTGCCATCGGAAACGCAACCAGCATTCCAACTACCGACCCCCGCACGTCTACCAACTTGCAGTTCTCATAGCTAAACGGTGTGCCTTCGCGTTCGTATCGTTTACGCCCTACCGCAAGGATGTCCTCTCCCGGCTGTGCGAGCCTGGTCCAGATGTAATCCGCAACACCGTCGGAAGAAATTCTGTATAGCTCGGCGATCCGTCGCGCTTCGTTCCTGCGCGCGGGACGTATCGAATATTCCATTTTTCTCATATCGCTTTTGCTGCAACTAATTGTCAGGCGCACCAACCGGCTAGTTCCGCAAGGGACTGCCAAAACTCAGCATGTGCTCGATGCGCGCTTTGGTTTCTTCGGTTTTCGCCAAGGTTAAAAAAGCTTTGCGCTCGAGGCCGCAGATCTCGTCTTCGGTCATGACGGTCCCGGCGTCAACATCGCCGCCCGTAACTATCATCGCAACCTGTGAGCCCGTCGTAACATCGTGTGGTGTCAGGTAGCCCTTCGCCGCGGCCTTCTGCAGCCACTCGCGCATGTCCTGCTCCACGCTGCGCCCCGGCATTGACAGGGAGCCGCGGCGCTGCGGTGAATAGCTGCCGGCCATGTCGAGCGCGGCATTGATGGCCGTATCCAGCAAGCGGTCGCGGTTCATGAGGTAACTATCGACACCGTCGCGGAACATCGTCAGCGGTGCCGCTTCCAGCGGCGACCGCGCCGTCTTGCCGTAACCGATGTTCATAAACGCCTGCCATGCGCCCTTCGTGACATCATCTTCTTTCTCGGCCCAGCGATACAGGGTTTCCTTGACGCCGCCGCCACCCGGAACCACGCCGACCAGTGTTTCGACGAGACCGGTCACCGAGTTCGCATGGAAAACAACTTTATCGCAATGCAGCAATACCTCGAACCCGCCGCCCAATGACAAGCCGGATGACGCTGCAACTACCGGAATCGGCGCATACCGCATGTCGAGAACCGTCTGTTGAAAATGGTGTAGAAACCGATCGAGGCCTTGCCAATCGGCGGCGCGAATAAAGTTCAGCACGCTTTCGAGATTCACGCCGCAGGAAAAGTGCTGCGCGTCGTTGTGGACGATGAGTCCCTTGAGATTTTCGCTCGCGTGCTGCACGGACTTTGCCAGCAAGGCCATCGAGTTACCATCCAATGTATTCGCTTTGCTGTGCCACTCCACCAACCCGAGTCCTTGCGGCAGCTCGAAGTAGCTCGCCACCGGGTTTTCGAAGAGCGGTGTCAGTGTCCTTCGCATTTCCGAAAAACGCGTGACGCCCTTGGCGCGCCGCAGATCTTTATAAGTTCCGTCGGCCAGCAAGTACTGCAGCTTGCCGCCGGACACGCGGTAGAAACGCTTGCCCGCCGCTGTTCTTATAAATGCGGGTACATCGCGACCTTCTTTTTCGAGCCGCGCGATGAAGTTGTCGACACCGATGACGTCGATCATTTCCATCGGACCCTGCAGCCAGTTGTAACCGAGTTTCATCGCGTCATCGACAGCGACGAGGGATTCGTTGACGTCTGGTACGAGGCTCGCCGCATAACAGAGCGTTTTCGAGAGGATTTCCCATGCATACAGGCCGTATTGGTCGTCGGTCTCCAGCAGTTTCGTAAAGTCGCCCGCGAGTTCCGCGGCGATCGCCACCGCCGGCTTGTCGTTACAGTAATCGCGGTACCGGAAGCTTTCGAAATCGAGCGTCTGCCTGCTGTTATCGCCGGCCGCGTTCGAGTGGCGATAAAAGCCGCCCTTCCCGCCTTTGTTGCCGACGTAGCCATCGGCAATCATTCGCACCATGACGGGTATTTCTGCCGACACCTCATGGAACACGTCGTCCTTCGGCAAAATCGAAACCAGGCTCGCCGCCACGTCGCTCATGAGATCGATGCCGATCAGGTCGTACAGACCAAACACACCGGTCTTGGGAATACCCATCGGCCGGCCAAATATTGCGTCGGCCTCCTCCGGCGTGAGTCCCATCCGGAACGCCGTGTGCAGCGCCGTCTGAATCGCGAACACGCCGACACGATTGCCGAGAAACCCGGGTGTGTCATTGCAGACCACGATGCCTTTACCCATGCGCTCATCGCTGAACGCCTCGAGAGAGGCCATGACTTCGGGTTTAGTATCAGCGCCCCGCACGAGTTCGAGCAGGCGCATGAACCGCACGGGATTAAAGAAATGCGTGATAGCGAACTCGGCGCGAAACGACGCTGGCATGTCTTCGACAAGCAGGGAAATCGGAATCGTCGAGGTGTTGGACGAGACGATCGAACCTGGCTTGCGTACGGCGTCGATTTTCCTGTACAGGGCCTTTTTCAGCGCCAGCCGCTCGACGATCGCTTCGGCGATCCAGTCGGCGTCAGCAAGCTTATCGAGATCGTCCTCAATATTGCCGATTGTTATGCGCGACAGATTGTCCTTGTGCGTCAGACCCGGCTGGTTGACGTCGAGCAGTCGCTCAATTGCGCGCTCAGAATGCGCATTGCGGTTCGGGCCGGTCGCGGGAATATCGAGCAGTAAGACGTCAACGCCTGCATTTGCGAGTTGCCCCGCAATACCGAGCCCCATGGTTCCTGCACCGACAACGGCTGCTTTCCTGATTTCGTACATCGGATTCCGCGCTACCGGATCACGTCGCGGGATTGTTCGCAAAGATAAAATCGCGCAGCAACTTTCGGCATTCGTTGGGTGCCTCGAGCGGCACCATGTGGCCGCTGCTGTCGATGACATGTGTTTCCGTGTTGCCGAGGTGCATTGCGAACTCCACGCCGGCCTTGCGCGGCGTCATGCGATCTTTGCCGCCGAGAATAATCTGTTTCGGGCAGCGAAGTTTTTCGGCCGCGGCTTTGCCGTTTTGGTAGGCATCACAGGCTTTCAGGTCAGCCGTGAGGCCGGCCGGCGCATTGCGGGCCATGGTCTTCATGCCTCCCGCCACCATTGAATTACCCGGAACCGCGCCCTGGTGCTTGTGCCCCGCCTCTCCGAAACCCCATGAATTCATCATCGCAACCGCGGCCGCAGGATCCTTTTCGGCGGCCTCAATCAATGCGGCGTTGACCGGGGTTGCGAGACCACTGCCAATGAAGGATACCGAACGCACCTTTTCAGGATGGCGAGATACATATTCCAGTGCCACCAGGCAGCCCTGTGAATGACCGACGACAGAAATACTCCTGGCACCGAGGACTTCCACGACCTCATGTATCCAGTCGGCCATCGATTCGATCGACGTGAGATTCGGGCCTTCCGAGTTCGTA
>JAOUNH010000040.1 GCA_029881055.1 Gammaproteobacteria bacterium
ATCAACACCGTAGTTTTTGAAGCTGGACTGAGGATTGAAAAACAGCTTCGCCTGGTTCGGCATGTGTTCTATTGGAATGAACGCCCAAAGCTCTACACCTGTCATTCCGTCAATGGCATGTACATAACCGTCGTTTGTCGCAGTATAGACCACGACCTCAGGACTTGCTGGTGTGCCACCGTAGACCACTGCAGCCGGTTGAGAGTGAAGAGGGTCGCCCATAATGTTGCGGACGGTGGTCGCAGGATTTCCGTCGACGTCGGCGACGTCCTCGCCTCGCAACCAGCGAATCATCATGTCTTTGGTTGGTTCATCCGGCGAACCCGTCAAACCAAAGTCGGCGAACGAGAATGATGACTCATTCGCCGAAGATACGGCATTCGAGCCAGCGGTTAAGGCAGGGTTGGCCGACAGATTCGTGAAAACGCGCCGAGAAACAGGCGGAGGAATTTGATTTGCGGCGCCGCCCAGTTCAACGTTGTTGCCATCGGCGGTGACCGACCAGTAGCTTCGTGCGCCAGTCTTGAAGAACCCTGTATTGGTATCGACTGCCAGATCGGGAATCGCATCAACAATCTGACCATCCGCGATCCTGTACTTTTTCAGGTTACCCGGCCAGTGAGTGTCTTCGCTGGCTCTGAAAGCAGTGAGATAAAGGTCATTCAGGTTCTGCGTACGATTGAATGAGTTGACCGCAACAGCTGGAGCAGCAAACGATAAGGACTCCTCGTTAATATCGGTGAAAATCTTCATCAATGCGAGCGAAAGACTCTCTACGTCATCAGCAAGGAAATACTTGCCGCCGCCGACGCGTGCGATTTCACCGAGTATCGGCAGATTAATGGCAAAGCCGATTGTGTGCGTAGTTACAAGCTGCGGGCCCGGATCTGACGGGCGAGTATCGTTAGTAAACAGATACTTGGCGATTTCGTCCGCGCACGCACCATCACCGGTGCCGATGCAATTTGGACTTCCGACGGTTGCAAACCAGTTCGGCAGGTTCGGCACAAGGCCTTCCGCCTCGACATCGGCTGTCGGCGCGCCGTCAGTCAGCAATACATTGTAATTTTTCGCACAAACGTCTGTGGTGGGCGCCTTGTAAACTTGAGGAGCTGTCGAGACCAATGCGCCGGGCGCAGTGGGATGTTCGTTGACGACATTTCCGTAGAATGCCTGCATCCCGCGCCAATACAGGGCGCTTTCATACAGGGTCTCGGCGACCGGCGTATTACCGGCCGCAACGATCCCGTCAATGGCGGCAATAATTGATGCGCGGTTGGTATTCAGATCGGCAATTTCGTGAATCACAGGGCCGCCGCGCTGGCTGTTGAAGCGCATTACACCAACATTGACGTCCTTAATTGAGTTCAGGATGATTTTTGCGGTGGTCTGTACGATACCTACGCGAGATTGCTGTATCTGCACAGGATTGCTGCGGTAGTTCAGATAGTTGCCATCGTAGACCGTAACATTCTGGCTGGTGGGCCAGCTGCGCCAGCTGATCTCATTCTTGGCGTTAGTGGTGTACCGTGCCACGCCGCCGCCAGCCTGTGGGAATAAGCGCGAGCTGTCTATGCCGTCACCGTGTTTTGCTCGGTCTTTTTGACATTCAACCATGTCAGTGCGGTAACCGGCTTTCAGTTCCTGCCAGCGCGGTTCGTCGATCGCAAGAAAAATGCTGAAAAATCCGGAGCTGCCGGTACGGTACTGCACCATCTTGCCCGAATAAATACCGATACCGGCAACCTGCGTTGCGGCGTCATCGCAAACAAACGCCGATTTGTCAATCAACTGCGTATTGCTTGCAACGCAGCTCGGGACGGCGTCATATTCCGTCCAGTACAGTGCCGTTGGGTCACAAGTACCGGGGTATGGGGTCAGAACGTCATACGGTTCCTTCGTAGATTCCTGATTCGTCATGGAGCCGGACGAGTCAATAATAAACAGAATATTGGGTCTGGGTGTTTGATTGTTCGGATCAACCAGCAGCAGTTCGGTGTCGTCGGCAATAGCCGGTGCGCCGGTAGTCAGTGCCAGTAACAGCCCGAGAACAGTCCCTGTAATGCTTCGAATTACCTTATTCATGATCCTGTCCTTACAAAATAGACGGATATTTCGATCACCTTGTCTGCTTGCAGATGATGCAAGATAGTCAGCACTTCACGCTCGCGGTCTGTGACCTTGTGCAGTGCCTTGCGAAATTTTTCCGGCGATACCGAGCGGCCATCCAGCATATAGTTGGTGCTCGGCGAGACACGTTTGGTTATAAACTCGCATTTGTCACATTCCTTAAACCCGACCGTGCCATTTTCATCACGTGCCATACGGAAATCGCTCAGGTTGACCTCATAAGCGCGTACGCCCAAATTCGAATCCGTGGCGGCTGCCGCCGACAGTGCCAGGCCAAGAGTTGCGGCGGCGATCAATAGTTTAATTTTCATAGGGATGCTCCGTTCCATCTGCTACTTATAGCGTCGGCGAATCCGGGCCGACGACGTAGAAAGCTTGTGTGTGTACTGCTGATGCGTTGCGATCGCTGCCGGCGGCAATGGTGTGATTCGCCTGCGACGTCGCATTAAAATGATAGGCCGCGATCCCACTGCCGGAACCGAGGCTGAAGGCCATGTCGGGTACCAGGGTTGTATCTTCGAACCGAATCGTCGCCGTGACGGTCTGGTAAGTCGTCGCCGGCAGGTTGATGACGACCGGAGCACCTGGGCTGAATGATGGTTGTGCGAGGGCATTTTCGAGACCTGATTCGGCCGCCTGGAAAACGTTCTCATAGGTCTGGTCATTGCGCGCCATGGCGAGCTCAGTGGTCGCGGTATTCATTCCGGACACGGCCAGGATAGTAATTACGACCAGCAAAAGCAGGCCAACAATCAGGGCAGCGCCCTGCTGGTCCTTGCGATTGATCATTTTTTGACTATTTATTTTCATGGTGTTTCCTGAAATCAGGTTCTCGCGTTACGCAGCAATATCGTTTTCGATACCTGCATGCGACGGAACGTATCATTGGGTACGCCGAGCGCGACATCGCCCGGCTGGTAGTTTCGGCCATCCTGCACACCGGGCTCGATATCGATACCGCGCACAATCATCCATATTCGCGCGGTCATGATTCGTGCTCCTGGCACGAAGCCGGCGCCGGCGGCATTCGGGTTGTAGATAGGATCGCCCGGATTGACGTAGCGGTCGACCGTGTTGTCGGCATCGACATCGACGCCTAACTGGATCTGCAGATTCTCAATGCCAGGTGCTACTTCCTCATCGACGATCGTGGGTCCGGCAGCGCCACCAATCAGACGGTGACGACGTAATGTAGGTACGCCATTAATCAGAGTCGAGGTAGGCGACACGTAGTAGCTGGTCACTATGAGGTTATGCGTTGCCGAATCAGCCGCCACAAATCCTGGCGGAACCGCACCGTCGGCGAAAAGCTGGCCCTGAATTCGCGTGGTCTGGATCTGCAGCCGTCCTGCTTCCGGCGCAACCGGAGCGACGCTCGCGCGACGGATAGTAACGACATCGGAGTTGGCCTGACTGCCCCCGGTAGTTGCGCAGGCCAGGCCGTAAGCATTGTTGCTGCCGTCGATAGGCAGGGCGAGATTGAGCGCCCAGTCCGCCGCGCAATTCGTTGCCGGCAGCGGCAAACCATTCGGATTATCGTCGCCGATGATTGAACGGCCTTCCACGGCAAGCCCGCGGCTGTTACGGCCCCAGTTGCTTGCCATACGCAGGTCCGCTTCGATTGTGTCCATCGCGAACTGCGCCGTTTCCTGCACACGGGCGATTGACTCGTTGATGACGAATGCCTGGCGGCTCTGGTTGTAGATCTGTATGGCACCGATCATCAGGAACGACCCGATGGCCAGTGCGACCATCAGTTCAACGAGAGTAATTCCTTCTTGTTTCATCGAGATGATCTTCATACGGGTCGCACCGGAATAGTGATGACGTAAGTCGGCGCGACAATCATGTTCGGCTCGGTCCAGGTTATTGTGATCTGATAGGTCGGTGGCACCACCCCTGCAGCGGGCGCAAAAACAATGGTCACATCGCCGCCCGGCAAGGTGTTCTGTGCCTGGGCTTTCCAGAGAAAAATGTCGTTCGCGGCCATTTGGGCGGATGTGCAAACTGCGCCGAGAACGCAATTATTGTTCGCACCGACCGGATCGATATAGGCGATCCCGGCCAGCGGATTCGCCCGAATTCGGTCCGCCACATCGCTTGCAAGCGTTACAGCATGATGTCGGAACATGGATGTACGGCCCGCTTGCAGGCTTTGCACGTACAGTCCGGCGATGCCGAGCATTCCCACGGACATAATGACCAGGGTGATGAGCACCTCAACCAGTGAAAAACCTGCCTGGCGAGGTTTGCGTTTACTGTTAATGGAATTCTTCACTTAGCAGCCCCCATGAAATGCGACTTGTCCTACATCAGCGAGTACAGTCGCTCGACCCAAAGGTGTCACAACCAAAACGCGGGCTGTAGACCTTCCGCTGCCGCCCAGGACATTGCCGCGAACATCACAAAGAATCATCGTGGCAAGCGGAGGCGTACCGGTAATATTGCCGCGACCGAGGCCCGTCGACGCATACGAAAAGTAGTCATCCGGGCCGGGCGTGTTGATGACGATGTCACCAGTAACGGGGGGGAAACGACGCAGTATCGGCTCCCCGGCGTCTACCGTGATGTCACCGTTACGATCCTCGAAAACAATCCAACCCGCTTCGAGTTCGCCACCGCATGTGGGCAGTACCGCCATAGAGTCGGCGCTGGCGCAAATCGTAATGCTGGTCTTCGCGCGCGACGACTCGCTGCGTGCCAGGTGGAAGCTGGAATGCAGGTCATTGGCGGCGGTGATCATACGACTGTTCTGCCGGAACGACTGCATGTTCGGCACCCCGAGCGCCAATATGACCCCGACGATCAACATCGTGGTCAGGAGCTCGTAGAGCGTAAAACCGGTCTGGGTTCTGTTGTTCATGGGGCCCACTATAAAGACTCATGTAAGCCACTGTTCGGACAGCCGATAAACGGCGCCGAGATTCCGATAAACGGTCGCAAAACGGCGCTTTCTTTTGACTTAATCCGCACAAGAATAGAGTTCACCTTCAGTAGTGTGACGTGCGACACGCGGCCGGCCCGTATAGCTCACGACCAGGGCCAGGGGCGGAATCCGGCTTTGTGGATCGCAGAGGACGAAAGTCCCATTCGTGGCGCGCAGAAAGGTCGCCCGCAGGGTGAATCCGCTGCGGTTGGCGACGATACGAAAGCCGTCCACCCGGTGGCTGGACAGGACGGTCTCGCCCGGGTCGACCCGTGGCGGGGAGTCGCGATCGTCATTCTCGAACACCAGCCAGCCCATCGACCAGTCGCGCCCGGGAAGGCAGGAGCTGCCGTCGAGACTGGGGCAGAGTGAGACCACCTTGCGCTTGACGATGGATTCCTTGCGTGCGAGGTGGATGGCGTGAAAGAGGGCGTTGATTTCGGCGCGCTGCTGCTGCCGCGCCTTCATCGCGGATAAAGAGGGCGTCGCGAGGCCGGTGAGCAACGCCACCAGCGTCAGTGTGATGAGCAGCTCATAGAGCGTAAACCCTTGATTTCGAATAGCCATGCGGACCTCCTTGTCCGAATTCATTGTGCCCGCGAGAATCCGGCGATTGCTCTGCTAGAATCGGGGCGAAATGCTCGAATAAGACAGGGACCTTTTGCATGTTGCGTTCAGAAATTTTGGCCAGATTCGATAGCCTCGGCATCCTGCCGACATCGCAGCGGCTGGAAATTGCGGCGATCCTGCTCGAAAAGGCGCAGCACCTGTCGGTCGAGCAGGTGCTCACGCGCCTGCGCGCAAAGGACAGCACGGTGTCCAAAGCGACCGTCTATAACTCATTGAATTTATTTGGAAAAAAGGGGCTTATCAAGGAGTGCCTGGTCGATCCCGAGCGGCGCTACTACGATTCCACGACCAGCCCGCACCATCACTTTTTCAACTCCGACACGGGCGAGTTGTCGGATATTGCCTCGGAGTGCATCGAAGTGAGCGGCCTGCCGGACCTGCCTAAAGGCACACAACTCGAAAGCGCGGAGCTCATTATTCGTGTCCGGAATGTCGCCGATTAAAAGGTCCTTACCCCTTTTCCGGGGGTATCCACGCGGCTATACTGCGCGCCGCTTACCGTTGCCGGATTAGCTCAGTCGGTAGAGCACATCATTCGTAATGATGGGGTCAGGTGTTCGAATCACCTATCCGGCACCATTTCCTCGCTGCCCCGCGGTTACAGTTCAGTCGGTTGCGCGGAACACGAGTTCGAAGTTTTGCCGTGCTGAAAATTGATTGTTCAGCGCCACGACAGCCGCGTATTCCGTCCAGTGCGCAACCTCGATCGGACCCAGATCGAAGGGCACCAGTCCCATCGCCGTTACCATGCCCGCGACCTTTTCTTTTGCGGCCGGGTGGTTGCCTGCGATAGCTACATACAGCGGTCCCTCGGAATCTTCGGGGCTGATCATCGATGGCCAGGATATAGTGTTGAACGCCTTTACAACAAAGGCGTCCGGCGCGGCGGCCTGCACGATTTCACCATTCGACGTTGCTACGCCGTAGCGAAACACCATCGGCTCATCCATAACCAGCGGATTGGTCGCATCAATGACGATTTTCCCCGCGAGATTGCCGAGTCCCTTGACCACGTCCTCGACGACCATGCCGGGCACGGCGAGCACAACGATCTCTGCGGCAGAGGCCGCCGCAGAGGGCGTCGCGGTAGACGCATCACCTTGAGTTTTCTTCGCCAGATCGAGCGCTTTCAATCCCAGCGGGCTGCGCGAACCATAGATTATCGTGTGGCCCTGCTGCGCGAATTCCGTGCCGAGCGCCATGCCGACATTGCCGGTGCCGATTACAGCGATCGTTTCCGCTGATGCGCACGCACTGGCCAGTAGCAGACCGATCAGGAACAGCTTTTGCAATATCATCGCGTTACTCCTGTTTTGTTTTCTCGATCCAGGCAAGTACGGCCTTTTCTGTCATTGGTAGCGTCATGCTGCCGTTCTCGAGGATGCGATCGTGGAAATCTCGAATATCGAATTGCTCTCCGAGTTCAACTTCGGCGAGCTTACGCAAGCGCCGGATCTCCAGCATGCCGAGCATGTAGGCATTGGCCTGGCCGGGCCAAGAGATGTAACGGTTGATGTCGTTCTCAATATCGACGGGCGCCCAGCCGGTATTGTTCAGCATGTAGTCAACAGCCTGCTGGCGCGTCCAGCCCTTGGTATGAATACCCGAGTCAATGACGAGTCGTGCAGCACGAGCAGCCTGGTCGGAAAGGAGTCCCATCAGGTCCAGCGGGCCGCTGTACAAGCCAAGTTCCTGCGCGACGCGTTCGGAATACAAAGCCCAGCCTTCGCCGTAGCCTGAATTCCACAAATAGCGGGCAAGCGGGTGCACCTTGTCACCGAGCTCCAGCGCGATGGCGCCTTGCAGATGGTGGCCGGGATAAGTCTCGTGGAACAGCGTTGATTGCTGTGTTGCTCGCGAACGATTCTCCGGATTCCGGACAGCGATATAGAAGATGCCCGGTCGTGTTCCGTCTTCGGAAGAGGAGTGATACTCACCGACGCCGCTCTCGGCGAAAGCCGGGTAGGGTTTGATTTCGACCGCAGCACGCGGCAGCAGCCCGAAGACTTCCGGCATCTTGTCGCGCGCGCGATCGAGCGAGTCCAGCGAGTATTGCAGAACGTCGTCTTCTGACCGGAATGTAAACTCGGGATCGACATTAATTCGGCGCAAAAACTTTTCCACAGCTTCGCCTTCGTAATTGGCCGCGAGAATCTCCTGCATCTCGACGCGAATCTTCGCCATTTGCGCAAGGCCCAGCTCATGAATTTCATCGGCACTCGGTTGAATCGTTGCGAAGTCACGCACGAGTGTCGGGTAGCACTCAGCACCGTCCGGGTTGTGACTCAGCGCGATTTCCTCGCGCGCTTTGTCAAGGTACTCATTCTCGATGAAGTTCGCGTAACGATTGATCGCCGGTACTATTTCGTCTGCAAAAATAGCCTTCACCTTGCCGTCAAAGACTTCGTCCTCCACCCGGGCGCCTATCGCAAGGAACGGAGAATTCTCGTCGCGCAACGCCCGGACTTCCTCGGGCACGGCCTCGACAGTCAATCGCGGGGAGCTGTAGCCGAGTTCGAGGCCTTTCTTCAGATTCGCCACGTTTGTATCGATGTATTTGTCGACTGCACTCAATCGCGCCAGTGCCTGTTCTTTCAGATCATCCGACTCGAGCGGCTGGATATCGAATATGAACGGCATGCCGGTATACCAGGCGGTTGTAGTGCTGGTCTCCCAGAGTTCCTTGCGGCAAACCCGGCTCGCTTGCGATGCGGCCAGTTGCTCGCGCAGTATGCCGAAGCTCACCCAGTCGCGGCTGCCGATCTCGGCCGGTTCGCCGATTGCGTCGAGTTCAGCAAGCCACGCGTCTTCGCGAGCCTGCCACTCGGCGAGTGCCTCCAGGGAATTGTCATACAGCCGGTCATGACGGGCACCGGCAATGGAGTAGCTGGTGGCCATCGACGGATAGCGTTCCAGCATCGCCGCAAGGATCTCGTCTGCAATTGTCTCGATGTTGCGCTGCGTGGATGCTACTGGCAGCTCTTCAACCGCGGGCGTCTTCGCATCGCAGGCGGCGAACAGCAGGGCGGCGAACAATACAAGCGCAATTCGGGGGAATCGTATCGAGGCAATTCTTGCCATGGTTTAGCTCCAGTAAGGATTAAATATTAATAGTAGATCTGGTCTGCATACGTGTGAAATCAGGACAGTCGTTCGCGCAGTTCCTGGCGAAATCGTCTGCTGACAGGAACGACGACGTCGGTTTGCAACTTCGCCTGCCCATCGCCCGAATCGAATGCGACGAGTTCCGCGACCCGATCCAGATTGACGATGGCGCTGCGGTGCACTCTTTGAAAGCCAAGCGGCAACAATCGCTCGTCGATGCGCGTCATCGTCTCGCGCAATGGATAAACGCGACGCCCGACGTGCAGATTAACGTAATTACCGCAGGATTCTATCCAGTCGATCTCGTCAATTCTGACCAGGAATTCACGTCCGAGTTTCTTGACCAGGAAGCGGTCGGAAATACCGGCGGCGGCAATTTCATCCTTTGCCTCGGTCAGAAAACCGGCTTCGCCCTGCAGGCGCCGGATTACGTAACGGTAAAGGTAGACGAGTGCGAGGATGAGGAAGTAGGTTCGGAAGTCCTTCAGATATTCGTAGCCAAATTCGCCCAGCCAGTTGTCCCAGTGGTAACGGCTGCCGTTAGCCGAGACTCCAAAGGTCACAACCCGCGCCCAGTACATCATGGTTACGTGAGCCAGAGAAAAGGCGACACTGCAAGCGATATGGATCAATGCACTGCGAACCCAGGTCGCTGCGCGGACCGGCCACAAGCGGTCAAACCACAACAGCAGCGGTATCGACAGCGCCATCGCAACATGGCTGGTGGCCTCCAGTATGAATGGCTGGCTGACATCAACATTGTCGCTGAAGCGACCGCGCTCGATGAGCTCGGTACCCAGGTTGGACACAAAGCTGACCAGAACGACGAGCATGATGAGCGCGAACTCCCAGTATCGTCGCCTGGCGAGGTATTGATCAATCGTCATAAGCGCAATCCTACCGCGGGATGGGCGGTTTCATCGACCTTTCATCACCAGATCCCTCCGTTCGTCACTACGCAGGCGCCATTGGTCCCTTGCCGGTAGCGGCACCCCCGAAAATCGTCGATTTTGGCCATCTGACAGCCGCCGAGTGCAAGCAATGATAGACATACCCGAGAAATCCCGCCGCTACGATATCGACTTCCTGCGGGTGTTCGCGTTCATTCTGCTGATCCTTTACCACGTCAGCCAGTTTTATGCCGAAGGCGAGGGCTGGCATGCAAAGTCGATCTACCAGACGCATGCACTCGATATCCCGCGGCTGCTCGTGAACCAGTGGCGTATGTCCTTGCTGTTTATCATTTCCGGCCTCGCGATCAGTTTCGTCTGGCATCGCTATACGGCGGGGAAGTTCGCCATTCAGCGGACTCGGCGGCTGCTGGTGCCGCTACTGTTCGGTATGGCGTTTATCGTTGCACCACAATGCTATTACGAAGCCCTGGGCAAGGGCCTGATCGAGCCAGGCTTCATCAAGTTCATGGGTCAGTATCTGACTTTTCATGACTTTCCCGACGAGTCGTGGGCCGGTGAAGCTGAAATACACTGGACCTGGAACCATCTCTGGTACCTGCCGTACGTGTGGTTGTACACGCTGCTACTGATTCCCATTGCCGGCTTGCTTGACGGACCCCTGCGCAGCGTCCGGCGCTGGTTCCAGGGATTGCGCGGAGCCTCGATAGTGCTGGTTCCCATGGTCCCGTTAATGATCTACGGCAACTTCGTTTTTCCACGCTTTCCGTACATCAGTCATGCGCTGCTCGATGACTGGTATGCACACGTCATGTATTTTACGTTCTTCCTGATCGGTTACATGATCGGGCGCGATGCCGGTTTCTGGGCGGAACTCGCGAGAATTCGCAAGGTGACTTTAGCGTTGGCATCGACGACTTTTGTACTGTTTATCCTGCGCAATGAATTCCTGCCGGACGATCCACCGTTCCTCCTGGAACAGGCGAGCTTTTTGATCACCTATCTCAATCGCTGGCTTTGGATCGTGACGATCTTCGGCTGGGGCCACTATCTTTTTAATCGGCCGATGAAGTACCTGCCCTATGCGACCGAGGCGGTTTTTTCGTGGTACATCCTGCACCAGACAATCACGGTCGTCGTTGGCTATCAGCTCACGCCACTGGCGCTGGGGCCCGTTGTCGAACCAGTACTGGTACTGATTGCCACATTCGGTGGCTGCTTCGTGATTCACGAATTCCTGATTCGCAGAAGCCGGATATTGCGCCCCCTGTTTGGCCTTAAGTAGCGAGAAACCCTAAGCTTATTGGTGTAATCTCCGTGCATGTCATTTTTCGCAGAGCTCAAGCGCCGCAACGTTTTCAGGGTGGCCATTGCGTACATCGTGCTGGCCTGGATCGTCATGCAGGTGGGCGACACGCTGGCGCCGGCTTTGCATTTGCCGGAGTCCGTTAACTCGGTTCTGGCTTTCTTCCTGATACTCGGTTTCCCGCTGGCCGTATTTTTCGCCTGGGCCTTCGAGCTGACGCCGGATGGCCTCAAGCTTGAGAAAAACGTGGAGCGGGACACCTCGATCACGCCGGTTACCGGTCGCAAGCTTGACCGTACGATTATTGTCCTGCTTGCCGTCGCACTCGTGTACTTCATCTGGCATTCGCAAACGACGCCGACCGAGAGCGAAGAGCTTGCGAGCAACGACAAGTCCATCGCGGTGTTGCCGTTTCAAAACATGAGTTCGGATGCCGAGCAGGAGTACTTTTCGGATGGTTTATCGGAAGAACTTTTAAACTTGCTTGCAAAAATTCCCGAGCTTCGCGTGTCGTCGAGAACGTCGGCGTTTTCCTATAAAGGCAAGGATTTCAAAATCTCGGACGTCGGACGCGAGCTGGATGTAGCGCATGTACTGGAAGGCAGCGTCCGAAAATCCGGCAACAAGGTTCGTATTACCGCGCAGTTGATTCAAACGGATACCGACACGCATATGTGGTCGGAAACCTGGGACCGGAGCCTGGATGACGTATTCGTCATTCAGGACGAGATTGCCAAGGCCGTCGTCGACGAGCTCAAAGTTCGGTTGCTCGGTGAATTGCCGCAGGTACGTACGACAGACCCGGAAGCGTACTCTCTGTTCCTGCAGGCGCGGCACCTGACGAACCAACGCACGGCCGAATCGGTTGCCAGAGCAGAGACGATGATCGCGCGGTCGTTGGAGATTAGCCCGGATTACCTGCCAGCCTGGGTTCTAAAAGCGCACATTTTTTCCGTGAAAGGCGACAGTGGATTCGGCGATGTCAACGAGTCCTTCGCCAAGGCCATGGAGGCCGCTGAAGCGGCTATCAGGCTGGACCCCAATTACGGACCGGCCCATGCGTTGTTAGGCGATATCCTGATTTCCAATCGCTGGGATTTCGCAGGCGGCCGGCGGGAGATCGAATTGGCGTTGTCGCTTGATCCAACCGACGTCGATACGCTGTACCAGGCCTGCGTGCATTTTGGCCTGACGGGCGAATACGAAAAGGGCATTGAGCTTTGCGAGGCAGCCAAGGACAGGGATCCCGTGTTTCCGCCAATACCGCCGTCGATTGGCCTGCTATACCAGTTTCTTGACCAACCGGAGAAAGCACTTGCAGCCACATCGAGGATGCTTGACCTCCAGCCGGGAGCGGTAGGAACACACTACTACGTTACTTTGAGCCTGCTGAGTACCGGTGACATCGACGCCGCTTTCGAACGTATCCAGCACGAAGTGCTCGACGGGTTCAGGCAGACCGGGCTCGCGCTGGTGCACCATGCGGCGGGACGCAAGGACGAGTCGGATACAGCACTGCAGGCATTGCTGCAGCAAAAATCAAGCGGCTGGTATTACCAGGTTGCGATGGTGCATGCCTATCGCGGCGAGGTCGATGCGGCTTTTGATGCGCTGAACGAGGCGTATGAGAAACGGGACTCGGGCATCACGCTGCTGCTAGGCGATCCCTACCTCGACAATCTTCGCGATGATCCGCGATTCGAAGCAATGGTCGAACGCCTCGGCATTCGATTACACAAACGCAGCGACGGACGTTAACGATCGAGAGTGCGAAGGATAGCCAGTAGTTCGGTAGCGCCCCTGAGTCGACTTTGGTGAGCATCTCTCAATTCCAGTTGCATGCCTCGGCCTTCGGGCAGCCAGGCGACAAGCGCCGGGGAATCGCTAAGGCGCTGCGCAGCATCAACCAAAGCATCCAGTTGCTCCGGTGTGAATGGAACATCAACCGGCGTCGAAGGGTCTGCGAAGCCAATTTCATCCTGCAGCCAGACATACTGATCGTTGGTCAAAATTCCCGATGCCAGTTCGAAGTGTCGAAACTCGGTCATGAGCTGCAAGCTCATATACTGACGCTGGCTCTGGTCGTAGCGGTAATAGCCAAACAAAGCCGCTTTCAGCGCTTCATCACGCAACAGGCTAAGACCACCCGTAGAGCGAAGTTCTTCGAAGGTATCGGAATTGAGAGGGGGTGTATGGGTAAAGGCGGACTGGTGTATAGCCGACATGAATTCGGCAGGGTGTTGTCGGACGAACTCCGGCTCGTTCGCCGCTGCAATCAACAGGTTCGACAAGGAGTAGCGGTGCTCGGCGAGTGTGATTGATCTTTTTATAGAGATGACGTCGCGCTCCACGTCTTCCGTCAGCCTTGCAATGTAGATTTGTTCCTGTTGCAGATCGTCGCGGTGTTTCCACCAGGCATCGACCTGGATGGCGATGAAGATGCCGACAACGACGATGATCAGTTCACTGACCAGCGCCGCCCAGTCCTGCTGACGAATTCGATCGATGATGCGTCTTATCAGCACGTCGATACAAATTTAGGTGGGTGGCGGTGATTTAAGAGCGGGAATCGTGGAGGGCGACTCGACCTGGCCGCTGGCTTCCATTTTTCTCACATTTTTGAGCTGTTCTGCCATGTCTTCGGCGATCTCGGCACGCAGTGCGCCGAATGCCGGTTCGCTTCGCAGAGGCTCGAGCAAATCGAGATGATCGAAAACATACCACCAGCCGTAGCGCCAACCTGCGTTCGTGGCGGCGCGTAACGCTGTCATGGCCTTCGCGTAGTCGCCAGTCAAGCTGTGCGCTATAGCCAACTCCGGACCGGGAACAATTGCACCGGTCGTGCCCTGGGCTTGCAACAGATTTATCGCGTCAGACAGGATTTGTTTTGCTCGTGTTTCGTTCCCCAATTCTCTTTGCAATTTCGCTAGTGCAAGTGCAACTGCAAGGTTTGCAGAACTGACCGATGCAGCGTCCGTGTGAAAAAGCTCCGGTGCAACCGTTTCGATGCGTTGTATTGACAGGTGCAATGAGTTGTCGGCGATGTCGCCGCGAAGCGATTCGAACAAAACAGGAAAATTAAAAACTGCGCTTCTTGAGGCGTCAATAGCGGCTAACGCCAGCGTTCTGGCAACGTCAGGGTCTCCGCTGTGCAGCGCGGTCATCATTTTCGCGCTATATACATTGACGTTGTCCGGTCGGATATCAGAGGCCCTGGTAACCCAATAGTCCGCCATACGAGTGTCGTTAAGATCGAGATACCAGTAAGACATATAGGACGCGAAGGCCGGGTCGTTTTTCTCCAGCTCGGTCGCCTTGTTCAACCACAAAATCGAATCATCGATTCGACCCTTGTAAAACCCGGAGTAAAAGGACATCCCCATGTATCCGAATGCGCTCTCCGGTGCAACTTCGATCAGGCGCTCGACGGCGGCCCTCATCTCATCCGTACGTCCAAGTGCTCCCAGGTTTAATCCCAGATTGAGCTGAAGCACTAATGACAGAGGATCCACTTCCAGCCCTTTGCGAACGACAGTCTGCGCTTTCTCAAATTCGCCGGAAGCTTGATAAGTCAGGGCCAGCCAGTTATAGGCATCCGAGTAGGCAGGATTCAGTTCCAAAGCACGTTTCAGTGCAGCTTCGGCCTCAGCCAGGTCCCTGTTTTGCTGCGCTAGCAAGCCGCCGAGGGTTGCGTAACCCTCTGCCAGCTGGTCATCAAGCACCAGCGCTTTTCTAACGGCGCGTTCCGCTTTAGGTAAGGCTTCGGCCTCCGGAAGCCCTCCGTAGGGAACCTGGTGCCGATACGCATCCGCAAGCCCTGCATAGGCTTGCGCGTAGTCGGGGTCGAGGTCAATGGCTTTCTGAAACAGCGTTACCGCTTCGGCCGTCGAGGCCGCTGTCCTTGCTGACCACTTTTGCCGACCGAGCAAATAGGCTTCGTAGGCTTCGAGACTTTGCGTCGGAATGGAGCTGACGCGCTGTACCTCCTGCGGCGACAGCGTCGCATTCAGCGCTTTGGCGATAGCGTTGGACACTTCGCTCTGTATTGCGAACAGATTTTCGGCCGTGAGCTCGCGATCGTAAATTTCGGCCCAAAGGTGTTCGTCCGTAATGGCGTCGATAAGCTGTACATTGATGCGTACATGATTGCCGGATCGCTGTATGCCGCCTTCAAGAATATTGGCGACGCCGAGCTCCTTCGCGATCTCTGGAATTTTCTTTGTTGTTTCCTTGTATTCCATGACGGAAGTGCGGGAGATAACTTTCATCGAGCCGATATTGGCCATGGTCGTCAAGAGATCGTCGTGTATGCCCTCGGTGAAATACTCGTCCTCGGGGCGATCGCTGCGGTTTTCGAAGGGCAGGACCGCGATGGACAAGCGGGCAGAATCTGTCTTGACGACTTCTACCGCAGCCGAGTCGTCGTCGCCCGTAAACCTGTCGAACATCAGGAATCCGATGCCGATGACCAGCACGCCAATGATCGTCAGGTCGAGCTTCCGTCCCGTTTGCGGTGTTATCGACTGCGAGCGATCGACGTCTTTCTCTTTCTTGAGGCCTTCCGGCGTCAATTCGAAGGCCCAGGCGAAGAAGACGGCGAGTGGCAATCCCAGGACCAGGATGAAGAGAACCGTTTTCGAGACCCACTCCGGCGACCCGAAGTTGTCAAAGGCGAGATCGGCGACCTGCGCCAGTATCCAGGCTATGACACTGTAGGCGACCGCGACGCGGAATACGTTTCTTCTTTTTAGCTCAGCAAAAAAACTCACAGAGTCATACACCTACGTCGTTGTTGAGCGGATGGCCGGATTATAGACAGGTTCATGCCAATAGGGTGAATTAGTCCTTTCTTTTCGGCCCGCTTCTGTTACAGTGCGCCCCGTCCTGACGCACCTCGGTCTGCGTCAATCACTCCAACCCTGCAATTCTACCCGTCGGGCATGAATGCACGCTTGGAGTCACTTACTAAATTCCAGCCTGGACCGAACCGCTCGTCTTTAGACGCGTTGGATCAGGCGACACGGAGAACAATCAATGTTATTTAACCAACTCGGCCTGTCGGCCGAATTGCTGCGTGCTGTCGAAGAACAGGGCTACAGTGTAGCTACCCCGATACAGCAAAAAGCTATTCCTCTCGTTCTTGAAGGCAAAGACGTATTGGCAGGCGCCCAGACGGGCACTGGTAAAACGGCGGCCTTCGTATTGCCGATGCTGCAAAAGCTGCAGAAGAAGTCGGACGGCCCGCGGCGCATTCGTGCACTTATTCTTACGCCAACCCGCGAACTCGCGGCGCAGGTTCACCAGAGCGTGCAAACCTACGGAGCACACCATCCTGTTCGTGCCATGGAGATCTATGGCGGCGTTAGCGCGCGGCCGCAGATTTCAAAGATCCACCGCGGTGTGGACGTCGTAATCGCAACACCCGGACGACTGCTCGATCACGTTCGACAGGGCAATATCAATTTGTCCGGCGTCGAAATGTTCGTGCTTGATGAAGCGGATCGCATGCTCGACATGGGCTTTATTCGCGATATCAAACAAATCATCAAGCAATTGCCCGCGAAACGGCAAAACCTGCTGTTTTCGGCGACGTTTTCGGCGGAGATTCGCGAGCTGGCGAGCGGTCTCTTGAACAATCCAATAGAAGTCCAGGTGGCCGCGCGTAATTCGACAGCGGATCGCGTTGAGCAGGTCGTCATGCCGGTCGACAAGCTGCGCAAGCGCGAGCTGCTGTCCGAAATTATCGGCAAGGGCAACTGGCGTCAGGTTCTGGTGTTTACCCGGACCAAGCACGGTGCGAATCGCCTCGCCAAGCAACTGGAAGGTGACGGCATTTCAACGCTGGCGATACACGGTGGCAAAGGGCAGGGCGCCCGCACCAAGGCGCTGAGTGATTTCAAAGCCGGCAAGATTCGCGTGCTCGTCGCTACCGACATTGCGGCGCGCGGTCTTGATATCGACAAATTACCGCACGTTGTAAATTACGAGCTACCGAACGTGGCCGAAGACTATGTGCATCGCATTGGTCGAACCGCACGCGCTGGCCACGATGGTACGGCAATTTCCCTGGTTTGCGTTGACGAGCTGAAGCTCCTCAAAGACATTGAGAAATTGCTCGGCCAGGATATTCGAAAAGAATTTGTCGCCGGCTACGATGTCGATAAAAGCATCAAGGCCGAGCCCATCAACAAGGGCAAGCCGCCTCGCAGTGGAGCGCCGAAGGCGGGCGCCGCGCCGCGACGCAACAAAGCGAGGCCGAGCAAGAACGCCCGTGGCGGGCAAGGCAAGCGGCCCGGCGGCCATAGCAATGCCGGACAACAGCGACGCGCGAGCTAGTTGCCAGGCGTGACTTTAGCGGCCCGCGCGTATAAACCGCGCGAGGTCGTCTTTGTATTTCTTCAATGACGGCTCGTGGATATACATCATATGACCCGCTTCGTAGTAGGCAATCTCGATGTTGCTGCGAAGCGCCTCTGAAATATTCAGGTGATCGACGAAATACTCGGTCGCCAGATGCGGCGTTGCCAGGTCGTAGTAACCTTGTTGCACCAGCACACGCATCGACGGATTCTGCTTCATCGTATGCTCGAGGTCGA
>JAOUNH010000201.1 GCA_029881055.1 Gammaproteobacteria bacterium
CACGAGTACGGACTCAAGTCCGGCACCGAAAATATCGACCAGCGCCAGGAGAAAATAACTGTCGCTGTCGTTCAGGCTGGGCAGTGGCACGAGATTGCGCTCGGCTGACTCGGCCGGTTCCTCGACCGCAACCGGATGCGCCGGGCCGCTGGGTGCCGCGGGCTCTTCTACCGGAGCTTCAATCTGTACCGTAACGGGCTCATCTGCCGCGGGCAGAAGGTCGTCGCGGAAATACCAGAGTGAGCCGACGACCAAAATACCAAAAGCAATCGCTACCAGCAGTTTTACATCAGGATCGTTCACGTAGGTCACTCAAATCAAACAAATGGATGCGCCAATAATGCGCTTAATCTTCGCAACTTTACAGGGCCGGCCAACGCGCTAGAAGTTCGCGAATTCCGCCGCTGCCGTCGGCGGCGCGATCAATTCTTCCATCGCGGGCAACACCTGGCGCAACACGGTCTCGCCACTGCTGCTTTCAACCAGGCCGACCAGAATGTAATCGCGCCATTTCGAGCCGCGAACCATGATGGCGTCCGAATGCCACTGCTTCCAGGTCCCGGATTTGCGAAACATCAGGGCACCGGGCGCGCGCTTTTCCACTTGAGAAACAAATTTGTGGTGCAAATGTGGATCTGCAAGATCGTTGAGCATCTGCGCCGATCGCTCGGCATTAATGAGGCGACCTTCCGCGAGCAAATAGAAAAAGCGGCATACCTGGGTCGCTGTCGCGCCGTGCGAAATATTGTGTACAGGATCGCCAACTCTCGGGCCCGAGCTTGCATACCGCTTGCCGACCCATAAGCCACCGCCACGCTTCTCGTCGTAAAAACCGTATTTCGGGTCCTGCAATATCGTTTGTATCTTCTTCATTCCGACCCTGTCGATCAATCGCGTCGCTGCTGCATTGCTCGACACCCGAATCATATCCGCCAGGTCGGTGTGAATCTCCTCGGTTTCCTCAAGAGAGCCGTCATCAAAGGACACGTACGCGCCCAGCAGGATTGCAATCTTTGGAAGACTCGCGGCGTACATCATTTGATTGCCGTTCACGCGCGCAAAACGTGGCGTGCTGCCACTAAGGTCGACCAGGCCGATCGCCATTTTCCGGTCGCGAATAAGGCGCGCCCATTCCGGATTGGAATTCAGGCGCTTGTCCATGGCTGCCTGTAGTTCAGGATCAACTCGATCGTACAAGGGCAGCCAGTCCGATGACGCGACAACCATCGGCGTTGCGGCCATTAGAAGAATTGCCAGGAAAATACTACGCATTAATTTTGAGCTCCAGTGAACCGGGGTTCAGGGTTGGCTGCGCTGCGGGTCCAGCGCCCGTGCTCGCGCTGCAAATATCGACTGATCGTAATCCAAACAATTACGAGAAGTATATTGATCACGATAAAACCGGTATTCCCTAACGAAAAGACGCGTGTACCGACAAGGATAGTCAAAGCCGCAAGCCCGTCGCCCAGGCGGACAAACAGAGTGTCGATTGTCGGTTTCGCCTGGTACAGCATTTGTTTGGTCGTTGGCAACCACAGCATTTGCCGCGCCGTATTATGAATTGAGTAGTTGCTCGAATTCTCCGCGACCTTGAGTACTTTGATCAGGCCGAGTATGGGCATGAAAACCATCGACGCATACGTCGCGAGCGATATAAAAGGTGTCGCATACAGCAGCGCCTTCATGCCACCGAAACTAAGAATCCGCGAGACGACGAAAGCCTGCAGCAGCAGCGTGAATAGATTGATCCAGAAATAGAGGTCACTGTAAAACGCCGTTGTCGCCTCTTTCATCGCGAGGTCGAATTCGACAGGGTTATTCAACAGGTGTGCATATTCTTCTGCGAAGTTTTGCTGAACGATGCTGAAAAGGATGTTGTCGCCGCTCGTGACCACCCAGGTAAACACCATGATCATTGCGGCGGTCGCAGTCAGATATCGATGTTTCAGAATAAGTTTGAAGGGTCCCTGATCGCTCGGCGACGCGGCCTCTTCCCAGCGATCGCTTGTCCATGTCGAGGGATCACCGTATGTTCCGCGTCGATCAGTCCACGACGCGAGCATCAGGGCCAGGCCCAGCGGCACGAGTGCAACCAGAATGAGATCGAAAGCCGCAATCGATGGCAGCTTTACCAGTTTTTCGCCGATCCAGGACCCCACCGTTGAACCAAGCGCGGCCCCAATGGCCACGATCGGAAACAGGCGCGCACCTCGTTCGGGGCCGTACACGTCTGTGCTGAACGCCCAAAACTGAGCGACCAGCGTGACACTGAATATGCCCACAAACAGGTAAAAGAAAATACCAAAAGCCGGAACGTTGCCCAGAATAAAACCAGGTTGCGTCAACCAGAATGCAACGAGCAGCAGTGCGAATGATCCACCGACTCTCAACATTAAATCGCGTCGAGGCCATTTCGCTGCCAACCGTGCATATACTGGCAGGATCGCAAACAGAATCAGGCTTTGTGCAAACGCTGAATATGCTTTGATCTCGAGTTTCGTTAATTCGCCAATATCGGTTACCGCCAGCCAACCTTCGCGCACTGGTTTAATTAAGTAGAAAGCGACAAGAATGAGAAAAATATTTCCGAGTAGAATAAGACACGTTTTGCCTTCGCGCGGTTGCACGTCGGCAAATGTTCGCATTAACCGTTCGAAACGAGAGTGCCGATAAGTATGAGCAGATTGATTAGTCATAAATTGATTCCGACGGACGTCCGGCTTGGTCCTTGGATGGGTGCTCTTGCGTTTTCGTTCGCAATTTCCGTCGGTCAGGCAACGCCCCTCGACCAACCGGCGCCAGACGTGCTGGTCGAAGCGAGGCGCATTGTACAGGAAATGGTGGAAAACCAGCGTGGTCCGTATTCGCAGATTTTATGGTTCTGCAACGACGGGTCTACCCAGCGGCCGGTTGCCTATGCTTGCCGCGAGCGGGGTGGCGGCAAGCAACACGCCGAATACTCGGAAAGCCGACAACGCCTGGCGGAGCTGGGCTGGTCGGTAGGGACAATTTTCGCGGATCTGTCGTTTGACGAGCTGTTCAACGCCGATCCGCGGCAGCAGCGATTGCGTGAACTGGCGCTCGAACGCTACATGACAGATATCGACAACGGCTGGGTGCTGCGCCACGCCCAGTCGTATCGTGGGCGCGTTCAGGTAGAGGATGAAGAATATGCCGGCAACGAGCTCCTGAATCAGCTGCTGGAGGATGTCGCATGGTCGCAGGATAATTTTCTGCTAGTACGCGAGTCAGCACGGGTATTACCACACGGACATGACACTGATCTTGCCCGCCTGGTGCGCCGCACGGCGATTGAACTCGCCGAGCTTGAGCCGGCGGCTGAAGTCTGGAGGGTCGAGATTCACACGAAACCGAGTGCGACCACCGCGACCCGGTTACGTATCTGGCTGTCCACACAGGAACGTCCCGACGTATTGGAAGCAGGCGAGCAACTGGCAGCCAATCTCGATTTGCTGTACGGATCGGTGGGACGGCGCGACCGCATTGACGAAATGCTGTACTCGTTGCGGCGCTCGAATGCAGGTAGTGCATGGGGCGGCAGAGTCACTGCAGCGCTTGGCCAGCCGGCCGCGGAACTGGTCGTGAGTCTCTGCGCCGAGTTATCGATCGCGAGATCCACATTATTCGCAAACCTGCCAGCGGTAAGACGTCTGAATCTTGTCGACGCCATGCAGGGCCTCGAAACCGAGGTGCAACTCGCCTGGCTTGAGCTGACGTCCGTGGAAAGCTCGCCACGGGCAGAGGTGTTGAGACTGAATAGTGCCTTGCTCGAGTGTGCGTATGGATCGGGGCTCCTGTCGGAACGTGAGCGTGACGCGTTGCTTGATGCCCAGGATTTTGCAGGTCGCGATGAGATTGGTTTGCACGAGTATCGAGCTGCCGTGGCCCGGCTCAAACGCGCACCGGCTTGGGCGCTGGGTACCGTGCGGCATACTTTTGCCGAGGCATTGATCAACTATGTCGCGCTCGACGGCCGCGCTGCGCGATTTGGCGACGATGTTCTGCGTGGTTCGCCATTGTGGATGCTCGGCGACACACTCAAGATTTTATCGTTCGATGTCGACAAACTGGCGGGCAGCGTCGTGGAGGTGGCGGGCACACCGCTCAGCACGGCGGTAGCCTTGAACAGTGGTATTGCTAAAGGTCGCCTGCGCATTTTCGAGACCAATGACGAAGTCGCTGCTGCAACTATCGAACCAACAGACATCGTTGTTTTGCCGGAGTCGATCGCGGAACTGTCTCCCGTCGCCGGCATACTCACGCTGGGTGAGGGCAACGCTTTGTCGCACCTGCAGCTGCTGGCGCGAAATTTTGGAATTCCGAATGTCGCTGTTGACCTTGCGACGCTCGACCTGCTGCAACCGCTTGCAAACGAACAGGTCGTGCTTGTGGTGGGGTCCGGCGGGAACGTGATATTGCAGGCTTACAACGAAGTTGTTGAGCAGGCAATGGCGCAGCCGGCGGGCGCAGCCGCAACCGATGGGCGTATCGAAGTGCCAATGCCGGACCTCGCGAAGCGGGACCTTCTGTATCTCAAGGACATCAGCCGCAGCTTGTCGGGTAAGGTGATCGGGCCGAAAGCGGCCAACCTGGGCGAGCTGAATCGCCTGTTTCCCGGCAGAGTCGCGCCGGCTATCGCAATACCTTTCGGCATTTATGCGGCGCACCTTGAG
>JAOUNH010000202.1 GCA_029881055.1 Gammaproteobacteria bacterium
TGCAGGTCAACGTTAATATTCCGGCCGCCACCGAAACCGAAATTCAGCAACGAGGAACGCTGCACGAAGGCCTGCGTATCCGGCAGGTCGATCAATATTTCATTCTGTACTATGCCGATCATTTCCTCGATGCGGTCAGGGTCCATTGGATAGAGGAAGAGTGCATTGAAAGAACCAAACGCCGACAGGTTGTAACCGCGGATGTAGGGCTCCTTTTCATGATCCATGTACGGCTTCAGGCGCTCAACGATGGTGCCGGCAATCTCCGTCTCCATCATTTCGACGGTACCGCCCGGTGGCATGCTGAAGAAGGCTTGCAGCGAGTCGGATGGGGCCTGCGGCAACAGGTTCGCCTGCGGGACCAGCAGTATGACGGCGAGTATCGAGCCGCCGAGTATGCCGGCGATCCAGGCGCCGCAGCGTGCGGGTGTCCGGGTCAGGTGCATGACGAGACTGGTGATACCCGCCCACCAGTGCTCACGCGGATCCTGCTTCTCTTTTCTCAGCAGGAACTTTGCCGCGACGGGCAAAACCGTAATCGCAATGAAAAATGACGCGGTAACGGCAACGGCAATCGTTAGCGCCAGGTCCTGAAACAGCTGGCCCTCCATGCCTTCCATGAACAAGACGGGAACGAATATCGCGACACTCGTTAGTGTGGAGGCAAACAGGGCGCCCGTGATCTGGCGAGTCCCTTTGGTTACGGATTCTTCCAGTGAATCCCCGCTTTGATGACAACGCACGATGTTTTCGAGCGTTATGATCGCCGCATCCATGACCAGCCCGACGGAAAACGCGAGTCCCGCGAGCGAGATGACATTGAGTGATTTATCGAAAAGACGCAATGCGACAAAAGCCACCAGTACCGACAAGGGAACCGTTGCCGTAACGAGGAAGGTTGCGCGGCGACTCCGCATCAGGAAGTACAACACGGCTACGGCCAGCAACAGGCCGATGCCGAGGTTGCCTTTCACCAATGCAATTGCGCGTCGAATATGCACCGATGCGTCGAAACTCAGGTCGATGGCGAGACCCGCGTCCGCCAGCGGACCTTCGTTGAGTTCAACGATCACCTTGTTCACTTCGTCGAGTATGGAAACGGTGTTGGCACCAAACTCGCTTTGTACGGTTATGTAGTAGGACGGGAAACCGTTACGCAGGGTAAATCCGTCCTGCTTGCGCGGCACGATTTCGACATCGGCGATTTCGCTCAGGTAGATGGGGCGGTCGTTGCTCCATCCGACGATCAGCTGGTTCAGTTGCTCGGGCTGGAACTGGCCGACGAAGCGCACTGTATATTGGCGACGCCCCACGTCGGCGAAACCACCGGACGAATCGGTTCCCCGCGATACGGTTGCGATGATGTCATTGACCTGGATACCGAGTGCGGCTGCCCGGTACGAATCGAATGTGATGTGCAACTCGCGCGGCTGCTCGCCGGCCAGGAACACATTCGAAACGCCGGGGATACGTGCAAGACGGGGCTGGACTTCGTCTTCGATGAGTTTTTGATAGCTGGCAAGTTCCCGGTTCGGATTGCCAGGGAGCACGCGAACCAGCAGCGATGCCGCGCCGGGTGTCTGCGGACCGCCGCCGGCACTGACCTGCGGCTCAATCGCATCGGCTGGACGTGGGGGCGCCTGTGTCAGGTTGTTGATGACATCAAGCTTCGCCGTCTGCATGTCGGTACCGACGGCGAAGCTCAGGTTCACGAAGCCCTGTCCGCGCCCGATGAAGGAATTGATGTCGGTCAGCCCCGGGGTGTTGCGTAACACGTTTTCCTGGGGTTCGATGATATTGGCCTCCATTTCCTCGGGGGCCGCGGCACGCCAGAAATTGGCGACCGAGATCTGCGGTTCCTCGATATTGGGCAGCAGTTGTATCGGCAGCGTGGAGATGGAAGTGAGGCCGAACAGGCCCACCAGCGCAACGGCGACGGCCACAGACGGCCATTGCCGGGTACAGAGTTCGGTTAGGTTCATGCGGCATTAGATGCGGCGCCGTTACTTTTCGTTGCATCGAAGGGCGGCATAACGGGCCAGCCTTATGCCGCTTTGGAATATCGCGCCGGTGGCGCCGCTAGTTTTCGCGGCGCGGGATGTCCTCGTTGAGCATGAGCGCCCGGACGTAGCGAACGGGCGGCGAGCCGTAGCTCAAAGCCTGGTCGTGATATCGGCGCAAGGTGAACTCCTCGCCCCAGGCCTCCTCTACCGCTGCGCGCATGGCGATGTGCTCCTGGTAGCCGACGAAGTAGGTCGACAACTGCGTGGAGGACAGTTGTGCGCGCACCCACTTACCGGCCGCTTCCCGTTCTTCCTGGAAGCCGCCCTCGATCATGAGTTTCATCGCCGCGTCGCGCGTCATGCCGTCGACATGGATCGCCGAGTCGATGATGGCATTGGTGATGCCGCGCAGGTACCACTTGAGATTGGTGAGCTTCATGAGTGGATCGTTGTCGAGGTAACCTTCGGAGATCATCATCTGCTCGGCGTAAACGCCCCAGCCTTCGACGAAAGGTCCGGACCAGAGCACCGCGCGCAGGGTCGATGGGTAGCGGTTGCTCAGGGCCAGCTGCAAATAGTGCCCCGGCACGCCTTCGTGGATCGTCAGGTCCTGGATCGAGTACAGGTTATATTCGCGCAGGAACGACTGGATCTGTTCCTCTGTCCAGTCGGCGGGCAGCGGCGCAACGGCATAGAACGCCGGCTGATCCCGATCGAGAGCCCCGGGAGGATCCAGGTACGCGACGCTCACGCCTCGCTGGAACTCGGGCATGATGATGATTTCCACGGGCTCGGTCGGCATCGTCACAATATTTTTTTCCACGACGAAGTCGATGGCTTGCTGCAGCTGCTGCTTCGCAACTTCCACGATGCCGTCACGCGGCGGCAGTTTCGAATAGGCCTCTTCGAGTGCCGCCCGGATGATTGCCTGTTTGTAGGCTTCATCCGGCTTGTCCGGAAAAGCCGTGTACGGATTTCTTTTCGCATAGACCGTCTTGGCTATCTCGTACATCTGGTTGCGAACAGCGTGATATTCCTGCTCGGCACGTGTCGTGATTTCCTTGCGGCTGAGCGAAGAATTCAGTGCGAACGCAAGTTTGGTGTCAAACAGCGCTGCACCGATGCGAAATTCGCCTGCCGCTCTCGGCAGCAGTTCTTCCTCAAGCCAGGTCTGGTGATCGGCCACGGCGTTCTTTGCAATTTCAATTGCCGCCTTCAATTGCGCCTGATCAGTATCCGACAGGACACCCATGTTCGGGACAATCATCGTGTCAATGATCGACAGCAGCCCGGGATTCTGAGCTATCGCGGTTTCCGCATGAATTTTGGGCACACGCTCGGGCTGGATGGATGCTCTCGATTGTTCGAGAAAACGCGGCATCTGATTCAGCCTCGAGGTCGCGCTGCGCAGGCGGCTCTCAAGCGGTGCGTAATCCCGTGCGACCAGACCGTAAATCGCACTGCCCGAAATATTGACGTAGTAGAGGGGATTCCATGCCCACTCCTGCAGCTCATCCATCGACCAAAGGTCCGACTGCAGCTGATTCATAAGTATGTCGGCGTCGATCTGGTTGGCGCGTGACAGGCTCTCTATATCCATCGCCTCGAGCGCGTCGATATATTCGAGTAACAGCGCGCGCGTATGTGCACGCGCGGCGGCATCGACCTGGTCGAGCTCCCCATCAGCACTGTGATCCCCGACGTAGCTCGCAAATACGGGCGAGAAGTTCGTCAGGTCGCTGATGTATTCGTCGGATAGATTCTGGAAAGCCTCGTCAGTCGATGATTCGGCGGCTGCAAAGGATCCGAGTAGCAAGAATGTTGTAAGCAGGAAGATTCGATTCACCGGGGTACCCCTGACTGATTTCACCTGGCGCAAACCTTAGCACGGCTTCGTCATAGCTGTAATATCGGCGGATGTTTCCGATACAAAGTCCCGCTGTACTGGCATTAGTCCTGACGCTGGCCGCGGCGCCGACCAGCGCGAATGCTGCGGACAGGGTGCCGGCGCCAATCATGCTTATCCCCGAATCCGTAAACACGGTGTTCGTCGCGGAAACGTCCACCGCCCTGTTTCATCGTTTTGATCGCAAAGGGGAAAATCTGCAACTTGCGGGCAGCTATTACATGTCGATAGGCCGAGGGGGCACTGGGAAGCAGCGCTCCGGTGACAAGCGAACACCGCTCGGGGCGTACTTTGTTACCGAGCAGCTCGACACCAGCCAGCTGCACGAAAAGTATGGCGTAACCGCCTTCCCGATCGATTATCCCAACGCCTGGGACCATCGCAACAACAGGGACGGAGACGGAATCTGGGTGCACGGGGTCGATCCGGACAAAGGCCCGCGGCCGGAATTTGACACTGACGGCTGCATCGCCCTAAGGAACGAGGACTTGAATTCGCTGGCGCCCGAGTTCAGGGACAATATCACTCCCGTACTCATTACGAGTGTCCTGCACTGGGCAGAAGCGACCGATGTATTGTCGCTGCGTATGGAGCTTGAGGCGAAAGTGGCCGAATGGGCGAGCAGCAGGGCTGACGGCAATCTGCACGCTTACCTGTCGTTATATGACGATGAGTTCGAGCGTTGGGGATTGCAATACCCGGAGTGG
>JAOUNH010000203.1 GCA_029881055.1 Gammaproteobacteria bacterium
GTGTGCCGAAATGTATCGTGCACGGACATGGAGGAACTCTGTTGCAGCAGAGCAAAGAGCACGTCCTGCATACGGGCGTGGTCGATGGCGACAGGCTGTTTTATTTCACTACCTGTGGCTGGATGATGTGGAACTGGCTGGTGTGCGGTCTCGGGAGTGGAGCAACGCTGATCCTGTTCGACGGTGCGCCATTTTACAACGAGGGTCGCATTCTTTGGGAAATCGCAGAAAGAGAGCGGATTTCCATATTCGGCACGAGCGCGAAATACATTTCTGCACTGCAAAATACCGACGTCCGGCCGACGCGTGATTTCTCGCTGCCTGAGTTGCGGACCGTACTGTCGACCGGATCCCCATTGGCGCCCGAAAGCTTTGATTTTGTCTACGCGGCCATTGGCGATGATCTGCAGCTGTCATCCATCTCTGGCGGTACCGATATTTTGAGTTGTTTCGCGCTCGGAAATCCGCTGCTTTCTGTGCGCCGTGGCGAACTGCAGTGCAAAGGTCTCGGCATGGCCATCGAGATTTTCGATGAAGACGGCAGGTCCGTGACTGGTGAGCACGGGGAACTCGTCTGCACCCGGCCGTTCCCGTCGACGCCCGTCGCTTTCTGGAACGATCCGGACGGTGCTCGTTACCGGGCGGCGTATTTTGAGCGATTCCCGGGCGTCTGGGCGCATGGCGACTTCGCCGAACTGACGGAAAATGGCGGCATGGTCATCTACGGGCGCTCGGATGCCGTACTCAATCCAGGCGGTGTCCGCATCGGCACGGCGGAAATCTACCGGCAGGTCGAAAAGCTCGATGAGGTCCTCGAAAGCATTGCGATAGGACAGTCGTGGGAGGACGACGTCCGTGTCGTTTTGTTCGTGGTGTTGAAAGAAGGGATCGAGCTCGACGAAGCACTGGAAGCTCGCATCCGCAAGACCGTACGCGAGAATACGACGCCCCGTCATGTGCCGGCAAAGATACTGGCCGTAGCCGAGATCCCGAGAACCAAGAGTGGCAAGATTGTTGAGCTCGCTGTCCGTTCGGTAGTACACGGTGAGGCGGTGAAAAACACCGAGGCACTTGCAAACCCGGAAGCACTAGAGCACTTTCGCAACCGTACGGAACTAACGACTTAAGGGGTCTCGTTTGCCAGATTCGGAACTGTCCGGTATCGAAGTTGTTCGCGGCAGGGTGCTGCCCGAATGGATCGACATCAATAACCACATGAACGTCGCTTATTATGTGCTTGCGTTTGACCAGGCCGTCGATTCTTTGTGGGAAAAGCTCGGTATCACTGTCGATCATATCAACGTAACAAATAGCTCAACGTTCGCCGTCGAATCGCACATCACCTGGCAAAAGGAACTCGCGGTTGACGAGCCCTATGTCATTACCTCTCAGTTGCTTGCCTACGATGACAAGCGCATTCATCAGTTCATGCGCATGTACCATGCGGAAAAACACTTTCTCGCGGCAACGGCGGAGTGGTTGAATCTCCACGTTGATCTCAGCGTGCGCAAAGTGTCGCCCTGGCCGGACAAGATTCGGGATCAAATCGCCGCATTCGCCAGCCGGCAGACCGAGAGCGCATGGCCGGCTGAGGCGGGCAGGCAGATGCGCGTTGCAAATCCAATCTACAGCGCGGTGCAAAGCTAATGGGCAAGTATCTGCTGGCCATTGACCAGGGCACGAGCAGCAGCCGTACCGTGATTTACGATCACGAAATCTCGGTAGTTGCGAGCGCGCAGGAGGAGTTTGCGCAGATCTACCCGCAGCCGGGCTGGGTGGAGCACGACCCGGAGGCGATCTGGGGGTCGGTTCGTGCCGTTACAGGAAAAGCGATGTTGTCTGCGAGTGCAGCGGCCGCTGATATCACGGCGATCGGCATCACCAACCAGCGTGAGACGACGCTGGTGTGGGATCGCGAAACGGGCGCTTGCGTATACAACGCCATCGTCTGGCAGGACCGGCGCACCGCTGACCATTGCCGGTCGCTCAGGAATCAGGGACTCGAATCCGCTGTCAGTGCCAAGACCGGCCTGCGACTGGATCCGTATTTTTCCGCGACCAAAATCGCCTGGATCCTCGACAATGTCGATGGCGTACGCAAGCGCGCGGAAGCGGGCAGGCTGGCGTTCGGAACGGTCGACAGTTTCCTGTTGTGGCGGCTGACAGAGGGCAAGCAACATGCGACGGACGCGACGAATGCATCGCGAACCCTGCTGTTTAATATTCACACCCAGCAATGGGATGATGAACTCCTGGAAATTTTCAGGATTCCGCGTGAGTTGCTGCCGGAGGTTAAGGATTGCGCCGCCGACTTTGGTGTTGCGACAGATGCCTGTCTTGGCGGCGCGGTTCCGGTGAAGGGTATTGCCGGCGACCAGCAGGCCGCGCTGATCGGCCAGGCAGGGTTCGGTAATGGCATGACAAAGAGTACCTATGGCACGGGCTGTTTCGTGATCGCCAATACCGGCCAGAAGGCGCTCGCGTCAGGTAACAAACTATTGACGACTGTCGCAATGCGACTGAACGGTGCGCCCACCTATGGACTTGAGGGTAGCGTATTCGTAGCAGGATCGGCCATTCAGTGGCTGCGAGACGAGCTGCGGATAATTGAGTCAGCGGCCGAGACCGAGGCCATCGCCAGGCGGACCGGTGTCGTCGACGATGTCGTCGTCGTGCCGGCATTTGCGGGACTGGGAGCGCCTTATTGGGATCCGGACGCGCGTGGGGCAATACTCGGAATGACGCGCGGCAGCGGGCGCGAGCAAATCGTCACCGCCACGTTGCAATCGGTGGCCTACCAGACGCTCGACCTGGTCAATGCCATGGCCGACGACGGGATTTCTCCGGCTGTCATCCGTGTTGATGGTGGTATGGTGGCCAACAACTGGTTCCTGCAGTTCCTTGCCGACATCGTTAACATACCCGTGGAACGACCACGAAACGTCGAGTCGACGGTTCTCGGGGCGGCGTACCTCGCAGCATTTGGTGCAGGCTTGTTGACCAGCCCAGAGAAGATCTCAGAATATTGGCGCCTTGATGCCAGGTTCGAACCGACAATGCCGTCCGGCCGTCGCGAACAATTGATTGCCGGCTGGTCGTCTGCCGTCAGTAGAATACGTAATGATGAGTAACAATCCTTGTTAAGAGCTCGCCAGAAATTGGGCAAGTACCGGATACTCGGGCGCCTCGCGCACGGTCCGCTTGCCGACGTTTATCGTGCCCAGGACACAATTCAGAAGCTCAAGGTTGCACTGAAAGTCCCGAAGTCCGGGCACCACATGGGACATGAAGAATTTCTTCATGAGGTTCAGGTCGCAACCAAGCTCAGGCACCCGAATATTCTTGCGGTCCTCAATGCGAGCTATATCGACAAGCGATTCGTGATCGCGATGGAGCTCGGCGAGGAATCGCTCGCCGACCGAATTGAGCGCCGCATGTCCTCGGAAAGGGCGCTGGACCTTGCAGGCCAGGCACTCGCGGCCATGGCGCATGCACATGAAAACAAGATTATTCACTGCGACATCAAGCCTGAAAATTTCATCCTGTTTCCGGAGAATCAGCTGAAACTGGGTGATTTCGGTTTCGCGAAATTTAACCTGCGAACACTAAAGGCGTCCGGTTCCGGAACGGTCGACTACATTGCTCCCGAGCAGGCCATGGGCCGGCCCAAGTTCCAGTCCGATGTTTTCTCACTGGGGCTGGTTATTTACCAGTTGTTGTCGGGAAAGCTGCCCGAGTGGCCGTTTGATTGGCCGCTTGCTGGCATGGACCGGCTGTCGAAGCGGGTTAACCCGGAACTGATTGAAGTGCTGCGAAACGCGATTCAACTGGATCCGAAAAAGCGTTATCGGGATGCTGTACAAATGCAGGCGGCCTTCAACAAGGCGCGCAGTCATGCAAGAAAGCTAAAGCGTGCCAAGAAACGACCCGCTATTTCGCATCGCGGTACCTTGTGGCGCCGCATACAGTGGAAGGAATTTCAGACACACTTCAAAAAGGAACTGGATACGCGACATGCGTGCCGCAAATGCGAGGGCCCGGTTGCGGAAAGCATGCATTGCTGTCCCTGGTGTGGCATCGGCAATCCCGCCAAGGGTTCCGAAACCCCAATGCCGGCCACTTGCCCGCGCTGTGATCGGGGCGTCAAGTCCGACTGGAATTACTGCGCCTGGTGCTACGGTTCGGGATTCGAAGAGGAGACGTCTCGCTCCTATCCGGACAAACGCTACACCGCACGTTGCGCCAGTAAGCGGTGTCGTGGTCCCCTGATGCCATTCATGCGTTATTGTCCCTGGTGCCGAACGAAAGTCAGGCGTAGCTGGAAACTGAAGGGCAGTGCTCACTCCTGCACCTCGTGTCACTGGGGGATCGCGAAGGAGTACTGGAATTTCTGTGCATGGTGCCGGGAGCCAGTAAACCGTGACTGAGCAGCCAATTGACATGTTGTTGCTGGACGGCGCAACCGGCCCGGACACCGCGGAAACCGATGTCGCCGGTGGCCAGGTGGTCGCTTACACGTGTCGCGATCCTTACAAGGAAACGGAAAATCAGGACACGGTTGCGATACTTCCGTACGGGCCGGGCGCGGTCGTGCTCGCCGTGGCCGACGGCG
>JAOUNH010000204.1 GCA_029881055.1 Gammaproteobacteria bacterium
ACTCGAAACATCGATAAGCTCAGACTCCGTGGCTACAACTGAATTCAGTTCACTCAATCTGAAGCCGGACCTGCTCGGCAATCTTGCTGACCTCGGCTACATGGAGATGACGCTGGTGCAGGCGGAAACTCTGCCCTGGCTTATCGAGGGGGCCGACGTGCTCGCGCGTGCCAAGACCGGCAGTGGAAAAACCGCTGCTTTTGGATTGGGCCTGCTCAACAAACTGGACGTAGCATCGTTCAGCCTGCAAGCGCTCGTGCTTTGTCCTACGCGTGAATTGGCGGACCAGGTCGCTAAGGAGATTCGTCGCCTCGCGCGCGCCATTCCGAACATCAAGATACTCAGTGTTTGCGGCGGCAGCCCCCTGCGAAATCAAACGGCGTCCCTGCAACGCAGTCCGCACATTATCGTCGGCACGCCGGGTCGTATTCACAAGCACTTGCGTGACGGCAATATTGACCTCCGCGAGTTACAAACATTCGTTCTCGACGAAGCTGATCGCATGCTTGATATGGGTTTCATGGACGAACTTGAAGCGATCCTTGCTTTTGTTCCGGCCAATAGACAAACCCTCCTGTTCAGTGCGACTTACCCGGAGGCGGTTGCCGAGATCAGCGCCAGAGTACAAAACAAGCCGCGCATAGTTGACGTTACGGATGATGAGCAGCCGGCTCAGATTACACAGACCTGGTGCTCGGTCACGCGCGAAAACCGCACCGCTGAGTTGGTGCGAGTATTGCGAGCCTGGGGCGGTGCACTGAATCTCGTCTTCTGCAATACCAAGATCGATTGTGCCGAGGTTACGCAATCTTTGCAGGCAGAGAATATCTCCGCGCTGGCATTGCACGGTGATCTTGATCAGGCCGAGAGAAACCAGGTTCTGGTGCGTTTTTCAAATCGCAGCACCAGTGTGCTGGTTGCGACGGACGTCGCTGCGCGAGGTCTGGACGTGAAGGACATCGACGCTGTCTTTAACTACGAGCTGCCGCCACAAGCGGAAGTGTATGTACACCGTATCGGGCGAACGGGGCGGGCGGGAAAAGTCGGCGTAGCCGTGAGTCTCGTCGAAGATCGCGAGATGTGGCGCCTGCAAGAGATCGAAAAGGCTTTGCCGGACAATCTGATTCAGCAACGCGGTATACCCGATGCGAAACGTGGTGACGACGCCCTGGAGCCGCAATTCACGTCGATACAAATCAGCGGTGGCCGGAAAAACAAACTGCGGCCCGGTGATTTGTTGGGAGCACTGACAGCGCAGGGTGGAATACCCGGCGATACCGTTGGTTCAATCGACCTGTTTGATGCTTACACCTATGTTGCGGTGCAGAACGCCCACGCGAAAAAAGCACTCCAACAGCTAAACGATCGTCCTATCAAGGGCAGGAAATACCGCGCGCGCATTATTCGCCAGTATCGTTGAACCTGGCTGCTGACAGATTCTTGAAACTCGAACAACGAGGCGCCGGTCCTCAGGCTACCCGCGTTTTTTCATCCGACACTTGTGCACGCAGGTATTCGTCGTAGGTGCCGCGGAAATCGACGATACCAGCCGGCGTCATCTCAATGACTCGCGTCGCGAGTGAAGACACGAAGTCGCGATCGTGGCTGATAAAAATCAGCGTACCCGGATAGTTTTCCAGCGCGAGATTCAGGGACTCAATTGATTCCATGTCGAGGTGATTGGTTGGCTCATCCATGACAATGACGTTCGGTTTCTGCAAAACGATTTTGCCAAACATCAATCGACGTTGTTCGCCACCGGAAACAACCTTAACCGATTTTTCGCTCTCGTCCCGCGAGAACAGCATGCGGCCGAGCGTGCCGCGCAACAGCTGCTCGTCGGCACCTTTCGGTTGCCATTGCGTCATCCAGTCGAACAGGGACATATCGGTTTCGAATTCGGGTGAGTTGTCCTGCGCGAAAATGCCGGTGCGTGCATTTTCCGACCATTTGATCTCACCGGCGTCGGCTTCAATTTCCTGCAAGAGGGTTCGTAAAAGTGTTGTTTTGCCGATTCCGTTCTGGCCGAGAATCGCTACCCGCGAACCGGCTTCGATCGTCAGGTCGAAATTCTTGAACAAGGGGCCTTCGCCGTAGCCTTTGCTGAGGCCTTTGGCTTCGACGACGACGCGCCGCAGCGGCTTGTCCTGCTCGAAACGGATATACGGATTCACGCGGCTCGACGGCTTAATGTCTTCGAGTTCGATTTTTTCCAGTTGCCGCGCGCGTGAGGTTGCCTGGCGAGCCTTTGACGCGTTCGCCGAGAAGCGACTGACGAACGCCTGCAGTTCGGCCATTTTTACTTTCTTCTTGGCATTGTCGGAATACATACGTTCACGTGCCTGCGTCGCAGCCGTCATGTACTCATCGTAGTTGCCCGGAAATACCTGCAGCTTGCCGTAGTCGAGGTCCGCCATATGTGTGCAGACACTGTTCAGAAAGTGGCGATCGTGAGAAATAATGACCATCGTGGCCTTGCTCGCGTCGAGGTAGCCTTCCAGCCAGCGAATCGTGTTGATGTCGAGGTTGTTGGTTGGTTCGTCCAGCAGCAGTATGTCCGGAGCTGAAAATAAGGCCTGGGCCAGCAGCACACGGAGCTTCCAGCCCGGTGCGACAGCGCTCATAGGACCGTGGTGCTGTTCGACCGGAATGCCGATGCTCTCCAGCAGTTCACCCGCGCGCGATTCGGCGGAGTAGCCATCCAGCTCGGCAAACTCGACTTCGAGATCAGCAACCCGCATGCCGTCCTCGTCGCTCATTTCCGGCAAGGAGTACAGTCGATCGCGTTCCTGCATGACTTCCCACAGGCGCGTATAGCCCAGCATGACCGCGTCAAGGACACGGTAATCCTCATAAGCGAACTGGTCCTGAGAAAGCTGTCCCACGCGCGCGTTGGGGTCCACGGAAACATTGCCCACGCTGGGCTCCAACTGACCCGCAAGAATTTTCATGAGGGTCGATTTGCCACAGCCATTGGCCCCGATCAGGCCATAGCGGTTGCCATTGCCGAAGGTCACCGAGACGTTCTCGAACAGGGGTTTAGCGCCGAACTGGATCGACAGGTTTGCAGCAGAAATCAATGGAATGCACCGGTAATCAGGGCCAGACCGTCATTTTCGTGTCCGGCCGGTGTTTGGGGCCGCGGAGCATAGCAAAACTTGCGGAGAATTACAGGACCGGTTCGATCGGCAGGAGCCGGTTAATCCAGGTCCTGAAGCGTTTCCCGCGGCTAACGACGAAATCGGGATTGAAGTCCTCCGTAATGGGCCAGCTGTTGCCGGGCTGCATGTCGCGTTCGATGCTGGCGGTAACCTGGGCGGCCACTTCGCGGCTCCTCACGAGAGCGCCGACTTCGGTGTTCAGGTTGGCGGATCGGGGGTCGAGATTAAAGGTGCCGATAAACACTGTCTCGCCGTCGATAACCATGGTCTTCGCGTGAATTGCGAAGATCGGGTCGTTTTCGGCGATACGGGGGTAACGGTCGATGAGTTCGGTGCGAATATTCGGCTCGTCCATGAACTCGTACAGCTCGATTCCAGCATCCAGCAAGTCGCTGCGTTGGGACTGGTAGCCGCTAAAGGCCTGGATATTGTCGGTCGATGCCAGTGAATTGGTCGAAATGCGGACGCGAACGCCGCGCGACACGAGTTCGCCGAAGAGTTCGATGCCGCCCTCCGGCATGATCAGGTATGGGGACTGGATCAATACGGAGTGCTGGGCGCTCTTAACAGCGTTGATCAGTTCGCGTGTTGATTCTCCGCCGCCACCGAGTCCGGATTCGCCCGAATTCTTGCCGGGCACATCGCTCAGGAATACGACGTCTCCCCAGTGCATCGCCTGCAACAAGGCTGGAAAATACCGGGCTACGGACGTGATCGCCTCGCGTACCTGGGGCTCGAAATTGCGGGCATCGTCGGCGTAAGTGTGAAGCTCCCTGTACCGCTGCTCTGCATCGGCGGAAGTAACGGCGACGTCTTCCTCCGCAAAAATATTCTCGACCGGCACCGCAAACTCGCTCGTCCAGAATTCTTCGAAATTCTCACGCATGTCAGCCACAGCGCGACCCAGCAGCAAGACATCACGATCGCGAAAATTGTATTCCTGATCGTAGTCGAAGTATTCGTCGGCCATGTTGCGACCGCCGGTAATGCCGGCAACACCGTCGAATATCGCGGTCTTGTCGTGCATGCGCTGATTGATTTCACGAAATCCGGTAACGGCGTTTTTGATTCGCTGCCAGAAGCCGACACCCACCGTCACATTGGGATTGTAGATCCGAATCTCGACGTTCGGATGCGCAGACAGCAACAGCAGGGTCTTGTCTTCTGCATCGATCAGGAAGTCGTCGACGAGAACCCGCACGCGGACACCGCGCTCAGCGGCGCTCAATAGCTGCTCGGCGGCGAGTATGCCGATGTTATCGGTGCTCCAGATAAAGTACTGAACTTCGATGGTCGTGACGGCATGCTGCGTCAACCAGGCGCGTCCAATAAGTGCCTCTTCGCCTTTCTCAAGCACGTAAACGCCAGTTTGGGACTGCATGCGGGCATTGCAGCTGTCGCAGTTATTGTCGATCCAATCTACGATCGACTGCGCGCGGATTTCG
>JAOUNH010000041.1 GCA_029881055.1 Gammaproteobacteria bacterium
CGGATATACGGGCGCCACTCGCACGATCGGCAGGTAGTCGCCTTCGGCGATATTCATGCCACCCGGACCACCAATATCCGTGTTGGCCGAAATCTCCGGTCTGCCGACATCGATCGTCGGCGCGTTCGGATCAATGTTTTCCTGATCCTGTGGTGGAGTCTCGGGCGGAGTCTCCGGCGGCTTGGGCGGCTTTTCTGGCGTCAGATCCTCGGTGTTTACGTTTTCGTCCCGCTTGATGCGAACGAATTCCAGTTTGTGCCGTTCCCGCGGCTCTGTCAGTGCCTGCTTACCGGATACGATCAGCAGCTGCATGATGAATAACAAGCTCAGTGTCACAACCGTGCCTATTACTATTGAAAATGCGTATCGACCTATCATGGTCCCTATCTCCTCAGCGGGCTTAACCGCTTAGTCTCCGTGCTTGGCCAGGCAAACCTGGTTTTTAAGGCGCTCGTTCCGCAGGCAGATTCCTGACTAGTTGTCTGACGCAATTGCTACGTTAGTAACGCCCGCCGCTTTTGCGGCTGCAAGTACACGAACCAACTGTTCATTTGTTGACTCTTCATCGGCCTGGATGACAATCGATCCCTTCGGGTTTTCGATATGCAGGCGTTCGATGACTCCCCGAAGTTCCTGTGGTGCCCGTTGCTTGCGGTCTATCCAGATTTCATCCGTCGCGCTGATTGCAATTAGAATCGACGCATCGTCCTGCGTATCAGCTGTGACGGTGTCGGGGCGTTCAACCTGAATTCCGGCTTCCTTAATGAAAGTCGCCGTAACAATGAAGAAGATGAGCATGATAAACACGACATCGAGCATCGGTGTAAGGTTGATTTCCTCACTTTCCTCTTCGTGACCCAGTGAATGATTCTTTCGCATGTGAGTTTCCTATTGAGTTCCCGCTCAACCTTGATCCGCAATGGATATTTGGTACACCCCGGCATTTCGTGTTGAATCCATCACCCAAACCAGCATCTTGTTTGTGGACTTCTTGTTCGCCTGAATTACCACCGTTCCCTTTGGGTTTTCCGCGTGCAAACGCTCAATATTGGCGCGCACAGCCCGAGGGTCAATGTGACGACGATCGATCCAGATTTCATCGTTGGCGTTAATCACCACAAGAATATTCGCATTCTCAGGTTTGGTCTCTGTAACAGGTGCATCCGGACGATTCACATCGATTCCGGCTTCCTTAATAAAGGAAGCCGTCACGATGAAGAAAATCAACATAATGAATACGACGTCCAACATCGGCGTCAGGTTGATTTCGTTGGCGTCGTCGTCCTGCCCCATCGAAAGATCAGTTCTTCGCATCTTGGTTCCTTAGTGGTCCATCGTCAGAGAGTCTTCGAGAAAGTGAACTTCCCGAGCTGCTCGTCGGCTAAGCAGGGTAACCAGTAGCACGCCAGATAACGCGCCAACCATTCCGGCCATTGTCGGCACCGTGGCCTGCGAAACTCCCGCAGCCATCGCCCGAACATTACCGGACCCTGACACTGCCATTACCTGGAACACGCTGATCATGCCCGTAACAGTCCCTAAAAGACCGAGTAGCGGACACAAAGCGACCAAGGTCTGGATCAGGTTGATCCCCTTGTTGGTCGATTCCTCGAAACGCGAGATCATGAGTTCGCGGATCTGGTGTGCGGCCCAGGACTTACGCTCTTTACGCGATTCCCAGTCATCATGAATCTGTCGTGACATGGACTTCATCGAAGAGCGGAAGAACATGATCCGCTCAACGATGAGTACCCACATTAAAAATATTGTCACGGCGATGGCCATAAGCACTGGGCCACCCAAACTCATGAAGTCTCGAATGGCTTCAACACTATCAAAAAGCCAAAGCATGGTGACTCCTTCTGACCTTAGCCATTCCGCTCAGAGTGCTGGGCAACGAGACCGGCGCTCTGCGACTGAAGAATATTGATGATCTTGCGGCTCTGTCCACTGACGATGGTGTGCAGCAATACCATCGGGATAGCGACGACAAGACCCTCAACCGTTGTCATAAGAGCTTGCGAAATACCGCCTGCCATCATCTTCGGGTCACCGGCGCCGTACAGCGTAATGACCTGGAAGGTCTTGATCATACCGGTAACGGTTCCGAGCAGACCCATCAGAGGTGCGACAGCCGAGACGACCTTGATAAACAACAGGCCTCTCGTCAGTCCCGGCATTTCTTTCAGTGCCGCCTCGCTGAGTTTGAGTTCGATCGTTTCAGTATCGGCGTTACGGTTACTCTCGTAAGCGGCCAGCACGCGACCCAACGGATTATCTGTGCTCGCCGTATCGCTCTTGAGCTGAGCCGCTACTCTGCGACTGTCACCGGACAATCCAATCAGTCGCCAGAATGCGATCAGGAGACCGACAATACCGAGGGCGATGATGCAATGACCAACGATACCGCCCTGCTCGATGCGATCCTTGAACGTGGGAGACTCAACGAGCAAGCCGAGAATGCCGCCGCTGGTGACATCCACGCCGAAGGTGACGGTGTCGCCTGGAGCGGCATCCATCAAATCACTGGTGGTACCGAGAAAACGTCCTTCCGGCTGACGCTGCAGTTCGGAAATTGAGCCTTCATTTGAGTCGTATTCCAGGTAACCGTTGTTCGAAACAAGGTTGAACGTTCCGACCCGGATAACTTCCATGTCCGCCTGTTCGCCGTCCGCTTTCGTTACCAGGTGATTGAAACGAACCACCTGACCCGATTCGGCAATTTCACGTTGCAGCATTAACCAGAGCTTCTCGATGTCCTCGATGGATGCCAGGCTGCTGGCACCGGCCATCTTGTTGCCGAGCTTGACGAGGAAGGCGCCGCGATCCGGATGCTGAATGTTTGTGAGTGATGCGCTGAAGCGTCCCTGTGCGTCACCGGATACCGTTTGCAGTACACCAAACAACTCTTTGAGGGCGCCAAGTCTTTCGTCGAGCGCCTGCCGTGCAGTAATGATGGACTGCTGGTTTTTCTCAAACTGCTGTTCGAGGTTTGCGCTGACGGCTTCCTGGCGAGTGCGCTCGGCACGTGCCTGGTTCAGCAGCGATTGCTGATTGTTTTGCGCTTGTTTGAATGCAGCTTCACGCTGCCGCGCTTCCTGAGAATCGCGTGCCTGTCCCTGCTCGATCAGTCGAAGCAGGTCAGCCATGCTGCGGGCGTCTTCGTCCTGCTGTGCATTCGCCGTTGATAGTCCAAGGCTAAGCAGCCCGGCAACGACAATCAGTTTAATGAGCTTCATTTACGCGCCCTCCGCAATGGAAACCGGAATATTGATGAGCTCCGGAGCAATTAACTGACGGGCAACCCGAAGGCCCTTGCGAACTTCGTTTCGAGCTGAGTTGTCAATTTCCCATGCTTTAGTCAGATTGTTCCACCGTCCTGTGATCTTCGTATCGTCAGATTGGAAATACAGGCCGATACGCCCGACGCGCAACATATTGAATGCTCGCAAGCCGCCGTCAATTTCCAATGACTGTTCGTAGTGCTCAATTGTCGAACCGTAGTCAAGCTCGATCTGGAAGGCCTCCATCACCTTGCGAAACTTTTCCGCAACACTGACGTCCGAGCGCGACATGAGATCTTTCAAGTCATTGACTCGTTTGGTGCGCTCATCCATCAGGAAAGGCACATCGACCTTAACCGACTGGTCAAGACCATCGATCATGCGCTCCATCAACGGGAAGATCTGGCGATTAATGACGTCGACTTGATCCATTGACAAACCAATGTCTTCAAGATCCGACTGTTGTCCTTCCACCTGTGCGGTCATTAGGCGGTTGTAGACCTTAAGTCCGTCGATTTCCTTGTTAATTGCCCTGTACTGGTCCTCGAGTGAACGCGTGGCACCAACAACGGTGTTGATACGTTCCTGAGATTGCTGAGCCAGATTCAACCGCCGTTGATCAGCCTGAAGTACCTGATCGACAGTCTGGGCGAAGACGCTGCCGGAGATTGCGATAACCGCGGTTGCGAAGAACGCTGTGGTTATGCGCCGACTGCTGCTTATGCACCGTTTCATGGACGCTCCTTAAAGGTCGTTTGTTTCAGTTATGTGTTTGGAGAGGGATGCAACGTATCCGTTGAATACATGCACAACAGAAATCCGGCAATACTGAATGTATTCCCAATTGCGCACGCGGCCCTCTCCACTTTCGCCGCGCGGCGATGAAATTTTGGAACCCACTTTTCTCTCTTTGATTCGTTGGCTTACCCGGACTTTTGGTTCGGGCTTTCCCGCCATTTATTCCTTTTATGTTTTCAGGTCCCCACTACTTCTGGGGCCAAGAATACCACACGGTTTGCATATCGCCAGCCCAACATCTACATAAGATTTCGGACCCGCATTCCGCGCGTAAGTGCGACAAATATTTACGAAACCTGTTGCCGATGCAGTGCTTTCCGGGTGGTGCAGCTCAACTTCACTCGCGAGACATTCCGGCTATGTATATATAAGGTGATGCGCAATTTGCGGTCCTCGTCTCACAAAGAGTCTATGTATTAATCGCTTAGCTCGGATTATTAATCCATCACTTTTAGTAACACGCGTAACCGTATAGAGAATGTTTGACTTCATTTCCCTGTTCCAACATCATGCGGCGCTATGACCCAAACGCGCCACCTCAACACGCACAAAGACCTACTCGTGCTTCGATTCGAATTGCTTCTTCTTGGGAGGCATTGCGGGTAACGCGTAGACGGTAAAAGAACAACGCCAACCCCGCTTCCTGAAGGACAGTGGGGTTTTTTTTATCTCGATTGCACGAAGGCTAGGAAACACAATGCAAATGTACTCAGAATCCGATGTTGATACTTCCTGTTTGGCAGACCGCCGCGTCGCGATCCTTGGCTACGGTAGCCAGGGTCGCGCTCATGCACTGAATCTGAAAGACAGCGGCTTTAATGTGGTTGTCGGCTTGCGTTCGGGTGGAGCGAGCTGGCCCAAAGCCGAAGCGGACGGACTGACCGTTCAGGAGCCAAACGAGGCCGTCAAAGGAGCCGCTATAGTCATGTTCCTGACGCCGGATATGGTCCAAAAAAGCCTCTACCTCGGTGTCGTCGACGACATCGAAAAAGGCGCGATGCTGCTATTTGCGCATGGCTTCGCCATTCACTACAAACAGGTCGAACCGCGTGCGGACCTCGACGTCGCGCTGATCGCGCCAAAAGGTCCCGGTGGACTGGTGCGGCGACAGTATGAGGAAGGGCATGGAGTGCCCTGTCTCGTTGCGGTCCATCAGGACGCGACCGGGAACGCACTCAAGACGGCGCTGGCGTATTCAGCCGGAATTGGCGGCGCCCGCGCCGGCGTCATCGAAACCAGTTTCGCGGAAGAGACTGAAACGGACCTGTTTGGCGAGCAGGCGGTTCTCTGCGGTGGGGCGACGGAGTTGATCGTTGCAGGGTTCGAAACGCTGGTCGAGGCAGGTTACCAGCCGGAAGTGGCCTATTACGAAGTCATGCATGAGCTGAAGTTGATTGTTGACTTGCTGCACGAAGGCGGTCTCAAAAAAATGCACAAGTACATTAGCGACACTGCAGCCTGGGGCGACATGATCAGTGGGCCTCGCGTCGTTGACGAGTCCTCGCGCGCGGCTATGAAGGCCATTTTGGCCGACATTCAGGACGGCACTTTTGCTCGAAACTGGATCGCCGAGAACGAAAAAGGCATGCCTGAGTTCAAGCGCATGATGCAGGCCGACCTGCAACACCCCATTGAGAAGGTTGGCGCCGATCTGCGCGGTCGCATGGACTGGTTGGAAGAATAAAGCCACATAACTTTAGGGACGGGACCGATGTCTGACACTGGCTCGGAAAACAGAATACGCATTTTCGACACTACCCTGCGTGATGGGGAGCAGGCTCCCGGCTGCAGTATGACCCTGGAGGAGAAACTCCGTGTGGCGAAGGCGCTCACCGAACTTAATGTGGATATTATCGAAGCGGGATTTCCGGCAGCATCCCCCGGCGATTTCGAATCCGTAAAGGCCATAGCGGATCGCGATTTCGGACCTGTGATCTGTGGCCTGGCGCGGTGCAACGCGGCTGATATTGAAAAGGTTCATGCGGCAGTCAAGGGTGCCAGAAAACATCGCATTCACGTATTTGTAGCCACCAGCGCAATACACCGTGAATACAAGCTCAAGATGGCAAAAGAGGAGATCATCAGGAGTGCTGTTGGTGCCATTAAGATGGCTCGCGAACTTTGTGGTGACGTTGAATTTTCGCCTGAGGATGCGTCAAGGACGGAGTTGTCTTACCTGGCGGAAGTTGTTTCTGCGGCTATCGAGGCCGGCGCGACAACCGTGAATATTCCCGACACGGTGGGCTACACGGTACCCGCGGAATTTGATCGGTTGTTTCGTTACCTGAAGGAACACGTAGCGCGCATCAACGAAATCACACTGAGCGTGCATTGCCATAACGATCTCGGCATGGCGGTTGCGAATAGCCTCGCTGCCGTGTCCGCCGGTGCTCGGCAGATTGAGTGCACGGTCAATGGCATTGGCGAGCGCGCGGGAAACTGCAGTCTTGAAGAGGCCGTAATGGCGATCAAGACACGGGCCGAGTTTTTCCAGCTCGATACCGGTATCGACACGACGCGCCTGTATCCCACTTCTCGCCTGGTATCGAATATCACAGGCATGCACCCTCCTCGCAACAAGGCGATTGTTGGTGAGAACGCGTTTGCACACGAGGCCGGAATTCACCAACACGGCATGCTGCAACATGCATCGACGTACGAAATCATGCGGCCGGAAGATGTTGGTCTCAGCAAGTCCAATCTGGTGTTGGGCAAACACAGTGGCCGACATGCGTTTCGCGATCGCGTAGCCGAGCTCGGTTTTGAGCTGGACGAATTCGAAATCAACCGCGCGTTTCAGGAATTCAAAAAGCTCGCGGATAAAAAGAAAGACGTCTATGACGGCGACATAGAGTCGATCATCATGACAGCAGGCAGTTCGACCTCTGGCCCGTGGGTATTGAAAACCCTCGAAGTCCAGACACAAACCAATGAGCCTGCAACCGCCACCGTGAGCTTGATTGGCGAGGACGGGACTGAAGTCTCTGAATCGGCGCTCGGGGATGGTCCTGTTGCCGCTGCCTTCCAGGCACTGGAAGCCGCAACCGGCGTGACGATGGTGTTGCGAAATTTTGAGTTGCACAGTGCATCTATCGGTGAAGACGCCCAGGGCGAAGTCATCGTGACGGTGGAGGTCGATGGCAGGAGTTTCCGCGGGCGCGGCACCAGCGTGGACATCGTTGAAGCCGGGTGCCGGGCGTGCCTCGAAGTTATAAACCGCACTTTGCGTCGCCGGCAGCGCGAGGATCGGCCCCAGGACGATGGGCAGGCCGTGCACGCAACCATTTGAGTATTCGATCGTTTTGACCAGGCAATGAACGAACCAACTACCCTATTCCAGAAAGTCTGGGACGACCACGTGGTCGTCCCGGAAACGCCGCATACGCCGGCGATCCTGTATATCGACTTGCATATCGTGCACGAAGTTACGACGCCACAGGCGTTTTCGGTGTTGCGCGAGCTGGGACTGCCCGTGCGCCGGCCGGACCTGACACTCGCGACGCTCGATCACTCGACGCCGACGACGCCGGTTTTCAAGTACGAGGACCTGCTCGCGGCCGGTGAAGGCGCTGCAAATCAGGTGCGTCAGATGGAGCGAAACTGCGACGACTTCGGGCTTGATTTGCTCGGCTATGGCAGTGGTCGGCGCGGAATTGTGCACGTGATCGGTCCGGAGCTGGGCGCAACACAGCCCGGCAAGACGATAGTTTGTGGTGACAGTCATTCCAGCACCCACGGTGCATTTGGCGCACTTGCGTTCGGTATTGGCACGACCGAGGTCGGTCACGTTCTTGCTACCCAAAGCCTGTTGCAGCGCAAACCCAAAACGCTGGCGGTCAATATCGAAGGCCAGTTGGCCCCGGGTGTGACCGCAAAGGATTTGATTCTTGCTGTTATCGGCAAGATTGGCGTCAATGGAGGAACCGGATACGTCATCGAGTATCGCGGCGATGCTATCCGATCGTTGGACATGGAAAGCCGTATGACGATCTGCAACATGTCGATCGAAGCTGGCGCTCGCGCGGGAATGATCGCGCCGGATGAAACGACGTATGAGTACCTGCTGGGCCGACCATGTGCACCAAAAGGCGCTGCGTGGGATGCGGCGCTGGAACGCTGGCAGCGTTTGCGTACGGACGACGGCGCTGTCTTTGATAAAGCCGTCACTCTGGATGCCAGTTTGCTGCAGCCTATGGTGACCTATGGCACAAACCCCGGCATGGTGATTGGCATCAACGATCCTGTCCCCCAGAGTGATGATGCGAGCTTTCGAAAAGCCCTGGATTACATGCAGCTTGAATCCGGAAAACCGATGACGCAGACACCGGTTGACGTCGTTTTCGTTGGCAGTTGCACCAACGGCCGAATTTCCGATATCGAAGCGGCCGCGAATATTCTCAAGGGTCGCAAGGTTGCGAAAGGAGTTCGCATGCTGGTCGTTCCAGGCTCGGAATTGGTCAAGAAAGAGGCCGAGCGTCGCGGGCTGGACAAAATCATTACCGACGCGGGTGCCGAATGGCGCGAGGCGGGTTGCTCCATGTGCATTGCAATGAATGGCGATGTCGTAAAACCGGGTCAGCTCAGTGTGAGTACCAGCAACCGGAATTTCGAAGGCAGACAGGGTGTCGGAGCGCGCACCGTACTGGCCAGTCCGGCGACTGCGGCCGCTTCTGCAATCGCCGGTTTCGTTACCGATCCGAGGGTATATTCATGAAGCCGGTGAAACGAGTACAAGGACGGACAGTTGCCTTGCCAACGAGGGACATCGACACTGACCAGATTATTGCTGCCCGGTTTCTGACGACAACCTCCAGAACAGGCCTCGGTCGATACGCGTTTTACGATTTGCGTTACGGCAAAGACGGTACTGAAAAGCCCGAATTTGTCCTCAACCGGCCGGACGCGAAGGGCTGTTCCATCCTGGTCGGTGGCAACAATTTCGGCTGTGGTTCGTCGCGGGAACATGCACCCTGGGCGCTGCTCGATTACGGATTCGAAGCCGTTATTTCGAGCCAGATTGCCGATATTTTTCGCAACAATGCTTTGAAAAACGGATTGCTGGCGATAGTGGTCGATCCTGAAACCCACGAGTGGCTGTTGAGCAACCCGGGTGTTGATTGTGATATCGACGTCGAGAACAACACGATCACCTTGCCCGGTGACCGGGTCGTGAATTTCACCCTGGACGGATTTGCCCGCCATTGCCTGCTCGAGGGAGTCGACCAATTGGGCTTTTTGCAAAACCAGGCGGCAGCAATCCAAGCCTTTGAGGAGAACCGTCCTTGGAAGCCCTGATCACACTATTGCCGGGCGACGGCATCGGACCTGAGGTCACAAAGAGCGCGCAGCAAGTGCTGGAGTCCGTCGCCTCAACCTATGGCCACCGGTTTCAATTCGACTCACAGCGGATCGGTGGTGCGGCGATCGATGCCGTCGGTGAACCGTTGCCTGCCGCGACAATTGCGAGCTGTAAATCTGCCGATGCCGTGTTTCTCGGCGCGGTGGGCGGTCCAAAATGGTCCGACCCGAACGCAAAAGTTCGCCCTGAGCAGGGGCTTCTGGCACTCCGGGCCGCGCTCGGTGTGTACGCCAATCTTCGGCCGGTCAAGATATACCCCGAGCTGGTCGGTGCTTCGCCGTTACGGCCGGAAATCCTGGCAGGCGTCGACATGATTGTGGTTCGAGAGCTGACCGGGGGAATTTACTTTGGTACCAAGACGCGCGACGAGCATTCGGCCAGCGACCTTTGCACCTACACGGTCGTTGAGATCGAACGAATCGTCCGGGTCGCCGCCAAACTGGCTGCGGATCGCAGCGGTCGCTTGTGTTCTGTCGACAAGGCCAACGTACTCGAAACCTCGCGTTTGTGGCGCAGCGTGACAAACCGGTTGATGGCGGCGGAGTTTCCCGGCATCGAAGTCGAAACGCTGCTGGTGGATGCTGCGGCAATGCACCTTCTCAGTCGCCCTGCCGCCTTCGACGTCATCGTGACGGAGAACATGTTTGGCGACATATTGACCGATGAAGCATCCATGCTCGCCGGATCCCTCGGCATGCTGCCGTCTGCATCGCTTGGCGATTCAAGTACCGGTTTGTACGAACCGATACACGGTTCTGCGCCGGACATCGCAGGCAAGGGCATCGCCAATCCCTGCGCGTCTATAGCCAGCACCGCCCTGCTGCTGCGCTACAGTTTAGGCCTTGAGGCGGAGGCATTGGCCGTAGAACGTGCTATTGCCGAAACGATTACTGCGGGAGCGAGAACCGCTGATATCGCGACTCACGACGATTCACGCGTGTCCACGGCCCAAATGACCGCAGAGATCTTGGGCAATATCCGCCGCGGCCCTGTTACCTAGCCTCCGACAACGGCGACGGACGCTCGTGTTCTGGCGGACCGCGCGACTTCCAGAGCCGCCAGAATGTCAGCGACCAGATCTTCGCTGCTCTCCAGCCCAACGGACAATCGGATCAGATTCTGCCCGATACCGGCTTCCGACAGTGCCTCCGCGCACAACGGGGCGTGCGTCATCGACGCCGGATGGCAAACCAGGCTCTCGACGCCACCGAGTGACTCAGCAAGTGAGAAAAACTGCAGATTTTCGACGAATGCACGAACTGCATCGGTGTTGCCGCTAATTTCGAAACTCAGCATGCCACCGAACCCCCTTTGTTGGCGCTTCGCAATATCGTGGCCGGGATGGGTGGCCAGGCCAGGATAGTAGACTCGATCCACGAGGTCGTGTTTGTTGAGCACCTCCGCAACCAGGCTCGCCGTCTCTTCGTGCTGCCGGATCCGCGGGTGCAAGGTTCGAATGCCGCGCAGCGTAAGGAAACTGTCGAAGGGTGCGCCTGTAACGCCGATGCAATTGGCCCAGTACCGAATACGCTCAGCCAGATCGTCGGTAGCCGCGACAACACACCCACCGACCACATCGCTATGGCCGTTGATGTACTTTGTGGTTGAGTGAATAACCAGGTCTGCACCGAACTCGATCGGATTCTGGAGCGCCGGAGAGAGAAAGGTATTGTCAACCGCGAGCAGTGCGCCCGCGGCCTTCGCAATCGCAGAAATCTTTTCAATATCCACGATTCGCAGCAAGGGATTGGATGGCGTTTCTGCGAGGATGATCTTTGGCCTGCATCGCGCGGCTTTTGTGAGTGCGTCGATGTCTGTTTGATCGATAAAGACGACATCAAAGAGACCTTTCCTGGACTGTTGATCGAACAGTCGGTAGGTGCCGCCGTAGCAGTCGTGCGGCGCGATGATCGTGTCGCCCGGCTCGAGCAGTTGCGTCAACAGGGTCAGTGCCGCCATCCCGGATGACGTCACCACCGCACCCGCGCCACCTTCGAGCTCAGTCAGTGCGTCGGCAAGCGCATCTCGTGTCGGGTTTCCGGACCGTGTGTAGTCGTACTGGCGCTTCTCGCCAAAACCCGCAAAGGAAAAATTCGACGAAAGATGCAATGGCGGCACAACTGCACCGTGCTGCGTGTCCGATTCGATGGACGCACGGACGGCTCGTGTCGTTTTGCTGGCTTGGTAAGTCATGTCGGTCTCCACAAGATGTTCCGTAATAGCGCTTTCTGCTCATCGGAACCCTGCGAATCCCGCAAGGGAGGGGTTGTACTGCCCTTCGCCCGCGAACGGGTGGTTGCAGTTACCCTCATCATTCGATGCGCTCAATAACTGAGCTTGGCATCGCAGGAGTTGGCACCTTTCCAGAATGGTTAGTTCTGATGGTTGCCCCGGCGTCGTCGGGCCTATCCCTCGACCGGTCTCGATGAGTTTCGCGAAGTCTATGCGGCATTGTCGGCGCGCGTCAAGGACTTGCGTGCGCTTTTTTTAGTCGCAAATGTAACTATGAATTAGTGCTTGCCATCGACCCCGCCCTGTATTAGTGTGCTAACGCGTTAATACATTGGTGCAGAAAATGAAACCCAACCGAAACGAATCAGGCCGCCGCCAACAGCGTGCGGAGGAAGCACTGTACAAAGCCGTGGTCGCATTGGAAAACACGCGTGAAGTCCGGTCCTTTTTTGAGGATTTGTGCACTCCGGCCGAGCTACAGGCGCTGGTTGATCGCTGGCAGGTCGTTGAATACCTGCAGAAGGAACTGCCCTACCGAAAAATACATGATCTCACCGGCGTCAGCGTGACCACCATCGGGCGAGTTGCCCGGTGCCTCGCGGGCGGCTCCGGCGGTTACCGAACGGCGATCGATCGAATCTCCCACTGAGGAAAATGCCATGGAAGCTTCCACGCAACGCATCAAGATTGCGGTGCAGAAATCCGGTCGCCTGACCGATCACTCCATCGACCTGCTCGAACGCTGTGGCCTGAAAGTCACGAAGAGTAAGGACCAGCTCATTTGCTACGGCGAAAACATGCCGATTGACCTGCTGCTCGTAAGGGATGATGACATCCCCGGGCTGGTGGGTGACGACGTATGCGACCTCGGCATCGTCGGCCTGAACGTGGTCGAGGAAAAACGCCTCAAGCTGGAACAAGAGGGTTCCAAGGGGCAATTCAAACAGATCTTCGAGCTCGAGTTCGGGCACTGCCGGCTGGCTATTGCGGCGCCCCAGGGCGTCCAGTACGAGGGTCCAAAGACGCTAAATAACTCAAAGATTGCAACAAGTTATATTAGCCTCTTAACAGATTACCTTACTAAGAATAATGTCCAGGCCGAAGCGGTCTATTTCTCCGGTGCCGTCGAGATAGCACCCAAACTCGGGCGCGCCGATTTCATCTGCGACCTCGTCTCGTCCGGCTCAACTCTGGCTGCCAACGGGCTGCGCGAAGTCGCCGTCATTCTCGAAAGTGAAGCGGTGGTTATCCAGACGCTTGCGCCGCTGGGTGATGCAAAGCAGGCCCTGGTCGACAAGATTCTGCAACGGCTCGACGGGGTTCTGAAGGTTCACGACAGCAAGTACATCATGCTGCACGCGCCGCGTTCGGCGCTCGCGGAAATACGAGCGCTACTGCCTGGCTCCGAGGCACCGACGGTAATGCCGCTTGAAGGCAGTGATGACCGGGTCGCGGTGCATGCGGTTTGCCGGGAAAATGTGTTCTGGGAAACGCTGGAGAATCTAAAAGCCGCGGGAGCGAGCTCCCTGCTCGTATTACCTGTCGAGAAAATGCTGGCTTAAGATGAATATTCCTATCCACCAGTGGCAGGACCTCTCGGAACAACAGCGCTCCCTGCTGTTGCGGCGGCCCGCTGTTTCTCAGGATGATTCGGTCCGGGCAAGCGCAGTGGCAATCATCGCTGCCGTTCGCCAGCGCGGCGACCTCGCTCTGGCTGAGTTTACGGCGCAGTTTGATGGCGCGGGCGGCACCGAATTTCGCGTGACCGAGGCTGAATTCGCCTCTGCAGCGCAGCAACTCGCCGCAGAGGACCTGGCCGCTATCGACCTCGCCATCGCGAACATCAGGCGATTTCACGAACAGCAACTGCCGGCGCCAGTTTCGCTAGAGACGATGCCGGGCGTGCTGTGTGAGCGCATCAGCCAGCCCATCGACTCGGTCGGTCTTTATGTGCCCGCAGGAACCGCCCCATTGCCCTCCGCGGCCATCATGCTGGCGGTTCCGGCGACAATCGCGCGGTGTCCGCGAATCATCCTTTGCACTCCTCCGCGTCCGGACGGTACGGCGGACCCGGCTGTACTCGTCGCAGCATCGCGTGCCGGAGTTGCCGAAATCTACAAAGTAGGCGGCGCCCAGGCGATTGCCGCGATGGCCTACGGTACTGCGACCATCCCCAAAGTTCGCAAGATTTTCGGCCCCGGCAACCCCTGGGTTACGAGTGCCAAAACCATAGTCAGTGCTGACCCCGATGGTGCAGCGATTGACATGCCTGCCGGCCCCTCCGAAGTGCTCGTCATTGCCGACGCCGTATCGTCGCCCGAATTCGTCGCCGCGGACCTGCTCTCGCAGGCCGAACACGGCGTTGATTCGCAGGTCGTCCTCGTAACGACAGATGCTGCGCAGGCGACATCAGTACAGGTCGAGATCACGCGCCAACTTGAATCACTGTCGCGTTCGGACATTGCCGCATCGGCGCTCGAGAACTCCCTTTTTATTGTCGCGCCCGACGTCGCGGCAGCGATCGAAATCAGTAATCGATATGCACCCGAACATTTGATCCTGCAAATCGAGAATCCGCGCGCGGCGCTCAGTGCTGTCCGCAATGCGGGGTCCGTATTCGTCGGCCGCTGGACACCGGAGTCGGTGGGCGACTATTGCAGTGGCACCAATCACGTACTGCCGACTTACGGGTACGCAGCAACTTACAGTGGACTGGGCATCGATCAATTCCTGCGCCAGATGACAGTCCAGGAGCTCACTCGCGATGGTCTCGAAAACCTGGGTGCGGCCGTTATCAGGCTCGCTGGCCTTGAAGGCCTCGATGCACATGCCGCAGCTGTAAGCCGCCGACTGGCGACAAAACCATGAGTATTCTCTCTCTCGTCCGCTCCGAAGTTCGGCAATTGCACCCTTACGATGCGGCTGAACAGGTCGACGACACCATCCGGCTCAATGCGAATGAGTCCCCGCAAATCAGCTCGATTGGAAACTTTCGCCGGCCGCTGAATCGTTACCCGGAAGTCCGGCCGCAACGCTTACAGTCGACACTGGCAAAGCGATTTAACTGTGCCGATGACCAGATACTCGTCACTCGGGGCTCCAGCGAGGCCATCGACCTGATCATTCGCAGCTTTTGCCACGCAGGTGTGGATCACATTGTCACGCCGACGCCCGCTTTTTCGATGTATCGCCACTACGCCACGATTCAAGGTGCCGGCGTCATCGAAGTCCGGGGTCTCGCAGAGCATGACTTCGCCATTGATGTTGGCGCCCTGCTTGAGGCTTGCACCGAAACGACCAAGGTCCTGTTTGTCTGCTCGCCGAACAACCCTACCGGTACACCATTGCCCCGTGCCGATCTGTTGCGTCTGCTGGACGCGCGCAAAGGCTCTTCGGCGATTGTTGTTGACGAGGCATATATTGAATTCGGTCGGGAAAGCTCAGCAGTCGAGCTGTTGCGCGCGTACCCCAATCTGCTGGTGTTGCGCACACTTTCGAAGGCCCTGGGTTTCGCCGGGGCTCGCTGCGGCGCGGTAATTGGCGCGCAGGAGATTATTGCGTGTTTAAGCGCCGTCCAGGCGCCCTACGCGCTTGCTACGCCGGTCGTTGAGTGCGTCGAAGACGCCCTGCATGAACGGCAGCTGACGGTCGCAGCAGAAGCCGTAGACAGAGTCATTGTCGAGAGGTCGCGACTCATGCAGGAAATCGGGCGCTTCAACTTCGTATCGAAAGTCTGGCCCAGCGACGCGAATTTTTTCCTGGTCCGGGTCAATGACGCGATCGCATTAGTTGAGCACTGCAAATCACACAACATTCTGCTGCGATATTTCGGTGGCGATCTTGCGGACTGCATACGAATCACAGTCGGTAGCCAATCGGATAACGACACACTTCTCGCAGCACTCGATCGATTTGGGAAAGGCTGAGCATGGCAACGAAAGTATTATTCATCGATCGCGACGGCACTTTGGTAGAAGAGCCTGCCGACTTCCAGGTCGATGCCCTCGAAAAGATTCGCCTCGTCCCCGACGTAATACCCGCCTTGCGCGAGCTCGCAGAGCACGGGTTTCGATTTGTCATGGTAAGTAACCAGGACGGCCTCGGCACTTCGACATTCCCGGAGGATCAATTCCAGGTTTGCCAGGACCACATCCTGCAACTGTTTGCCAGCCAGGGGATAAGCTTCGACGAAATATTCATTTGTCCCCATACGCCGGACGACTTGTGTGACTGCCGCAAGCCTCGCACTGGTTTGCTGACGCGCTATCTTGCGGCCACCGATATCAAGCTTGCACTGTCAGCCGTAATCGGGGACCGCGCCACGGACGTGGAACTGGGGGAGCGCATCGGCGTACAGAGCTTGTTATTGGGATCAGGCAAGGACGGGACCATGACCTGGCCTGAGATCGTCGAACGGCTGTGCTATTCGGACCGTATTGCCCGTATTGAACGCAATACGAATGAAACCCGAATTGCAGTTACCGTCAACCTCGACTCCGCCAAGCAGGTCCGGATAGACACGGGCATAGGTTTTTACGACCACATGCTGGAGCAGATTTCCAGGCACGGAGGATTCGGTCTCATTGTCCAGTGCGACGGCGATCTGCACATCGATGAACATCACACTGTTGAGGACACGGCGATTTGCCTGGGCACAGCATTGCGCGAGGCACTGGGCAATAAATTCGCAATTGGACGCTACGGTTTCCTGTTGCCGATGGATGAAAGCGAAGCCAGGGTCGCGCTGGATCTCTCAGGACGGGCTGCGTTTCAGTTTGCCGCAGACTTCCCTCGCGACAAGGTCGGCGAGTTATCGACGGAAATGGTCGAACATTTCTTCCGCTCGCTTGCAGAGTCACTCGGTGCCGCGCTCCATATCGACGTTCGGGGCGAGAATACCCACCACATGGTCGAAGCCTGCTTCAAGTCGGTTGGGCGTGCGTTGCGCCAGGCGATAGCAAGATCCGGTTCGGAATTGCCGTCGACGAAAGGCGTTCTGTAATGACTGACGTCGCGATTATCGACAGCGGTGGCGCCAACATTGCGTCGCTCTTGTATGCCTTTGATCGGTTGCGGGCGAAAGCTATTCTGACAACCGATATCGAAGCGATTCGCAGTACGAGCCGGGTCGTTTTGCCGGGTGTCGGGGCGGCAAAAGATGCAATGCGACGCCTGGATGAGGCGGGTCTCGTCGATGTTATTCGTGATCTGACGCAACCGGTACTGGGAATCTGCCTTGGCATGCAACTCCTTTGCGAGGGGTCCGAAGAAGAAAACGTCGAATGCCTG
>JAOUNH010000042.1 GCA_029881055.1 Gammaproteobacteria bacterium
CAGGTGATTCTCGGTGCCACCGGAGATGATCGGGTAGCCGCGATCGGCGAGCACGGCGGCCATCACTTTGGCGTTTTTGCAAACCCTGCCCTGATACTCCTTGAACTCCGGCAGCAAGGCTTCTTTGAGCGCTATCGCCTTGGCTGCAATCACGTGCATCAAAGGGCCGCCCTGCGTACCCGGAAATACCAGCGAATTAAACTTCCGGGTCAACGTGTCGTTGGCGCGTGCCAGGATCAAACCACCTCGCGGGCCGCGCAAGGTCTTGTGCGTCGTGGTCGTACAGACATCCGCATGCGGAATGGGGCTCGGGTAATGACCCGTCGCCACGAGACCCGCTACGTGCGCCATATCAACAAAAAGATACGCGCCAACGCTGTCGGCAATCTTGCGAAATCGCGCCCAGTCCGCCACCTGCGAATAGGCAGAGAAACCGGCCACGATCATCTTCGGCTTGTGCTCGGTTGCCAGCGCCTGGACCTCGTCGTAGTCGATCAAACCGGTTTCGGCGACAAGCCCGTACTGGATCGCATTGAACAGCTTGCCGGAGAAATTGACGCTCGAACCGTGGGTCAGGTGGCCGCCTTCCGCGAGGCTCATGCCCAGGATGGTGTCGCCGGGCTCGACCAGTGCATGATAAACCGCGGCATTGGCCTGGGAACCGGAGTGTGGCTGCACATTGGCATAGTCCGCCCCAAACAGTTGCTTGGCGCGCTCGATTGCCAGGGTCTCCACATCGTCCACGTACTCACAGCCACCGTAGTAGCGCTTGCCCGGGTAGCCCTCGGCGTACTTGTTGGTCAGCTTGGAACCCTGCGCCTGCATGACAAGGGGGCTGGTGTAATTTTCCGACGCAATCAGCTCAATATGTTCTTCCTGGCGCTGGCCTTCCTGGGCCAGGGCCCTGGCTATTTCCGGATCAAAGTCTTCGATAGTCGTCGCTGGGTCGAACATGGGTACTCCGCGTGGGAAAGGCGCATTGTCGGGCGCCAAAAGACGGCGATAGTACCCGTTTACCGCGGTCGATGGCACCTCGAATGTGTTTACCGGGTCTCGACGAAAGACTGCACAACGCGTGTCCACGCCCGCGCGAGGTTGCGGCGGTTATAGCCGCCCCCGCCCGTGCCGATAATGCGCCCGGCCGAGTGTTTGTCCGCGAGGCGGCAAAGGCTGGCGGCGGCGGTCGCATGCGCCTCTTCGGTCCAGCAGAGATGGGTAATCGGATCGCCCTCAAGACTGTCGGCACCGCACTGCATCAGGATGAACTCCGGTTTTGCAGCCTCGATGTACTCCTCGACCCGTCTCCAGGCAGGGTGGAAATCGGAATCGTCCGCGCCGGGCGGCAACGGGATGTTGAGCTTGGTGCCCCGGGCCCTGCCCTTGCCCGTCTCCTGCGCTCCCCCGGTACCCGGATAGAGGTGCCGGCCGTCTTCATGAATATCCGCGAATACCAGGTCGGGGTCCTCTTCGAAACCGTAGAACACGCCGTCGCCGTGATGGGCATCGATATCAACGTAGGCGATCCGGGTCAGCCCGAACTTCTTGCGCAGGTACTCGACAGCGATACCGCAGTCATTAAACACGCAAAAGCCCGCTGCACCATTGCGCGCTGCGTGATGCAGCCCGGCTATCGGCACGAACGCGCGCTTGTAGTTACCGTGCATGATCTCGTCGACAGCGCACAGCACAGCACCAACGACGGCCGCCGCCGCATCGTAAATACCCGGAACTGCGGGCGTATCGCCCTCATCCAGCCAGCCTTTACCAGCAACCGACATTCGCGACACTTTGTCGATGTAATCAGCCGTGTGGAACAGCGCCAGCTCATCCACAAGCGCCGGGCGCGGGTGCCCAAACTCGATCATCTCGTTGAGACCGGCCTCTGCGAGCTCCGCGTGAAAAACGTCGTGCCGGTCAGTGCCGAACGGATGCGGATCGCCGAAGCCGTAGGCAGCGATCTCCGTCCCCTTGTAAACCAGCACCTTGTCGCTCATAAAAGCACTAGATTGTTTTATTGCGTGTCAGCATACCCGATAATGCCCGCTCATTAACAACTGGTAAGACCATGGCACAGTTCATCTACACAATGAATCGCGTTGCGAAAGTTGTCCCGCCGAAGCGCTACATCCTTCGCGACATCTCCCTTTCGTTCTTCCCCGGCGCCAAGATAGGCGTCCTGGGCCTTAACGGCTCAGGCAAGTCGACATTGTTGCGCATCATGGCGGGTCTCGATACCGAGATCGATGGTGAAGCGCGACCACAACCGGGCATCAAGATCGGCTTTCTCGAGCAGGAACCGGATCTGGACGAAAATAAAGACGTGCGCGGCAATGTCGAGGAAGGCCTCGGTGAAGTGATCGACCTGCTCCATCGGTTCAATGCGATCAGTGACAAGTTCGCCGAACCCATGGACGACGACGAGATGAACGCACTGCTTGAAGAACAGGGCAAATTGCAGGACGCGATCGATGCCGCGGGCGGCTGGGAAGTCGATCGCAAGCTTGAAGTTGCAGCTGACGCGTTGCGCCTGCCGCCCTGGGATGCGGACGTCACGAAGTTGTCTGGCGGTGAACGCCGCCGCGTTGCACTGTGTCGCTTGTTGCTGTCGCAGCCCGACATGTTATTGCTGGATGAACCGACCAACCACCTCGACGCTGAATCTGTAGCCTGGCTTGAGCGTTTTCTGCACGACTATCCGAGCACGGTCATCGCCGTTACGCATGATCGCTATTTCCTCGACAACGTTGCTGGCTGGATACTTGAACTCGACCGTGGCCACGGCATTCCCTGGGAAGGCAATTACTCGTCCTGGCTGGAGCAGAAGCAGGCCAGGCTGCAGAATGAGGAAGCCTCCGAGAAAGCGCGGCAAAAAGCCATGGCGTCCGAGTTGGAGTGGGTGCGTAGCAACCCGAAAGGCCGGCAGGCAAAATCAAAAGCTCGCCTGCGGCAATTCGATGAAATCTCCTCGGTGCAATACCAGAAGCGCAATGAGACCAACGAGATCTATATACCGCCGGGGCCGCGCCTCGGCGACGTCGTTCTCGAAGTCAACGATCTAAAGAAGGGTTTTGGCGACAAGCTTTTGATCGACGGTCTCAGTTTCCAGCTTCCGGCTGGTGGCATCGTCGGTGTTATCGGCCCGAACGGCGCAGGCAAGACCACGATGTTTCGCATGATTACAGGTGAAGATCAGGCGGACTCGGGCACGATCAGGCTGGGCGATACCGTGCAGCTCGCGAGTGTCGACCAGTCCCGTGACAGTCTTAACGATGACAATACCGTGTGGGAGGAAATCTCCGAGGGCCTCGACCTGATCCAGGTTGGCAGCTACGAGACGTCTTCTCGTGCTTACGTGGGGCGCTTCAATTTCCGCGGCCAGGACCAGCAGAAAAAGATCGGTGTGTTGTCGGGCGGTGAACGAAACCGCGTGCACCTGGCCAAGATGTTACGTGCCGGTGGCAACCTGTTGCTGCTTGACGAACCTACCAACGATCTCGACGTCGAAACCCTGCGTGCGCTGGAAGAAGCGCTGCTGGAGTTCCCGGGGTCCGCAATCGTGATATCACATGACCGGTGGTTTCTCGACCGCATCGCGACGCACATACTGGCGTTTGAGGGCAACAGTGAAGTTGTCTGGTTTGCAGGCAATTACGCGGACTACGAGGAAGATCGCAAACGACGTCTTGGCGCCGATGCAGCAAACCCGCACCGAATCAAGTATAAAAGACTGGACGCCTGAGGCGACGGGAGTGCAACGATGAATCTGCTGCTGACGGCCAGTACCGTATTCACGCTGATCGCGCTGTATTTTGTCTTTTCAATGTTTCGCCACGCGCGGCGGCGACGTCCGGTCCGGGCGACGCGCTCGCTCGTCGGCGGTGCGGCTTCGGCTTGCGCGGGAGGCGCCAGCATCATGCTGGCATTCAGCTACTATGGCTACGGCCGCCTTGTCGACGAGCAATACATCGGCAAGATCAAGTTCACCGAGTCGGCGCCCGAGCACTACGTTGCGCGGCTGATGCTCGACGAGCAACCCGACCGGATATTCGAAATACAGGGTGACGAATGGCAGATGGATGCCCGCGTCGTCATCTGGAAACCGCCGGCGACGCTGCTCGGACTGGACCCGATATATCAGCTGGACCGATTAAGCGGCCGGTACTCGGCGGTTGAAGAAGAGTTATCCAAGGTGAGATCGGTTTACGCCTTGTCGGAACCCGTGCCGCTCGATGTCTGGCAGTTCGCGCGCAGGTATCCAAAGTTGCTGCCCGGCGTCGACGCGCATTACGGCACTGCGACCTACCTGCCGATGGCGCACGATGCAATTTACGAAGTGAAAATGACCAGAACCGGCTTGATTGCGCGTCCTCTTAACGAGGCGGCGACCGAGGCGGTCGGCAACTGGACGCAATAAGTTATTCTGGATTATGTCAAGCAGCGATAGCGGAAGCAGATTCTTGGTGCATACTGGAAGTCGCTGATTAGATTAGAGAAACTGTCGCCGTAGAGCGACAGACCATAACGGCAAGATCAGGGCGAAATGACGATCGTTTTAGATAAGGATCAGGGTAAAGAAAGCGGTCTCGAGGAGCGTATGGGTCTCGAGTGCCCGCATTGTGGCGTGTACGCCCACATGAGTCCGCAGTCGGTTCCGGACGCGGCAGCGCTCATGCGCGATAAACCCAAACACGTAGGCATCGTCTACCAGTGCGATGCCTGTCATGCGCCGGTCTTTCTTCGATTTACGGTACGCGAGTACACGGAAAATCGCGTTGAGCTGCTCAGGAATTTCGTTGAACTCGAAAGACCGAAGGAACGTTTCGCGTTTTCCTATTTGCCGAAGACTACGGAAATCCTGTTCCGGGAAGCACTCTCCTGCTACTCCGGCAACAACTTCAATGCGTTCGCGTCCATGTGCCGGCGCGCGGCAAGCACCTCTTTCCTCGCTTTAGGGGAAGGCGGCAAGCTGCGCGCTTTCGAAGAAGTCATGGTCGCCCAGGACATCGCGGGAATCGACGATGATAGTTTCGCGCCGATCAAGGCGGTCCTGTTCGGCACCGCGCAGGAAGAAGACTTGCCACTTCTGAACCGGGCCCAGGCCGGCATCCTTCTCGAAGTGCTCAAAGACATGTTCTACCAGTGCTTCGTGCGCCACGGAAAACTGACCCGCGCCATCAAGGTCCGCCAATTCTTCGTCTCCGAAGAAAACAGCAAACTGCAATCCGCCTGATATACGGTGACAGTGACCTTATATCAGTGCCGCTATGATATACGGTGACAGTGACCTTAGATCAGTGCTGCTATTGGCCTAATTTGAACATATATGGTAGTAACAATTACAGAAACGAGGCCCTGTAAGGGTCCCGATATAAGGTCACTGTCACCGTATATCAGGCGACGTTGACTCGTGCGTTTCGGAAGATCCGCATCCAGGGGCCATCCTCGCCCCAGTTGCCGGGGTGCCAGGAATTCTGGCGCGTCATCGCGACGCGTTCCGGGTGCGGCATCATGATCGTCACGCGGCCATCGTCGTTGCTTAACCCACAAATCCCGTCGACCGAGCCATTGGGGTTCGCAGGATAGGAATCCGCGACGTTGCCGTAGTTGTCGATGTAACGCAGCGCCACGGTGTAGGACGAGGTAAATCGGTCCGTATCGTCGGCGAAAACGGCCTTGCCCTCGCCGTGCGAGGTTGCAATGGGTATACGTGACCCGGCCATTCCCTGCAGAAATATTGACGGACTTTCAACAATCTCCACGAGGCTCAGGCGCGCCTCGAATTGCTCAGATTGATTGCGCAGAAAGCGCGGCCAGTGGTCAGCCCCGGGAATCAACTCGCGCAAATGCGACAGCATCTGGCAACCGTTGCAAACACCCAGTGCGAACGTGTCCCGGCGCTCGAAAAAGGCGGCAAACTGATCGCGCGTGCGACTGTGATAGAGAATCGACTTGGCCCAGCCGCCGCCGGCGCCCAGCACGTCACCAAAGGAAAACCCGCCGCAAGCGACAATGCCCTGGTAGCCGTCCAGCGTATCCCGGCCACTCAACAAGTCGCTCATATGTACATCGACCGCCGCAAAGCCGGCACGCATAAATGCGGCTGCCATTTCATACTGGCTGTTGACGCCCTGCTCTCGCAAAATTGCAACGCGCGGTTTGCTGATACTGCGTACGCCGCGAGAAATATCATCTGCAGGATCGAAGCTCAGCCGCGCACTCAGCCCCGGGTCGTTGTCATCCAAAATCCGATCGAATTCCTGTTTGGCGGTCGTCGGGTTATCACGCAGTGCCTGGATCCGATAGCTCAATTCGGACCACTCGCGCTGCATCGTGGCGCGATCCAGCTTAAGCACAACTTCCTCGTCGTTATGTACCGTGAGTTTTGCGTCTCCGCCAACTTTGCCGATGGCAGTTGCGGCGACACCGAATCGATCCAGCACCATCTGCACTTGCGTCAGCTTGTTTTTCTCGACCTGCACCACGGCGCCAAGCTCTTCATTGAATAGTTGCCGGATGATATCGACGCGTGATCCGCTCAGTGACAGCGACACGCCGATGCGACTCGCAAATATCATCTCGGCGACCGTGGCAAATAATCCTCCGTCGCTGCGATCGTGATAGGCCAGCAACATGCCTCGCGAATTCATCTCCTGGATGGCCGAAAAGAACCCGGTGAGGAGTGTCGGATCGTCCAGATCCGGAGTTCGCCCGCCGCTGCGCCGGTACGACTGCATCAGGCAAGAACCACCCATGCGGTTGGCGCCCTTACCCAGATCGAAGTGCAGCAGATAACTCGGGCCATCGGATTTTCGCAACTGCGGCGTGAGATGGCGGGTTACGTCCGTGACCGGCGCGAACGCGGTCACGATGAGCGACACGGGCGCAACGACCTGGTACTCCTGGCCATCCGTTGTCCACCGCGTGCGCATCGACATCGAGTCCTTGCCGACTGGAATCGCAACGCCTAACTCCCGGCACAATTCATCGCCGACAGCTTTCACCGCATCGAAAAGATTCGCATCTTCGCCCGGGTGCCCCGCTGCCGCCATCCAGTTGGCCGACAAGCGGACCTTGCTTATGTCCTCAATCGGCGCTGCCGCAATGTTGGTTATCGCTTCGGCCACCGCCATGCGCCCCGACGCAGCCGCGTTTGTGGATGCGAGCGGTGTGCGCTCACCCATTGCCATCGCCTCGCCCGTCACACTGTTGTAACCCGAAGCGGTAATCGCGACATCGCTAACCGGGATCTGCCATGGTCCTATCAGCTGGTCACGCGCGCTGAGACCACCCACGGTCCGGTCGCCGATGTGAATCAGGAATGACTTGTCTGCAACGGCGGGAAATCGCAGAACACGCATCGCCGCCTCACGAAGTTCGATGCCGTCCAGGTCGAGTTCATCGGGCTGCAGGTGCTGGCGCGCAACATCGCGTTCCATTTTCGGTGGATTGCCGAGCAACATCTTCATCGGCATATCAACCACCCGACCACCGAGGTCTCGATCGCTCACCACCAGGTTACCGTCCCCGGTTAAAGTGCCGATTACCGATACGGGACAGCGCTCCCGTTCGCACAGAAACTGAAACTCATCGATCCGGTCTTCACCCACCAACAATACATAGCGTTCCTGCGCTTCGTTGCACCAGATTCCCATAGGTGACATTCCGGGTTCTGCGTTCGCGACGTCGCGCAGTTCAATAAGCGCGCCGTGCTTGCTGTGATCCACGGCCTCGGGCACCGCGTTGGAAAGGCCCCCGGCACCCACATCGTGTATCAGCAGAATCGGATTGGCTGCACCCATCGCCCAACAGCGATCGATCACTTCCTGGGCGCGGCGCTCTATTTCCGGATTACCGCGCTGCACCGACGCAAAATCGAGGTCTTCGCTCGACGCGCCGCTGGACAATGACGAGGCCGCACCACCGCCGAGCCCGATCAACATCGCCGGCCCGCCGATGACGACGAGCTTCGCGCCCACGGGTACGTCTTTCTTTTTCGCATGCTCGGCGCGGACATTGCCGACACCTCCCGCGATCATGATCGGCTTGTGATAGCCGCGAATTTCATTCTCCGGGAGACCCGGCAGTCGACTCTCGTACGTACGGAAGTAGCCCGCCAGGTTCGGACGACCAAATTCATTATTGAATGCGGCACCGCCGATGGGGCCTTCGATCATGATTTCGAGCGGCGTCGCCATCCGGTCGGGATGTGGAAAGTCGTCTTCCCAGGGTTGCGCATAACCGGGTATGCGCAGGTGGGACACTGTGAATCCGGTCAACCCTGCTTTCGGCTTCGCACCCAGCCCCGTCGCTCCCTCGTCACGGATCTCGCCGCCAGATCCGGTCGCGGCGCCCGGAAACGGCGATATCGCGGTTGGGTGATTATGCGTTTCCACCTTCATGAGTATGTGGATGGCTTCGTTCACATAGGTGAACTCTCTGTTCGCCGGCGCCGGCATGAGGCGCTCGCCATTCCAGCCCTCGATGACAGCGGCATTATCGCTATAGGCAGAAATCACACCCTGCGGTGTTTTTTCCGTGGTCGACTTGATCATGCTGAACAGGCGCTTGTCCTGCCGTTCCCCATCGATGATCCAATTTGCATTGAAAATCTTGTGACGGCAGTGCTCAGAGTTGGCTTGCGCGAACATCATGAGTTCAGCATCCGTCGGATCACGCGCCAGCTCGGTGTAACTGGCGACGAGATAGTCAATTTCGTCCTCGCTCAAAGCCAGGCCCAACCCGGTATTCGCAGTGACGAGCGCTGCACGCCCTTTTTCCGCGAGCGGGATGACCACGACTGGCGCCGGGGTGTGCGCCTCGAACAGCGCTTCGACCTCAGCAGCGTCACCGAACACGGCTTCGGTCATGCGGTCATACACCAAAGGGGTCAGAGCCCTTTCGGTGCCCTCAGGAACTTTGCCCGCGAACTTTACCGCGTAGCAGATGCCGCGTTCGATGCGATCGACGGCGTCGATATCGCAGGCCCTGACGATATCCGTCGCTTTGGACGACCACGGCGAAATCGTGCCGGGCCTCGGCACCACGTACAGAAGTCTGGCACCTTTAGCGAGTTTCGCCGGGCGCTCGCCGGACAACAGTAAGGCATCCAGGCGCGAACTTTCCTCGCCGGACAACTTCCGGTTGGTGGCAACAAAATAGACGTAACGAGCTTGCAGCGATTCGACACGGTCATCGACGCTCTTTAGAGCGCGAATCAGCTTGGCAACACGAAATTTCGAGAGTGCCGGTTGCCCGGGCAATTCAAGCATAGTTACAGAGGATTCGGGACGAATACGGGATGATACTAGCCCTTGTCCCCCGGCGTATACACCGGCATGGGGAACTGTGCGATGTTGCCGCCCTCGAGTTTGCTGATTTTGCTGATGCCCTGCTTGTCAACTTCGTCGATACGAATGACGGTATGCATCGGCAGGTAGGTTCGCTTGACGTTTTCAAATTCGGTTTTGATCTTTTCTTCGGACGGATCGACTACGACGGTAGTCCGCTCGCCAAAGACCAGTTCCTCAATTTCGACGAAACCGAACAACTCGCCATGACTAACGTTACGGGCGTAGATTTCGTAAACCTGGCCCTGGCACATAAAGACGACTTTGAAGAGCTTTTTCTTAGTCATTTACTGATACTTAAGCCGGAGGGCGCGTAGTTTACTCAAAAACACTGGCAGGGGCTCGATTTTGGGGAGCCAAACCTCCGACACCGTATATGGGATTTTATTCACACATCAAATCCCGGGCGACGCCCCATTATGTGAACTACTCGGCATCCTATCTCCTTGTTTCACTGCAGAATTCGTCCAATGCACCGAAGCGGATTCAGAAATGGCGCTTGAACTTAAAATCGTCAGCGAACATGCCGACCTTGTCGGCGAAGATGCCGTACGCGAATTTCACGAAGGCGGCGGCACGATCGGCCGTTCATTACAAAACGACTGGATCCTTCCGGACCCCGATCGCTTCATATCAGGCCGCCACGCGACGATCGACTACAAAGGCGGCATCTACTACCTGTGTGACGTCAGCAGCAACGGCGTCTACGTTAACCGTGAAGTGGAACCAATAGGCCGGGGAAATCCGCGGCGACTGTTCAATGGCGACAAGCTCAGGATGGGCGATTTCGAATTTGAGGTCAAAGTCGATTCCGGCGAGAGCCTTGTCATGCCGCTCGACGAAAAGCCTTCTGTCGCACCGGACAACATCGAGCAGTTTGTCGACGAGGACGCCATCCGCACCGGCATGCAATTGCTCGCGGAAGAAGAAATTACGGGGGATGACGTATTTCAGTCGGCCCTGTTCGGTGGCGGCAAAAAGAAAGAGCCCGAAAAATCGGTCGACCAATTCAGTGTCAATAAACATAAAGTCGATGAGCATATCGACGTCCCGGCCAGCAATTCGCTGAAGGACAACTCGACCGTAGGCGTAACTGCCGAAGATCTGTTTGATTCCTTCCTTGACGGACTCGGCATCAGTCGCGTCGAGCTGCACCCGTCGGTCAACCGTCCGGAGATTATGCTCACAGCAGGCCAGATCCTGCGGGAATTTGTGAAAGGCATTACCGCGCTACTGTCCAGCCGAGCCAATCTCAAGAACGCATTCCGCCTGGATCAGACGACCGTGTTGCCGCGCAACAATAATCCGATGAAGTTCTCTGACAACACCAATGACCTGCTGAAACAACTGCTGGTCGGTTCCGAGGGCGACTATCTCGGCGCAAGGGACTCGATCCGCGAGGTCTGCCGCGACCTGATCAATCACCAAAATGCGTTTCTCGATGCAATGAACAGCGCGTTCATCGAGTTTGCCGATCGATTCGATCCCGAGGAATTGCAGGAAGGCTTCGATCGCACGATGGGCCGGAAATTGTTCGGCTTCATGAACCAACACAAGTACTGGCAGTTGTATTGCGACATGTACCCCATCATCACGGAAAAAGGCGGTGGCCGGTTCCCACAGATGTTTGCCGAAGAGTTCGTCAAAGCCTACGAGCGGCAGGTTGCAGAATACTTGCGCTTCGATCGCGAAAGCATGTTGGCCCCTGGAAACTTCGATGCGAACAAACAGTCGGCCGAACCCGATCTCATGAAGACGCAGAAATTGGAGCCACCGCAAACGCAGAGCGATACTTCGCCAGCCGAGTCTCAACCTGTCGAAACAGCGTTTGACGACGGCGATGTCATCGACCCGCTTTCCAACTCCGGTGCCTGCGAAATCGACCAGAGCTTCATCGACGAACTCGAAAACTCGATGTCCGAAGAAGTCTCGCAGGACCAGCTAAAAGCCTGACGTTATTTGGTGCGGTTTTGCCGGTTCGCGATCAAATCGTCAACGACCGACGGATCGGCCAGCGTCGACGTATCTCCAAGATTCCCAAAGTCATCGGCGGCAACCTTGCGAAGTATGCGACGCATGATCTTGCCGGAGCGCGTCTTGGGTAATCCCGGCGCCCATTGCAACAGATCCGGCTTGGCAATCGGGCCAATTTCCTTGCGCACCCATTGCTGCAGCTCGGCCCGAAGTTCGTCGCTGCTTTTGACACCGCCCATCAAGGTGACGTAGGCGTAGATTCCCTGGCCTTTGATGTCATGTGGATAACCGACCACGGCCGCCTCCGCAACGTCCTTGTGTGCGACAAGCGCGCTCTCAATCTCCGCTGTACCCATGCGATGACCGGACACGTTGAGCACGTCGTCAACACGACCCGTGATCCAGTAATAGCCGTCTGCATCCCGTCGTGCACCGTCGCCCGTAAAATAACTGCCTTCGTAGGTTGAAAAATAGGTTTCGATGAAGCGCTGATGATCGCCGTAGATCGTGCGCATCTGTCCGGGCCAGCTATCCGTAATAATCAACACGCCTTCCGCCACGCCATCCTTGAAGTTTCCCTCCGCGTCGACGATTGCCGGCATGATGCCGAACAACGGCCGGGTCGCCGAACCCGGCTTCAACGCAGTCGCTCCTGGCAATGGGCTGATCAGGATGCCGCCGGTTTCCGTCTGCCACCAGGTATCCACGATCGGGCAACGTCCGTCGCCGACGACGCGGTAGTACCATTCCCAGGCTTCCGGGTTGATTGGCTCCCCCACTGAACCGAGCAGGCGCAGGCTCTTGCGGGATGTCTTTTTTACCGGCCCCTCGCCATCGCGCATCAATGCCCGGATCGCCGTCGGCGCCGTATAGCAAATGTTCACTTTGTGTTTGTCGCAGACCTCCCAGAAACGCGAGGTCGTCGGGTAGTTCGGCACGCCTTCGAACATCAGCGTCGTCGCGCCGTTGGCCAGCGGTCCGTAGACGATGTAACTGTGGCCGGTCACCCACCCGACGTCGGCTGTGCACCAGTAAATGTCACCCGGTTTGTAATCGAACACGTATTCATGCGTCATCGACGCATACACAAGATAGCCGCCGGTCGTGTGCAACACGCCCTTCGGTTTGCCAGTAGAGCCCGAGGTATAAAGAATGAAGAGCGGATCCTCCGCCCCCATTTCTTCACAAGGGCAATCCGCATCCACCTCTGCTTCCAGTTCATGCAGCCAGGCATCGCGACCTTCAACCCAGTCGATATCCTTGCCGGTATTTCGAACGACGAGGACTTTCTTGAGTGTTGTTACTTCGCTTCGTGTAGCGGCGGCATCGACGTTCGCCTTCAGCGGAACGCCTTTTCCTCCACGCAGTCCTTCGTCAGCAGTGATGACGATATTGGATTCGCAATCATGGATACGGCCGGCAAGTGCGTCCGGGGAGAAGCCACCAAAAACGACGGAGTGAATCGCTCCGATACGGGCGCAGGCCAGCATTGAAATTGCAGCCTCGGGAATCATCGGCATATAGATCGTGATGCGATCACCCTTTTTCGCGCCCAGCGCCTTCAGTGCGTTCGCGAACTTGGAGACGCGCGTGTGTAATTCGCCGTAAGTGATCTTTAAATCGCGTGTCGGATCGTCACCCTCCCAGATGATGGCTACATCGTCGGCTTTCGCGGGGAGGTGCCGGTCGACGCAGTTGTAACAAACATTGAGAGTGCCATCGCCGTACCAGCGGATATGCAGATCGTCTTTAGCAAAGCTGACGTCCTTGACCGTGCTAAAAGGCTTGATCCAGTCAATGCGCTGCGCCGCGTCGGCCCAGAATCCTTCGTTGTCGCTGACAGACCGTGCGTACATTTCCTCGTACCTGTCTTCATCAATGAGGGTGCGTTTTCTGGTCGCCTCGGGGACCGGGTAGATGTTGCTGTCCATTATTCTGTGCCCTTCTCTTTTAATTTTCCTGCCGTGTCCAGCAAGCGTTTTGCTTGCACAAAATGCGGTCTGTCTATCATCTTGCCATCCAAACCAAGCGTTCCTGCGCCCGGATTCGAATCGAATAATTCGACGATTCGCGCGGCACGCTCCAGTTCTTCCCCTGTCGGAACAAAAGCCAGATTGATGATCTCAACCTGCGCCGGGTGAATCGCCAGCATTCCCGAAAATCCGTCGCGCCGGGCAGTCGCCGCATATCGTCGCAAGCCATCACTGTCTTTAAAATTAGTGAAAACCGTATCAAAAGCTGCAACTTCCGCCGCGGCCGCGGCCAGCAAACACAGGGAACGTGCCATTTCATACAACGGCAACCAGGCGCCACTGGCATCGCGATTTGCCATTGCACCCAGCGCCGCGCTGAGGTCTTCGGCACCCCATGAGAGTCCGGCCAGGCGCGGCGTCGATCCCCTGTAACTATTGAGCGTGAAGAGTGCTTCAGGATGCTCGGTGCACAGCGGTAGTATTTTTGTTCGGCCAGCTTCGATACCGTGCAGGGATTCCAGGGTCGCGATGCGCTTGTCGAGTTCGATTGCAGCCGCCGCGCTATGCGGCTTCGGTAAAACGATACCGGCTGGCACCGATGGCATGACGGCCTCGAGGTCCGCAACAGCGTCATCGGTGTCGACGGGATTGATTCGTACCCAGACGTTTTCTTTTCCTGCGAGGAATTCGCGGGCGAGTATGCGAGCATCCGGACGAGCGTTGGCAGCAACCGAATCCTCGAGATCCACAATCAAGGCGTCCGCACCCGCCGCCGCCGCTTTTTGCAGCTTGCGTTCGCTGTCCGCCGGCACAAAAAGAAAACTGCGAGTCATTTTGGTTTTCGCAACATGAGCGCCGTACGCCTGCACTCTCCGACGAGTTCATCGTTCTGGTTGAAAGCGCGATGCGCGAAGGTCACGATGCCGTTGTCCGGGCGGGATTTACTATCGCGCAACTCCAGCACCTCTGTTTGAATGTGGATCGTGTCACCACAGAACAGGGGCTTCGGAAAACGGACTTCGTCCCAGCCAAGGTTTGCGACCGTAGTGCCGTGAGTCGTGTCGTTCACTGAAATTCCGACCATGAAGCTCAAGGTAAGACAACTGTTCACGAGCGGCTTGCCAAATTCCGTATGCTTCATATATTCCGCATCAAGATGCAACGCCGCGGGATTGTGCGTCATGGTGGTGATAAGCACGTTGTCCGTCTCGGTGATCGTCCGGCGAATAGGATGATCGAAGACCTGACCCACGGAAAATTCCTCAAAATACAATCCAGGCATGATCGACTCGGGTGCAACTTTCGATCCGGCCATTGTGCCAGCCTCGTGGACATCATTACAGCGCCGGACATAAACTGCTCTCGGCAAGTATCGATAGGAGCCTCGAAATGAATCGGCGAGAATTTACGAAAGCGAGCCTCGCGACGGCAACTTTGGCGGCTTTGAGCCCCGCCCTCGCAGGCCCGGAACACCTGATCCGAAAAGCTATTCCGTCCTCCGGAGAATTGCTGCCGGTCATTGGCCTGGGCACAAACCGCTATGGCGTGGATGGATCCGAAGTGGCGCGTGCGCCTTTGCGCGATGCACTGCGCCGATTTCATGCGCTCGGTGGAACTCTTATCGACACGGCACCTCAATACCGGACATCGGAGTCTGTCCTGGGCGAGCTTATCGCCGAACTCGGCACCCGCAAGGACCTGTTCATCGCGACAAAAACCGACAAGTCCAGTGCCGAGGAAGTGGCGGCGCAAATGGAGGACTCGTCGCTCAAACTCAAATCCCCAAAGTTCGACCTGATGCAGGTGCACAACCTGATCGCCTGGAAAACCGCGCTGCCTGTGCTGCGGGAGTGGCAACAGGAAGGTCGAATTCGCTACGTCGGCATCACAACTTCACGAGACACCCAGTACGAGGAATTCGAGACCGTCATGCGCCAGGAAAAACTGGACTTCATCCAGATTAACTACTCGCTTGAGCAGCGCGGGGCGGCAAAACGTATCCTGCCGCTCGCCGCGGACCTGGGTGTTGGCGTGATCATCAATCGTGCGTTTGGCGGCGGACGGATTTTCGATGCGGTAGGCAATGAGCCGCTACCGGACTGGGCTGCGGAGTTTGGCTGCGAAAGCTGGGCACAGTTCCTGCTGAAATACGCAGTCGGACACCCGGCAGCAACAGTCGCGATACCGGGAATGACCAAGGTGCACCATGTCGATGACAATTTCGGAGCCGCTCACGGTCGCCTGCCGGACGCGAGCGAAAGGCAACGTCAGGAAGCGTTTTTCGACGCCCTCTGAGCGCTGCGCTGGGCGCGTTGAATGGATTCGACAATTAGCTGTTTTGCTTTTTCGGCGCCGTACCAGTCACCGACCCGTACCCACTTGCCAGGCTCGAGATCCTTGTAGTGCTCGAAGAAGTGCTCGACCTGCTGCATCGTGATATCGGGCAGGTCCGTGTGCTCCAGTACGTGGTCATAACGCTTCGTTAGTTTGTGCGATGGCACAGCGATCACTTTCTCATCCTGCCCGGCGTTGTCCTCCATGATTAACACGCCTACCGGTCGAACATTAATGACACAACCGGGAACCAAACCACGCGTATTGACAATGAGCACATCGATGGGATCGCCGTCCTCGGAAAGCGTGTGCGGAACGAAGCCGTAATTACCTGGATAGGACATCGGCGTATACAAAAAACGATCCACCACGAGCGTGCCTGCCTCTTTGTCCATCTCGTATTTGATCGGCTGGCCACCCAACGGGACCTCGATGATGACATTCACGTCGTCAGGTGGATTGGTGCCGATGGAAATAGCGTCGATGCGCATGAAGTTGCCCCGGGAATTAAAGTCGATACGTTACAGCATGCGGATTTGGCGGTCACTTTTTTTGCCTATGGATTGCATCGACGGTGTGCGCGTCTTACGCTGAGCTCAAGATCAGCGGACTTCAGCACGGTTTAAAGATGACTAGCGAGAGCTTGAAATACGTAGTCAAGATCACTGGCACGGGCGCGATAATCGCGTCACTCGTTTTCATTGGCCTGCAATCGCTACAGGCAGAGAGTATTGCGTCCCTGCCCGATCCTCTCGAAGCGGGATGGAAGGATGCGCCGGTTTGCGAGCGGTTGTTCGAAGACAGACGACAACGAATTCTGCGCTGCGAATTTCCACCGGGGGTCGGCCACGAGCGACACTTTCACGTGCCGCACTTCGGCTATGCCCTCGCAGGTGGACGTATGCGAATAACGGATGACTCAGGCGTCCGCGAAATGGACCTCGCGACCGGAAGCAGCTACGCGAGCGACGGCGTCGCCTGGCACGAAGTCATGAACATCGGTGAAACGACAACGACCTTCCTCATCGTCGAGCCAAAATGACAAGAAAACGCAAAATGGGGGGGCAGAGCCCTTTTGGGATGGACGGCAAGACAAGGCCTGAAGAAGCGAACGGCGGAGAGCAATCTCCGCCTTTTTTTTGCCGCGCGCCTTGGTAACCCGTTATGCTGCAGACCATGACACAAGAGGCTCCCCAGCGTTATCACTCCATCGACAATCTGCGCGCGGGCATGATAGCCGTCGTGATGTTCGGTCACGCCTTGCTCCCCTACGTTACCGTGCCACGTCGCTTCAAGGACACCGAGACTCATCTGGGCTTCG
>JAOUNH010000205.1 GCA_029881055.1 Gammaproteobacteria bacterium
TGTACCCCCGCGCTATAGCACGCCTTATTTCAGTCACATCATGGGCGGCTATTCGTCCGGCTATTACTCCTATATCTGGAGTGAGGTCCTGGATGCCGAGAGCGTCAAATGGTTCAAAGAGAACGGTGGCATGAAACGCGCGAATGGCGATCATTTCCGCACCACGCTGTTATCAAGAGGCGGCAGCGAAGACGCGATGCAGTTATTCCGGGATTTCCGCGGTGCTGATCCGTCGATCGAGCCCCTGCTGGAAAGACGAGGACTGAACTAACGCACGTCTCCCTTCAAAGGGGTCAGAGCCCTTTTTTGGCACGGCCAGAGCTTCGCAACAGTGAAATACTCTAAATATTTTGTAATCGCTGTCGGCGCTCTTGTCGCGCTCCTATTCGCTGTCTGGTTCCTGCGCAACTCGTTGATCGAGCGCATGTCCAGCTCGCAGCTTGCGGAATACGGATTGACACTCACTGACGTATCGCTCGATGCGATGAGCTCGAGCAACGCAACCATCAGTTACCTGGAACTCGTGCACGAGAACGGCACGACCATTGCGATCAGCAATCTGTCGCTGCCGATCAGCGGCTCCTCTGCCCGCGTGAAATCGTACTCCGCCGAACAGGTTACGATCATCACCGCCACGAGAGACGAGGAGGCGGCACTTGAGCTGGCGCTGCTGATTGATCAGTTCCTGTCCCTGCCCGACATCCTTGGCGACATCGACGTATCGGTGGGTGAACTCGCGGTGCCTCCCTACCCCGCCATTCGCGACCTGAACGCAACACTACGGAAAAACGAGCAGCGGCTTGGCGCTGTCGTCGACGGTATTGCCATGTTGGCCACGATTACCCCATCGGACGACGGCAGCCATGCCGTTGTCTTCTCATTGCCGCAGGAGTCCCCGGGCGCCCAAACGTATGCTATCGACGGCAGGTTGCTGCATTCCGTGCAGGGCATTTCTCTCGGTGGTCAGTCCAAGCTCGACTTGCCGGCCTGGCAGGCATTAGCGCAACTCGCCGGAATCGTGCCGCAGGAAATCGTAATCCAGTCAGGGACAGCTGATCTGCAATTCATGCTCGAAATTCCTTACGACACCAGTCAGTCGGCGTCTGTATCGGTGCAGCTTGAACCGTCGCCACCCATACAGTTGGTCTATACCAATGACACCGCAGCGCCGACAACAATCAAACTGAGATCCGGCAGCACAGTATTCGCCACAGCGAGTTTTCCGGAAATCGATTGGTCTCTGCGTCAGCAGAATTCTTCCCTGATCGTGAGCTACGACGACTGGACCGAAATCCCGGTGCAAGTCACCGATTTGTCCTGCAAGGCAGGGCCGCAGTGTTCGCTGAGATCCAGCGTCGCACTAAAGGCCCGCGCCCTTCCGGTCGCCAAGGTCGGTCAACTCGCGTGGTCATCGGCCGAAACCGTTGTGTTCCTGGACGACCGCCTGCGCATCGACTTACAAGCTGGTGGGACGCTCGAGGCCAGCGATGTGCTGGTGTCCGATACCCGGATCAGAAAAGTGTCCGCCCAACTCTCGTCAGGCGCCACGCTTGAGCTGCTGGATTCCGGCTGGCGGCTGGCGGCAGACTCGGTGGACGCCAGTGTCGAAAACATGAGCGTGTCGGATGCCATTACCGTGTCGATGCCGTTTTATCTTGAAAATCTTTCCGCCAGCGCGCTGGACGAAGTTCTGTTTTTAAAGGCCGGCGTTTACGTGCCCAAAAGCACAGCGACGCTGGAATCGGGTACGGCGAAGCTGCCGGGTTTCAAAGGTGCGCTCACTTACGCGAATGACAGTATCGTTGCCGAACTCGCGACGCTGGGTCTGCATCAGAACGGCTTCATCGCGTTGCGGCACAACCTGAACACCGGCAAGGGGCAGGTCGATCTTGCCGGCGCGGGCGTGTCATTCGCGGCACAGGACCTGTCGACGCGACTGACGCCGTGGCCTTACGACTGGGATGTCACTGCGGGGCTCCTGTTTCCGGATGCCAATGCCAGCTGGACTTCCACGGATTCGGAAACCCAGCTCACCGGGCATGCGGTCGTACGCGCGGAAGGCCTGGCGGGCCGCTATACCGATATTGCCTTCGTCAACCTGTCGACCGGCATCGAAGCCTCCTACGACTCGACAGCCGGTCTTTCGGTTAATCCGGCAAGCCTGACCGTTGGGCTGCTTGATGCCGGAGTCGCGCTTGAGAACATCAGTGCCGATCTCACAATTCATCCGAAAGAAATGGCTGTTGACGTTACCGGGCTTCGCATGTCCGCTTTTGGCGGGACGATTCAGGCAGACCCGTTCAGCTTCCGTACAGCCGCGACCACCAATACTGTGACCATGAACGCTGAAGCTATTCGACTGGACCGACTGTTGACGCTGGAAGAATTTTCGGCCGTCAAGGTTAGCGGAACCGTTGGCGCCACGTTGCCAATTACGATCGAGGGAGACTCGATCACGATCAGCAACGGCAAACTCTTCGGAGAGCCGCCGGGCGGCGTCATACGCTACCAGCCAGAAGCCGCGACGGGCGCGACGGATGCCTCAAGCATCGGATTCGTGACACGCGCGTTGGGTAATTTCGAGTACAAGACTTTGACATCGGACATCGAATACAACGCCGACGGCGACCTGAAACTTCAGTTGCAGTTAACCGGCAAAAGTCCCGCCGTGGATGAAAACCGGCCTATCGTACTCAACCTGGGCGTTGAGAATAACGTACCGCAGATGCTGAAAAGCCTGCGTGCGGCGCGCAGTGTCGAAGAGATTCTGGAAAAACGACTACAGAAGTGAGAACTATGACTGTCCGGATTTTTAGTCTTACTGTAAGCTCCATCGCAGTGCTTTATTGAGCCAGGTGCAATTATGAAATCGACATTTTTTATAGCCGCTTTGCTGTTTTTTCTGGCCGGCTGCAACCCCACTGTCAAAGTTGAGGCGCCGGACAAACCCATAGAAATCAATCTCAATGTCAAGATCGAACACCATATCCGCCTGCAAGTCGACAAGGAACTTGAGGATCTGTTTTCGGAAGACAGTGACGTATTTTGAGGATGACGACGATGACGATGAAAAAAATTATTGCGACGCTTGGCCTGTTACTCATGTTGCAAACCGCATGGGCCATAGACCTTCATGACGCCAAGGACCAGGGTCTGGTCGGCGAAGCCAAGACCGGCTATCTCGCAGCGGTGACTTCACCGGCGAGCGCCGAAGTCCGTGCGTTAATCGCCGACGTGAATCAAAAGCGCAAAGAGCAGTTCACGGAAGCGGCCAGCAAAACCGGTGCGACGGTGGAACAGGTTGCTTTTCGCTTCTACGAACTCGCTGTGCAAAAAACCGAGCCGGGCCACTACTACCAGGACAGCGGTGGCGCCTGGAAGAAGAAATAGCCGCTACGGAGAGTCGTTCAGGTTAAATAGCCAGTCCACGATGTGCTGGGCAGCTTCTTTCGCAGTCATCTCGGTCGTATTGACCCGAATCTCCGGATTGGCCGGCTCTTCATAGGGACTGTCGATACCCGTAAAGTTTTTGAGCTGGCCGGCCCTGGCTTTCTTGTAAAGACCCTTCACGTCCCGCTTTTCTGCAACTTCGAGAGGCGTGTCCACGAACACCTCGATGAACTCGCCGTCGGGCATCATCGAGCGCACCATCTGGCGCTCCGCGCGGAACGGTGAGATGAATGCTGTCAGGACGATCAATCCCGCGTCAGTCATCAGTTTGGCGACTTCCCCGATACGCCGAATATTCTCCACTCGATCCGCTTCCGTAAATCCCAGGTCCCTGTTCAAGCCGTGACGCACGTTGTCGCCATCCAGCAAAAAGGTGTGGCGATTCATGATGTGCAGGCGCTTCTCGACTTCGTTGGCAATTGTCGATTTGCCCGAGCCCGAGAGCCCCGTGAACCAGAGCAGAAACGGCTTCTGATTCTTGAGGCGACTGTGCGCGTCCCGGTTGATGTCGACCGGCTGCCAGTGGATATTCTTCGAACGCCGCAAACTGAAATGCAGCATGCCCGCCGCGATTGTGGCATTCGTTATCTTGTCGATGAGGATAAAGCCGCCCATCTCGCGATTGATGTCGTAAGGTTCAAATACGATCGGTTTGTCGGTCGCAACTTCGGCCACGCCGATGCTGTTGAGCTCCAGCGACTTGGTCGCCAGGTGTTCGAGGTTGTTGATATTGACCTGGTACTTTGGCGCCTGAACGTGCGCCGCAACCGTCTGGGTTCCGATCTTCATCCAGTAACTGCGACCCGGCAGTAATGGCTGCTCATCCATCCAGACGATGGTCGCTTCGAACTGATCCGCAACTTCGGGTGGACTATCCGCCGCGGCAATTACGTCACCGCGTGAACAATCGATTTCGTCATCGAGCGTTAGTGTCACCGACTGTCCAGCCACCGCCTCGGACAAATCGCCGTCCATCGTCACGATGCGCTCGACAGTCGACGTCTTCCCCGACGGCAACACGCGAATCGCGTCGCCGGGTTTGACGCAGCCCGTCGCAATTTGGCCGCTGAAACCGCGAAAATCG
>JAOUNH010000206.1 GCA_029881055.1 Gammaproteobacteria bacterium
GTTTTTCTGGCGGAGAGGGTGGGATTCGAACCCACGGTACGGAAACCGTACTCCTGATTTCGAGTCAGGTACATTCGACCACTCTGCCACCTCTCCGGAAGTCGGGAACGCGATACTGGTAACCAAAGCACGACTTGTCAAGCGCCGGAATCAAGTCAGTCAGGGTCGGCCTTAGTCCGCTGCCCGCCTCACTGAGAAAACTGCGTACAAAACGAGGCCGGCGGCAATCACGCCCAGCCCGGACCAGGCTTCAACCGGCCGCTCCAGCAGCACGTAAACCAGCGTCCACGCCGTCAACGCGAGGTAGATCAGGGGCGTGATCGGATACGCGAATGTGCGGTACGGGCGCGGCAAATCCGGCTGCCGCCGCCGCAGCACGAATACGCCCAGGACGGTCGCAAAGCTGTTAAGCGCCAGTATGAAACCGGAAAAGACCAGCACCGCCTGGAAGCTGGACGTCAGGATAAACAGGATCGCGAGCGCGGACTGAAAAAAGATGGCCGTCGACGGCACACCGTCCGGGTTGGTACGCGCGAGAAACTTGAGGATCCGGAAATCCTGGCCGATCACCTGCAGGACGCGAGGGCCTGCCACGGTCATCGCGCTCACGGTGGAGATCAATAGCAAACTTAAGACCAGTCCCGCAAACCGCCCGCCCGCTTCGCCAAATGCGGCCGTCGCCGCCACATAGCCGACCTCGACCTGCCCGCTCATCGCGTCCATCGGTGCAACGCGCAGAAAGACATAGTTCAACGCCAGGTACAGGACCATCACAACCAGCGTTCCGCCGAGGAGTATCCACGGCAGCGTGCGCTGCGGGTTTTCCAGTTCGCCGCTCAAGTAGGTCGCCGCATTCCAGCCCGTGTACGCGTAGCTGACATAGATGAGCGAGACCGCGAAGGCGCCGCTGGTCAGCAAGGGCATGTCTTCCCCGCCAGGCAGGAACTGGACCGGTTGCGGGATATCGACGAGGCATAGGGCCGCTGCGCAAAATACGACGATGACGCCGACTTTCAATACGGTGAAGATCACTTGCAGCCCGCCGCTGTTCCGGCGTGTGCTGGCATGCACGAGGGTCAGCACGATGATCAGGGCACAGGCCATGGCCTTCAGCAGCCAGGGATGCGCGTCAGCCGACAATGACGAGGTCGCGTATGCCGCAAATGTCATCGCGGCCAGCGCGGTGGGGCCGGCGAAACCGACCGTCGCCGATACCCAACCGGACACGAAACCGACGGACGGGTGATAGATGCGGGTCAGAAAATTGTATTCCCCGCCCGATCTCGGCATCGCGGCGCCGAGTTCGGCGTAGGTCATGGCACCGCAAAGCGCTATCAGGCCGCCGACAGCCCACAACATGAGCAAAACGAAGCCCGAGCGAATGTCGAGCAGCTGGAAGCCCAGACTCGTGAAGACACCCGTGCCGATCATGTTGGCGATAACCACGGCCGTGACGGTCGTGTATCGAAATTGGCTCACGGATTGGCGCCCCTGCACGCTGGAGGGCGCGATATTGGGAAGCAAATTCACGATTGTCAAGGACGCAAAAGCCACCCTGAGCTGCCATAATTGGGCCGACGGAACGGAGATTAGTGTTTGCGACCGATCGTTATCATCACCCTGGCCGGATTAATCGGCACCTGCTCGAGCCCCCCACCACTACTGGACCAGGTGCTCGAAAAGGGCGAACTCCGCGTCGTCACCCGCGACAGCCCTACGGCCTACACGATCGGCCCCGACGGACCGTCCGGTCCGGAGTTCGACCTGGTACAGGCGTTCGCGGATGAACTGGGCGTCAAGCTGGTCATCGAACCCGTTGGCAATACCTCCGAAATCCTCCCCAAGCTCATCTCCGGCGAAGCGCACATGGCCGCGGCGGGCTTGTCGATAACGGACACGCGGCTTCAGTACCTGAATTTCGGCCATCCCTACCAGTCCGTGGATGTTCACCTGATATACAAACTCGGCACCGGCAAGCCGACCTCGCTGGAAGACATACTCAGCCGATCCATCGAGGTAATGGCGGGCAGCAGCCACGCGGATATCTTGTCGTCCATCCAGGAATCGTATCCGGAGCTTGAATGGACGGAGAATGCCGATATTGAGGTGGCCGACCTGATGTCCAAGGTTGCCACGGGCGAAATCGAATTTACGATTGCCGACAGCCCGGACTTCGACATCCAGCGTCATTTCTACCCGGATTTGCGGGTTGCTCTCGATCTGGATGTCGCCGATCCCGTTGCCTGGGGTTTCCCAAAGGGCGTGGCGGATACCCTGCTCGCGCGAGCGGACGAATTCCTGATCCGGGCCGACCGCGCCGGTATGTTGGCGCAGGTGAACGATCGCTATTACGGGTTCACGAAACGGTTTGATTACGTCGGTACGCGCAATTTTATTCGCCATTACGAAAAGCGATTACCCCGTTTTCGAGACTGGTTCGAGACTGCGGGTGAGGAATGGGGCGTGGACTGGCGGTTGCTGGCGGCGATCGGTTACCAGGAATCGCACTGGCGCTCACAGGCCGTGTCGCCCACCGGCGTGCGCGGCATCATGATGCTCACACTCGACACAGCCGAGTATCTCGACGTCGACGACCGCCTCGATCCGCGCAGCAGTATTTTTGGCGGCGCACAATATTTCGTGCGGCAGACCGAGCGCATCGCCGATACCGTTGCCGAACCTGACCGCACCTGGATGGCGCTCGCCGCTTACAACGTCGGCTTCAACCACGTCAAGGATGCGCGCACGATTGTTGAGTGGGAGGGTGGCGACCCGAACACCTGGGTCGATATCAGCGAGGCCTTGCCTCTGCTGTCACAACGAAAATGGTACTCAAAGCTGCCCTACGGATACGCGCGAGGCTGGGAGCCAGTCATGTACGTCAATAACATTCGCGCTTACTACAACATACTCAAGTGGTTGACGGAAAAAGAGGAAATGGACGCGGCGATCGAGATCGATGACGCCGTGGTCGACGCAGCGCCTGACGCCTAACGTCGCGCCTCAAAAAATCGCTGCAACAAGCCCGCGCATTCATCGGCAAGCAGTCCGCCGTTGATATCGAAGCGGTGATTCAAGGCCCGAGAATCCGACAGGTCCACCGCACTGCCCAGGGCCCCTGCCTTCGGATCGTACGCGCCGAATACGACGCGCTTCACCCTCGCCTGCGCTATCGCTCCTGCACACATGACGCAAGGCTCAAGCGTCACGTATAGCGTTGCCTCGGGGATCCTGTAGTTGCCGACGCTGGTGGCAGCGGCGCGCAATGCAACGAGTTCCGCATGCCCGGCAGGATCGGAGCGGCGCACTGAGCAGTTGCGGCCGGTGCCGATAATTTCGCCACCGAGGACCACCACTGCGCCAACCGGAATTTCACCCTCGCCTGCCGCCAGCTCAGCCTCCGCAAGCGCGGCGCGCATGCAGTCGACATCGGATTCCGGCCACTCCTCAGACGCGACGGAACCGCCCATCACTCCCACTCGATCGTCGCAGGTGGTTTGCCACTGATGTCGTAGGTCACGCGGGAAATGCCGTCGATCTCGTTGATGATGCGCAAGCTGACATGCTCGAGAAACTCATACGGCAAGCGAGCCCAGCGAGCCGTCATGAAGTCGACGGTTTCAACCGCGCGCAAAGCGACGACGTAATCGTATTTTCGGCCGTCACCCATCACACCGACGGATTTCACGGGCAGGAAAACGGCAAACGCCTGGCTGGTCTGGTCGTACAGCTCCTGCCTGCGCAGTTCGTCAATGAAGATGTCATCCGCGAGCTGCAACAGCCGCACGTATTCCGGCTTCACTTCGCCCAGCACTCGCACGCCAAGCCCCGGTCCCGGGAAAGGGTGCCGCATGACCATGTTGCGCGGCAATCCCAGTTCCAGGCCGATGCGGCGAACTTCATCCTTGAACAATTCCCGCAATGGCTCGACGAGCGACATGCGCATGGTTTCCGGCAAGCCGCCCACGTTGTGATGTGACTTGATGACATGCGCCTTGCCGGTTTTAGCGCCGGCCGATTCGATGACATCCGGGTAGATCGTGCCCTGCGCCAGCCACTCGATGCCGTCCAGCTTGTGCGCTTCCTCGTCGAAGACTTCAATAAACTGGCCGCCGATGATCTTGCGTTTCTCTTCCGGGTCGGAAACACCCTCAAGGGCGCGAAAAAATCGCTCTGCGGCATTAACGCGAATGACGTTGACACCCAGGTGTTCAGCGAACAGCGCCATGACCTGGTCGCCCTCGTTGTGTCGCAGTAAGCCGTGATCAACGAACACGCAGACGAGCTGGTCACCAATCGCTTCGTGCAGCAACGCGGCAACGACAGACGAATCCACGCCACCGGACAATCCCAGCAGGACCTTGCCATCACCGACCTGCTCGCGAACCTTGTCGATCGCGTCGGACACGATGTTGCCTGCCGTCCAGTCGCCGGGACAACCGCAGATGTCGCGCACAAAACGACGAATGATTTCCTGGCCCTGC
>JAOUNH010000207.1 GCA_029881055.1 Gammaproteobacteria bacterium
GAAAGCAGGCGGGAAGCTACTGTGCAGGCCGTTCGCAGTGTGTCATGTTGTAGTTTTGCAACACGCCCTGTCAAACGACCCTTACAGACTTCCCGTGACGTTCAGGAACACGCCCTGGTGGTCATAACTCAGGTCGGTCAGGTTGTCCGAGAAGTCCGTAAAGTTGTAGCCGATGCCCACTTTTACGTTGTCCCCGAAGTAGCGCGATATCGCCGTCAGGAATCCGGCGCGGCTCTCGCTCAGGTCCGGCATGTCAAGCAGGCGTGCTTCGGCCAGGAACTCCCAGTCCTCGCGGAAACGGTAGTCGCCGCGGAGCACATACAGGAACGCATTGTTATCGAAGAACGTCGGGTCTTCCCGATCGAGGCTCACCTGGCCAAGACGGTAAGCGAACTTGCCGCCGATCGAGAAGCGCGGCGTCAGGTCGTAGGTGACGTCGGCAGCAGCAATGTGACTCTTTTGAATAAACTCAGCCGCTATGTTTTGCAGCGTGACCTGGTCCGTGGTCGGGACGTTGTAGAAATAGGTGTATTTGAGCATCGCGTTGAGACGATCGTTACGCACCGGGCGCCAGGCGTAACCGGCGACCGCTTCCGTGTATCCGCCGTCGTAGAATGTGCCCAGTGAACTTTCGCTCTCCGAGTGATTCAGCTTGCCAACCAAACGTCCCGATGGCCCCATCTGGTAGGTGAGACTGTTGCGCAGCAACCAGGTAATTCGTTCGTTGCGGCTAAGGTCCAGTTGCTCGACGTCGTCGATGCGATATTCGACGCCACTGACGAACTGCACATCGCCCGTGTTAAAGCCGACCTGGACGCCCGCGGCAACGCGGTCCGTTTCCGCACCCGTCACGGTGTCCTGCAGTTTGCCAATATCGGTATTCAGCCCGAGGCTCCACCGGTCGTCGGGGGTGAAGCTCATGCCGGTCGAATGCGTCAGCCCCTGCATACTGTCGCTGCTCTGGTAGCGCTCCTCGAGGAAAACGCTGGTGCTGTCCGAGAAACGTGACTTGACGCCGGCGACCAGATTGCCCTGGCTGCCGCGCGCGGGAGTCAGACCGTTATCGGCACGTTCGTTTTCGAGCGTGTAGTTGAGATACATGCTCGTGTTATCCGAGTACATGTAGTTTGATCCAAGGCGCCCGCCGCTACCAAGATCGCCATCCGAAATCTCGGCATCGATTCTGAGCTTCTCAGAAATCTGCGCCGTGCCGCCCACACCCGCGCGTGCATTCTCCTGTCGGGTTCCGGTGACCGACAGCGTCTCCTGCACGAAGCCGTAGACGTTCCAGTCCGATTCCGAGTCAAAACCCAGTTGCATGACGGCATCGGTGCGTTCGCCTTCGTTCTGCGTCAGAGGCACGATAATTGAATTGTCCGTACGCTCGTCTTCGCGGTACCCCACGCTGAGATCCCAACGCTCACCGATGCGGTAGCCGATATTGTATTCCTGTGCGCTCGTCTCGATGCCGAGTTCCTGGCTGCGATCATCGATCTTGGCGCCGAAGTTGAAGCGATCGCCGAGCGGCAAACTGAATGTGCCGCCGGAGTTGGTCGTATCGCTCAGGGCCGTCAGTCCCGGTGCCGAGTAGCCCGCCTCGACTTCCTGCACGTACACCGTCATGCGCGCGCCGATGCCAAGGTCGACAACATCGTCAAGTCTGAAGCTCAAGTCGACACGGTTGGCGTCCGCCGTGGCATTCTGGAACGGCGCTGGATTGTAGCCATTGAATTCGTAACCGCCGTCCGTGGAGATCAACGGCAGCGACAGCAAGCCTTCGCTGGTCGCCTGCTGCACTTTCAACCACGACTCGGGCGCGAGCCGCAAGGTCAGGTCGGCTGCCTGCAGGCTGCTGTCTTCGCCGCCTTGCTCATTGGTATTGGAAGTGACGCCAAGCTTCACGTAATCGCCGAGCCAATAGTGCGCCTGGCCGCCGACGGACAGCGCATCAATCGCATCGAACCCCGGGCTGTATTCGTAGCGCACCACCAGGTAGGCCTCGTCGCCGGACACGGCGCCGCTACGCACCAGCAAATTGTCGTTCGCCGTCGAGGCGAGCGGCTCGGTCAGCACGACGCGACCTTGCAGGTAATCGATTTCGTAATCGGTCATCGGCGCGAGGTTGACGACGCCGGTCACGATACCCGAGTCCTTGTCACGCAGCTCGATACGGACGCGTTCCGATCCTGTCAGCAAATCCTGGCGGCTCAGGAAGTACAGGGAACCGCCGGTACCCCTGAATTCCTCGCGGCTGCCAACCGTACCCGGCTCGGCCGCGTAGGCATCGGCTGCAAAGCGTTGTTCACCAAAGTCTGTCGTCCCATCGGACTGGAAGTGCACATTGGCGCCGTACAGGCCGCGGTCAACGTGTGCCAGCTCGTTGTTCACGTAGCCGATCTTGAAGTTGCCCCACTGCCCGTAGTTGTCGTCCTGGCTGACGCGGACAAAGAACTTACCCATCGTCGGCGCCAGCTCTTCGACGGTGCTGTCGTCACCGAAGGTCGGGTAATAATACTTTTCATCGATGCGACGGAAAAACGCGTCCGGCGACTTGTCCATGAGGCCGCTGAACATATTTTCGATCGACCCTTCACGGGTATCGGCACTGGCCATGACGCGCCAGTGATCGCCGAACTTGCCGTTGACGAAGAACGCCAGGCGACCGTCGATATTAGAGTCCGGGTCGGTGCTGGTGTTGGCACCCTGGAATAGATCGATGGGACCGTTTGACTGACCATCGAATATCGTCAGGTCCGCCATGCCGACATAGAACCAGTCCTTCTCTTCAAACTCGAGGTCGCGCAGGTAGAGCTCGCCGCGACCTTCCTTGTCCAGCACCGCAACTTCTACCGTGTGCAGTCCCTGCGGCAGAATTTCTTCCGCGATGAAGGTACCGCTCTTATCTACGGGTATCGGGCGTCCGGCGACCCACACTTCCTGCTCTTCGGATATGCCGCTGCCGCGCACGCTGACCGTGCCACTGCTCAGACCAATGTTCTGCAGGCCGAGCGTATTCTGGCCGTAGGCCGCAAACACCGTATCGGCCTGCCCCGGTTTCTGGATACCGTCCTGGATGTCCTCAATCGGGAAATCGGCGTCATAGTCGATCGACAACGCCTGCGGCTGCGTTTCATCGAAGTTGCCGTCGGCCCCGTAAGCCCTGAGCACGTAGGCCACCTTCTCTACCGGTGCCCGGAAGTCGTCGGAGTTCGGTCGCCAACGTGACGTGCCGTCAACTTTCAAATCAATAACATCGAGCGGCTCGCTCTCGAGCGACTGCCCGGTTTCGAAAACACGTATCTCGGCGCGCTCGATAAAGTGCGAGTAATTGGTATACATCCGGAACTGCACATCGGACGCAATCGTGTCGCCGTCATCGAGGTCCACTACAGCAATGCGTTCCGGCTCTGCCGACACGCTCAGTCTCGGGGCCGATTTCAAGTTATCAAAACCGAACCGGATGTCGGCCTGCGCGAGTGCGACGTCCGTACAACGCTGGATATCCGCCGAGCTGCGCTTCGGATCGTCGATGGGCTTGCCGTCCACGGTGATGCGCATCAGGTTCAAAGCGAGCGGATTTTCCGGGTTGACCTCACGCGTCATGCGCGTCACGTCGACACCGTCATAATCATCCAGCACGGCGAGTTCGTCGTAGATCACCTGCACCGAGACATGCGAGTCGTCGCCCTGGATGAAGCCGGCGTTGACGACGTCATCCGAGTACACGTAGCCGCGCCCTTCGAATTCCACTTGCTCGGCATCGAGATTCATCTGCGCTGCAATTTTTTCCATGGCCCGGCGCGCCCGCGAGGCGGACAGGCCAACGTCATCTTCATAAACACCCGCAGTACGGCGCGCGAGCCGCTCGTTCTGCGTGTAGCCAACGAAGCGCAGGCGCGGGTTGGTCTTGTCAGCCACATCCTGGAGGCCGCGCTGCAAGGTCGCCGTATAGCCGGCCTGGACAACGGGGTCGCCATTGGCAAACTGGATGTTGTCGATGGCGCCCCACGGCGGATCGTAAACCTTCGATACCATCTCCGCGCCGGCATCACCCGGGCACAGTTGCGGTTCATCGGGCAGATCCTGCAGCGGATCGTCGTACCAGAATTCGACTTCGACACGACGATTGAGTGCCCTGCCCTGCGCCGTTGCATTGCTGGCGAGCGGCCTGTCGGCACCACGGCCATCGCTCTCGATGACGCTGGTCGGCAGCTTAAGTTCGTCCTGCACGGCCAGCGCAACACGACGCGCGTGGGCCTTCGACAGGCCCGTGTTGTCGCCGTAAATGCGTTCCGCGCGACCGGTCAGCGGCGTACCGTCAGTGAAGCCAACGAACTTCACGACCACGTTTTCCTTGTCGGCGAGGTTGCTGAATCCCTGCTGTACCTGCGCGATGAACGCGTCGTCGATCTCGACCGACTCGGTGCTGTAATGCAGTGGCGCGATCAGGTTCTGCACCCGGGCGCGCCGCGCGTGTC
>JAOUNH010000208.1 GCA_029881055.1 Gammaproteobacteria bacterium
TCCCGGTCGGAAAGTCCATCGGGCCCAACAAACGAAGGTACATAGCGATAGGGATTACCGCCGGGATTGTCGTTGCTCGCGGTTTCGATCGACAACAGCAGCGAGCCACTGTCCGCCAGATCGAAATTTAGCTGGCCACGCACGGCTGTCAGGTCCGTTTGATTGGCATCGACGCCAGCAGGATTCACATTCTGCTGGATGCCGTCGTTCTTGTGGTAGATCGCGGAAATGCGACCGGACACCGTTTCACTGAGACCTCCGCCGACGGCGGCTTCGAGCTTCATCTCGCCGAAATCTCCGGCACTTAGCCGGGCATATCCCTCGGTTTCTTCAGTGGGCCTTTTCGTCAGGTATTGCACGAGGCCACCGGTCGCATTGCGCCCGAACAAGGTACCTTGCGGACCTTTGAGCACTTCAACGCGATCCACATCGAACAGTTGAAAGTCCAGACTTGCCAGTGCCGCCTTGTAGACCTCGTCGACATAAATTGCGGACGGGCTCTCGTGGTAATCGCGGAAATCGTTCAGGCCCACCCCTCGAAGCGAAATATTCGGAATGTTGCCGACACCGAACACCGGCGAGATCGTAAGGCCTGGCGTGTAGTCTGCGATGTCGTTGCTGCTCTCAATACCGAGCTGCTGCAAATCTTCGCCAGATATAACCGTAACAGTCACGGGTATGTCCTGAGCAGATTGTTGGCGTTTCTGCGCGGTGACCGTAACCTCGTCCAACAGTTGTTCACCCTCCTGACCAAATACGGCGGTAGCAGGCAGTGCAATAAGCCCCAGAGAGAGCATGAGTACGTTGAATGATTTCATTGGCGACATCCTGAAGAATGTTCGTAATTGATCTGGTGGATGGCCGGATTTACCACGAGCCATCCACGTCCCCCTTCGATCCAGTCGAATGGCGGTGCGTTACGCGCAGCGCCATTTACAGGACCAAGCACATCGTACTTCCGTCTTTCCGGGAGAAATTGTGAATATGCGACGAAGTCTTGTTATTAGGCGACTAATTGCACTGGGCCATGCGGCGCTAGAGGGGGTCTTTCGTCTGCTGCTCGAGGGGTTGTTCGCACCACTGATGGGGTGTCATGCCGTGCCAGCGACGAAAGGCGTGATTGAAAGCGCTTTGGTCGGAATAGCCAAGCATGTGGGCGAGATTACTCATTGGCAGGTTACTGCTCAAAAGATAGCGGCGCGCCATCCTGGAACGACAATCGTCCAGAAGCTCAGCGTAGCTCAGGCCGGCGTCGCTGAGCCGCCGCTGTAATGTCCGCCGGTGCATGCCCAGTTGATCGGCTAGAACGTTGACGGAGAACTTGCCTGTAGGGATGAGCTTTAGCAGCAGCGAGCGAACGGCGGCGGAGAGATCCTCGCCGGCCCGGAGTACACGCGAATCCAGGTACTCCAGGAGAAATCGATACAGCTCCTGATCGTCAACCGGATTCGGTGACTTCAGGTCTTCACGGTTCAGGATAATGCCATCAAAAGGTGCGCGGAATTCGATGGCATTACCAAAACTCTTCTGGTAATCGGTACCTTCAATTTGCGCATGCTTACAGTAGACAGCTTGCGGCAGGTAGGACTCACCGAGGAATATTCGGGTTAGATTTATCGCTGTGAGTAGTGATTCTTCTATCCATTGATCTGCGTGCGCGCGAAGCCTTTCATCCATTCTTATCTGCCAGCTCGCTGTTTCCCGCCCCACCTCCAGAATGGGCGTATAGCCCGTGTTGTGAGCACGCACGTATTTGATGCAAGACGACAGACCCTGCTCCAGGTTCTTCGAATATTTGAAGATCAGCACCATCGGGCCCATAAAGGACAGGTCGCGACGCCCGGCGAGCTGAATGCCGAAATTGCCACTGTTCGTCGCCAGCGCAGCGGTCTCATACGCAATGACAACGGAGCGGAACGACACCCATTCATCCGATCGACTGAGGACATCCGGGTCCAGGCCAGCGCGTCCAAGGATGGCCGAGGGGTCTGCCCCCAGTTTGGCCACCAGGTCGCCGAAGCCTTGCATTGTGCGAGCTCGAACCGATGTTTCCACGATTACCCCCAGTTCGTCGACGGTTACCGCCTGTCGCAGAATAACAAATACCTGACGCCATTACACAATCGCCAGCTAGCAACGCTTGCTACCATGGAAGGCGCCGTAATAAAGGATGCGATTGGAGCAGAGCAATAATGGCAGGAATGAACTCTCGATTCGTCCGCGTCATCCTGATTCCCTCTGCCGTTTTTCAAGCGGTCATATTTGGCGGGGCTTATGGAACGGGGCGGGAAATCGCCGAGTTCATTAGTGTCCTCGGACCGGTTGGTGGGCTACTCGCCCTGACTGTAGCGGGCCTTGGCTGGGGCCTGACGATGGCCCTGAGTTTTGAGCTCGCCCGGCTCGGACAGACCTATGACTATCGTGGATTTCTAAAAGCCCTGATCGGCCCCCTTTGGATTATCTTTGAAATCCTTTTCCTGATCGCTTTGCTAATTGTCCTTGCCGTGAACGGCTCGGCCGCCGGTGGTGTCCTCAACGACCAGTTCGGCATTCCATCGCTGGCAGGTGTCGGCTTGTTATTTGCCGCAGTAGTCGCGCTGAATTACTTCGGGCGGACTCTCCTCGAGGAGTCCATGTCGGTCTGCATGATCGCGCTATTGATAGTGTTGATCATCTACAGTGCACTGACGTTCTTTCAATTTCATGATTCGATAGCACTTGCGTTCAGTGAAGCACCGTCAAGAGGAAACTGGTTCGCCAATGGCTTGCAGTACATGCTGTACACCGCCGCGGTTATTCCGGTGCTGTTGTATTCTGCAAGGGACATCCGGACTCGGGGCGAATCCATTGCAAGCGGCTTCACGGCGGGCTTCGTGGGAATATTCCCAGCCGTGGTCTTTCATCTGACGTTTATGTCGGCGTACCCCGCGTCGCTGGAGCAGCCGCTGCCGACTTACTGGATGATCGGACAACTCGCGCAGCCATGGCTTATGATCGTATACATAATTGTCCTGTTCGCCATGATCATTCAGACCTGTGCAGGACTGTTGCAGGGCGTCAATGAACGAATTGACGCGTGGCTCGAGGAGCGGCGCGGCCGCAAAGGCGACCCGATGGCCCACGCCATCGTGTCGGGCAGCGCCCTCCTGATCAGTCTGTTCCTGGCGAGTTTCGGTATAACGGCGCTGGTCGCCAAAGGTTACGGCACCCTTGCGTGGGGCTACCTGATCGTTTACTTCATCCCGTTACTGACTATTGGGGTGTACAAGATCTGGCGCAAATCCAGCTAGCGCTTCTCGCTTCCTGTTTCGGGATTGCTCTAGTGCTCTAGTCGATCGCCCGTCGCATCGCTGCGGTAACGGTCGCCGCGATCTGATCAGCTTCCTTTTCGCTGAGCACCAGCGGCGGTGCGATCAGGAGCACGTTGCAGCGACCGGGTATCGTGTTGCTATTGCGGCCGAGAATCACACCGTTCCTGACGCAGTCGCCGATTACAGGCATTATCTTGTCGTCGCCCAGCGGGACCTTGGTCTCCCGGTCCTCGACCAGTTCGATGCCCATGATCATGCCCTTGCCGCGAATCTCGCCTACGTAAGGATGATCGCCAAGCGATTGCTGCAATTGGTCCATCATATACGTACCGACTTTGCTGGCATTTTCGTCGAGGCGCTCGTCTTCGATAATCCGTATTGCCTTAAGCGCAACCGCGGACGCTACCGGATGACCGCCGTAGGTATTGATCTGCCGAAAGTGCTGCATATCCGCAGGGTCGCCATAGAACTTCTCAAAAATGTGCTCTTTGACTGCCGTCGCGGCCACTGGTATGTAGCCGCTGGCAAGGCCTTTTGCGAAAGTGAAAATATCGGCCTCGGTTTTCCAGTGCTCGTAACCAAACATCTTGCCGAGCCGGCCGAAACCGGAAACCACTTCATCGAAGATCAACAGCACGCCGTATCGATTGCAAATTTCGCGAACCCGCGGAATATAGTTGTCGGGCGGTACTATTACGCCACCGCCCGATATCAGTGGCTCCATAATGAAAGCGGCTACTGTCTCCGCACCCTCATGGATGATGGTTTCTTCGAGCAGGTGTGCACACTCCTCGCCATGCTCCTCGGCCGTCAGTTTCGGATGGGCTCGATAGGGATACGGTGGCATCACATGAAGGAATCCCGGCGGGCCCGGCTCGTAGCCGATCTTGCGCTCCGCCTGCCCGGTCGCCGCCATCGCGCCCATCGTATTGCCATGATAGGCACGGTAACGGGAAATGATCTTGAAACGCCGCTCACCGGCTTTGCCGGACTGCAGGTGGTATTGACGCGCAATCTTGAACGCGGTTTCGTTGGCTTCGGAGCCGCTGGCCGAAAAATAAATGTGACTCTGGAACCCGAGCAATTGCTGCAGCTTTTCGGCGAGCTCGATGACCGGCTCGCTGCTCATGATCGGCG
>JAOUNH010000209.1 GCA_029881055.1 Gammaproteobacteria bacterium
GATCATTGCAGCGGTGCTCAAGACCGAGCCGCGCAGTCGTTTCGCCCTGTTTTACGGCAATCGCACGCAGGGTACGACGATGTTTATCGACGATCTCTTCGCGTTGAAGAATCTCTATCCGGACCGCCTGCAGCTGCATTTCCTCTTCAGCCGCGAAGAGCAGGAATTCGAAATCGCGGCCGGCCGCCTGGACGACGCCAAGGTCCGCGAACTCATCAAGCATTTCTGCAGAGGCGCACCCCCGGACGAAGCCTGGATCTGCGGCCCCGACACAATGATAAATACGGTGACAGTGACCTTAATTGACCTCAATGTTTCCGCCAATCTCATCCACGCCGAACGCTTCGGAGCCCGCCGTAGAGCCATCGGAAATAAGGTCACTGTCACCTTATATGAGGAGGGGGTGGACTTGGCGCGGGTGACGGTGCTCATGGACGGTCATGAGAAGTCCTTCAGCATGGCGCGGGGTGGCGTCAATATTGTTGATGCGGCGGCGGAACAGGGGATCGAACTGCCGTATTCCTGTAAGGGCGGCGTTTGCGCAACCTGCCGGACGTTTGTTGAAAAGGGCGAGGTCGAGATGGCGACCAACTATGGCCTGGAGCCCTGGGAGGTCGAGAAGGGCTTCGTCCTGGCCTGCCAATCCACGCCTGTCAGCGACGAGATATTGCTTAACTACGACAAGACCTGACGCGGTTTTCGCGCTGGCCAGCGATCCCGGTTGGCGCGATTTCAAAACTCCTGCCACGGCCGTGCACGTAAAATCAGGATGTAAGTGTGCCCCGATTGGGCGAAAAGACGCACGGCGCCGGAGGGCGTATGACTAATTCCAATACTGCCGAGACTTTGCAGATGCCCGAACGCAAGAATTCCTACAATTACGAAGAGCTGCTGCGGTGCGGCCACGGCGAAATGTTTGGCAAGACCAACGGCCGGCTACCGAAGCCACCGATGCTCATGACCGACCGCGTCACACTGATCACCGATGACACGGGCGCCTACGGCAAGGGCGAGATCAAGGCTGAGTTCGATATCAAACCGGACCTGTGGTTCTTTGATTGCCATTTCGAAGACGACCCCGTGATGCCGGGCTGTCTCGGACTTGATGCGCTGTGGCAATTGGTCGGGTTCCACCTCGTCTGGGGCGGACACCAGGGTCGCGGTCGCGCGCTCGGCGTCGGCCAGGTGAAATTCACGGGCCAGATTTTGCCAACATCCAAACTCGTTAGCTTCCAGATCGACATTAAACGAATTATTTCCCGCAAACTGGTCCTGGCCATGGCCGACGGATCAGTGTCCGTCGACGGCCGCCAGATCTATACTGCGGAAGACCTCAAGGTCGGACTGTTCACATCAACTGACAACTTTTAGGATCGCAACATGCGTCGTGTCGTAATCACCGGCCTCGGTGCCGTTACCTGCTTAGGCAATTCTAAAGAAGACATCACCGAGTCCCTGCGACTTGGACGTTCCGGCATCGTTGCGAACGAACAATATAAAGAGATGGGATTGCGCAGCCAGGTGTCCGGCAGCGTGAAGATCGACGTCAGCGAGCATATCGATCGCAAGGTGTTGCGTTTCATGGGCGACTCGGCGGCTTACGCGTACATCGCGATGCAGCAGGCCATCGAGGACTCCGGACTCGAGGACAGCGACGTATCCAATATTCGTACCGGCATCATTGCAGCGTCCGGCGGTGCATCGAGTGCCAACATCGTATACAGCGCCGACACCCTGCGTGAACGTGGTGTGCGCAAGATTGGTCCCTACATGGTGCCGCGCACCATGGGCAGTTCAGTTTCCGCCTGCCTCGCGACGCCCTTCAAAATCAAAGGTGTCAACTACTCTATAACTTCGGCCTGTGCCACGAGCGCGCATTGCATCGGCGCGGCCGCAGAACAAATCCAGCTTGGCAAACAGGACATACTGTTCGCCGGCGGCGGTGAGGAAGAACACTGGTCGCTTGCCTGCCTGTTCGACGCAATGGGCGCCCTGTCATCGAAGTACAATGACACGCCGACGACAGCCTCGCGTCCTTACGACCTTACGCGCGACGGGTTTGTTATCGCCGCTGGTTCCGGCATGGTCGTGGTTGAGGAACTCGAACACGCGAAAGCACGCGGCGCGAAAATTTACGGTGAGTTGGTCGGTTATGGCGCCACCTCGGATGGCAGCGACATGGTTGCGCCTTCGGGCGAGGGCGCAGTGCGCTGCATGCAGCTGGCTCGCTCAACCGTCGAAGGCCCGATCGACTACGTCAACACCCACGGCACCAGCACGCCCGTTGGCGACGTCAAGGAAATTGAGGGCATGACAACCCTGTTTGGCGAGGATATGCCGCGATTTTCGTCGTCCAAATCGATGTCCGGACATTCGCTCGGCGCGACCGGCGTGCAGGAAGCGATTCACTGCCTGCTGATGTTGCAACACGATTTCATTGCGCCGTCGATCAATGTCAACGAACTCGATCCCGCGGTTGCAGGCAAACCACTGGTTACCAAGCTGGTCGAGAACGCGGGGCTGAAGACCGTCATGTCCAACAGCTTCGGTTTTGGCGGCACCAACGGCACGCTCGTATTCCAGAAACGCTAAGGATCAACAGGTCCTGGTTTCAGAATGCGGCGCAGTCGGCCATAATCGGCCGCTATGACTATTGAAACAATCAGCAAGACGAATTGCTTCGGCGGCAAGATCGGATTCTACCGGCACGCCTCCCACACCAACCAATGCGACATGCGATTTTCGGTTTTCGTGCCGCCGCAGGCCGCCCGCGGCAAGGTTCCGGTCCTGACGTTCCTGTCCGGACTCACCTGCACGGAAGAAAATTTCATGGTGAAAAGCGGCGCACAGCGCGTCGCTGCCGAGCTTGGGCTGATGCTGGTCTCGCCCGATACGAGTCCGCGCGGCGATGGCGTGCCGGGGGATCCGGACGGCGTCTACGATTTCGGGCTCGGTGCCGGGTTCTACGTGAATGCGAGCGAAGCACCCTGGGCAAAGCATTATCAAATGTACGACTACGTAACGCAGGAATTACAGAAAGTCATCTTCGATAACTTTCCCGGCGACGCAAAACGGCACGGCCTCACGGGACACTCGATGGGCGGCCACGGCGCGTTGACTATCGGCCTCAGGAATCCACAGATCTTCAGGTCCTTGTCGGCATTCGCGCCGATATGCACGACTCTGCACAGTCCCTGGGGCCAGAAGGCGCTGGGCTATTACCTTGGTGCAGACAAGTCAAAATGGACGAATCACGATGCCTCGGAAGTGGCCCGCCGCGTTTCCGATCCGACCCTGTTCAAGAAGATTCTTGTCGACCAGGGCGAGGACGATCCCTGGCTGGCGGAACAGCTGAAACCCGAGTTATTGCAGGCAGCCTGCGCGGAGAGCGGCTTGCCGCTGGAATTGCGCATGCACGCCGGCTACGACCATGGCTACTACTTCATCTCCACGTTTATCGAAGAACACCTGCGTTTTCACGCCGATCAGCTAAGCCGCTGATAATCCGGGTTTCCCTAGGGTCATGACAGAGCAATGGATCATACTCGGTGCTGCCATGCTGGCGACCGGCTGTGTTGCGGGTGTCATGGCAGGCCTGTTCGGCATCGGCGGGGGCATCGTTATCGTGCCCGTACTCGAACTGGCACTGGGATTTGTCGGTGTTGATCCTGCCATCCGCATGCACGTCGCCGTTGCAACGTCACTCGCGACGATCATCCCGACCTCGCTGTCATCGGCGCGAGCACACCACCAGCGTCAGTCCGTCGATATGGCGATCGTCAAACGCTGGGCCGTGTTCGTATTAATCGGTGCGCTGCTCGGCGCGTGGATTGCAGCACAGGTACACAGCCGCGTGCTCGCGATGGTCTTCGCGACGCTGGCGTTGCTCATCGCACTAAAGATGCTATTGCTGCCCGAAAGTCGCAACCTGACCACCGACGTTCCCCGCAATCCCGCCGTGCTGACGATTCCGACGCTGATCGGCTGCCTGTCGAGCATGATGGGTATCGGTGGTGGCACGTTTTCGGTCATGACACTGACCCTGTTCAATCAGCCGATCCACCGCGCGGTCGGTACTGCGGCTTTGTTAGGACTCGTAATCAGTTTGCCGGGCACGATCGGTTTCATCCTGAGCGGTTGGAATGACGTTCGTGTTCCGCCCGGTAGCCTCGGCTATGTCAGTCTCATCGGATTCGCGCTGATCGCGCCAGCGACAATACTCACCGCGCCCATCGGCGCGCGTATCGCGCATTCTTTTTCCGCGAAAAAACTCAGCATGTGGTTTGGCGCCTTCCTGATGCTCGCGGCCATACGATTGTTCTATGGAGTGCTTGCATGAAGTTTTCCGGCCTCATCTTGTCCGCCTTGTTTTTCATTGTCGCCTGCGGCCCGCGAGAGCTTGATCCCGATCCGGCT
>JAOUNH010000043.1 GCA_029881055.1 Gammaproteobacteria bacterium
CTGCCCTGCCAGGCACGATCTACAGCAAAGTCGGTCTGGGTGGCGGACTTGAATCCCGCTACATCGTGGACGCCGGGGCCAGGACGGTCGACGACGGCGAGGTCACCTGGGAGCCGATCGCGATCGACGTTACGACGGATCCGAGAACCGGCAGGCTGCTCTTTGACGGCAAGGTTGGTGCGATGACTTTCGGTAATGACCAGCAAGTCGTCGCTATCGATGGCCTGTCCATCAAGGGCCAGCAGACGGAAACCGAATACGGGTTCCATGTCGGCGATGTCGACCTCTCGATGGGAACTATGAAAATCAGTGCTGGCGGAATCGACGCGGGTGGCATGCAGGGGCTGACGGTCAAGGGAGCAAGCTCGGTTAATGCCGGCAAAGCCGAGGGTGCGGGTCGGCTCGAGATCAGCGGCCAGCAAATTCCGGGGTTTGGCGATATGTCCGTGATTGCCGACCTTACTGTCGGCGGCCTTGACGCGGAGGCGCTCGGCGCCGTTTCCGAAAAATTCAGGGAGCTGTCGGGCCAGCCGGACCCGGCACTGGCATTAGCGGCTGCGGAAGGCCCGCTCAAGGGGCTTGTCGCAGCCGGATTCAATATGCGAATGGATCAATTCGACGTCGGGTTGCCGATGGGCACCGTCGAGATGAAGATGACAATCGATGTACCCGAGTCGGATCGTGCCACTTTCGAGTGGTCTTCCCTGTTACTGCAGGCGGAATCGTCCCTTTACATCAGCGTTCCCGAGACGCTCGTGCAGTTTGCGGCGTCAATGGATCCGCAGGTCGGGGCCATCGTTGGTCTCGGCTACCTGAAGAAAGAAGGCGCCGTCTATATTATGGATGCTGACATGAAAAAGGGTCTGCTGACGATCAATGGCGCACCAATACCCATACCGCTGGGTGCGTTTCAGTAACTTACGCTAAAGAACAGCATTGGGCCGTGGTGCACAATATTGAGCGAACCGTTGACGTCTTTGTCGCTCGAGGTCAGCTTGATACCGTAATAGTTGTAGGCAAGACCGACACCGATGTTTTCGCGAAGCTGATGTTGAATATCGATCATCGCGTAGTTCAGCGAGCCTTCATAGCGATCGAAATCGGTGCGGAATAATTGCAGTTTTGCGCCGAGAGTGGTTTTGTCGGTGAGGAAGATAGCGGCTTGTGCGCCGATTACGGGTAGCGGCGTACCGGCAACCGACTCTGCCTTCTGGCCCGTCGCACTGGCCGCGATTTTTGTATCGAGATCCGTGACATGGACGCCCGCCATCACGGCCAGTTCGAGCTGTGCGTTCCTGATTAATGAGTAGGCATATCCGGCCCGAAATACGCTGGCATCGACATTGACGTCAACTTCGGTGCCCGCCGGAAACACTTCATCACCAAACGCGAAATCCTGGCTGGTTGTTACCGTCGAGTGTCGGCCCAATTCGAAATAGCCGAACTCCAGGCGATGATAGTGGGCAAGCCGCAGCACCGCATCAATCTGCAATACCGTTTCCTCGTCAGGCGCACCGAGGAAATCTTCCAGGTCCAAATCGAAACCCGGAACGCCATCGACCGTGTCTTTAACGACCCTGGTGTCGATAGTGTCGAAGAAGCCGCTGACACGAAACTCGAACTGCGGTTGCTTCGGCCCCGTCAGATCGTACTCTCGAGGCTGAAACACGTCAGCGTTGTACGCGAGGCCGATGCCGGCCGATAACAACCGGTCGTCATCGACGATCGGGCTCGCCGTAATACCTGAGTCGAGTTTTTCGAGGCCGAAGTGACCGGCCAGCAGCCATTTTTCGCCCAGCGCATAACCCCACCGCAAGCGGAGCGCCACGTTCGTAGCCGCCTGGCCCTGGTAAGCGGGGCGCGTCGATGTTGCTTCGGCTGGAGTTACGGAATAGTAATAGTCCGCATAGTCGTCATCCTGGTAGATAAGGTCTATCGAGGGCACGAAGTAGCCGCGCGACGACTCCCTGGGCAGCAGCACCGAAAGCTCGCTGACAAAGCCATCATGCCGGTTCGTAGGTTCGGCGTAGGTCGTGAAATTGAAATGCACGGGCCAGCCACGCCAACCGATGGTTGGGCCCACTTCGAGCGCCCATTTTCGCTCCGCAACGCCGAGCAGTTCGTCGGTCTCGGTATTGCCGAAGCCGCGGGTCTGTATCCTGCCAATGGCGCCGAGCTGCCAGCCATTTTCGGTCACCCAGCGAAAACCCAGCTCGCCGTCCCGAATCAGCACCCAGTCATCGGTGAACTGCGAGTTCCTGAATGACGTCAGGTAAGGATAGGCGATGCCGCTATCCTTCGCGCCAGCGTACAGGTTCTGTGCGCCGGAAATGTAGAGGCCAAGCGAGTAGTCGTTCAGATCGTAGTCGCGCATGTAATCGAGCACGGAGCCAGCGGCGGCTCCCTCGGCGATGAGCAAAAGGCCAATTATGGCCGGGGCATATTGAAGGCTCCGGCTGCAGTTATCGGGCAAGCAAACCGTCCCTCGACATGGCACCGGTGATCGCTTTTGCTTCATCGACATAAACCGCGTACAGCCGGTCCTGATTGATGTTCTGAAATACTTCCGCACTGGACTCAATGGCCCAGACAGGTTCCTTACTCGAAACAGACACCAGCTGAGTCGCCAGACGGACCGAGTGATTGAATTCTATGGTTTTCGGCTCTTCGTATTCCGACATCGTGACTTCATACAAGTTGTAATAGTAAGTCGAGTAGAAATTGCGTTTGAACAAGGTGTTCGACTCCAGCATTTTCGCGTCCGACTCAAGCGTGATCACGCGTGAGACCAACACCGAATCCGCGCCAACCTTGTCGACCATGGCGAGAAAGGTCTCCCGCGTAACCGGCGTTTTGGAATTCATCATGCTGGAGCTCGCAACCGCTTCGACGCCCATGCCTTTCAGCCGGTCGACAACCTCTTTCTCAAAATAGCGGCGAGCGTCATAGGACTTAAAGAGCCCGATGACCAGAATATTGTCGTAGGGCGTGTCTGCTGACTCCGTTACGGGCAAAACCGTGACGAGCTTGGCGCCGGAAGCACAGGCCCCGAGCAAGACCGCAAGTGCAAGTGTCAGAATCAGCAGGGTCTTTCGCAGGGCGGATGTGAATAACACGTTGAAATCCTCGGTCAAAATGCAATGGGAAGGCGCATGATGCGCATAACAGTGCGGAAATGATAGAGGCAGGTCAAGCCGAGGCGACAAGTTGCGCGCTTTGCTTATTCCCGGCGCGGGTCGCGGTGATATAGTGACGCTGTCATTTTGCTCCACAGGTGGAATTGGAAATGATCGCATTCAGGACGCCTTTTATTTGGTTCGGCGCGGCGACAGTTTTTTTGCTCTTGGTGGGCGGGTCCGCTTTTGGGCAGGTTAGCGACCCGGAGGCGCTGGCTGAGGCCAGGGCGGCCCTGGCATACGAGCGCCAGAAAGTTGTGCGGGAGGATCTGCTGCTAACGGAGAGCGAGGCCACGTTGTTCTGGCCGGTCTACGCAGAGTACCAGAAGGAAATGACCGCGGTCCGGGACCGCCAGACGGAACTGATCACCGGCTACCTGCAGGCTTATGACTCAGCTGAGCTCAGCGACAGCTATGCCGACACGCTGCTTAAGAATTACATGTCGATCGAAAGTGACGTACTCAAGGTGAGACAGCGATTCTTGCCCAGGTTTAAGAAAGTGCTGCCGTCGTTGAAGGTCGCGCGCTTCTATCAGATCGAAAACAAAATCGACGCGGAAATTGATGTCAATCTTGCAGATATGATTCCGCTTGTGGAACCCGACTAGCAGGAGTCATAGCATGTCGATCATTCAAGAGCGAAAACGACTGGCAGCGGCGCTACTGGTAGCAAGCCTTGCAACGCTCTGTGCCTGTACGACCGTCGAAACACAAAGCTTCCGGGTCAGCAAGAATGCCAGTGTTGAATCGGCCAAGGTCGCTGTGGGTGCGGACTTCAGTCAGTACGACCGACTGCTGGTCGACGACATGGGAATCTTTTTTCCAAAGAACTCGACGGTTCCGGAGGAAGACATCAAAAGGATTCGAAGCATCTTCCAGAAGACCTTCACGGCCGAGCTTGCCGGCTACGAGTACACGCGCGAGCCAGGCCCCGGGATGCTTCAGGTGCAGGCCTCGTTGGTGGATTTGCGGCACGCATCGTACAGCGACCTTGTCGATTTTCGGGGTGACCTCGAGACACTCTCCAGGCCGGGCGTGTTGATATTCCTCATGGAGTTGCGAGACTCGGGCACGGGCGAGGTCCTCGGGCGTGCTTCGGATAGCTACGCTAATCCGCAGTTCGCGGGCAATAGCGGGGAAACAACCGACTGGGCATCCGTCGAAACCGCCGCCAAACATTGGGCTGGGCTGTTTCGGGGATTCCTGGACGCCAATCTCGGTGGCAACTAAACGCCACGTCCACCGCTTTCGCTGACATGCGCGCACGAAAAATCTTTCTCTGGTCCGGCCTCGCCTTCCTGGGCTTGCTGATTGCTGCCGGTACCTGGCTGTGGACCGCGGATCTCGGTGCATTCAAACCCCAACTGGAGCAATGGGTCAGCGACAAGACCGGCCGCAGTTTCGTCATCTCCGGTGAGTTCAGTGTCAATCTTGGCCGTGAGACCGTCGTCGTCGCCGATGGCGTACGGTTTGGAAATCCGGATTGGGCAGACAAGGCCGAGATGGTCGAGATCGGCCATCTCGAATTGCGGCTGAATACCTGGTCTCTTATCAAGGGCCCGATCGAGATTGGGTTTGTCGGCCTCGATGATGCCGATATTCGCCTGCTTCGGCGTACTGATGGCGAGCCTAACTGGGCGCTGCCTCTTGCGACGTCAGAGGCGACAAGCGATGCGAAAGTCGTCGGCCCCGCATTCCTGGTTCGGGAAATTGATATCAATGCCGTGCGCCTCGTTTATGAGAGTCCGGAGCGCACCGGCCCGCTCGACTTCCGGATCCTGCAATTGCACCAGCGGCACCGGGCCGACGCAACGGTCGAGCTGACGTTGGCGGGTACGCTGAATGATCGTGAGGTCCGGTTACAGGGCACCGTCGGCACCTGGGGTGCGGTGCTCGAACACAAGAATATCGAGTACGAGTTTGTCGGCCAGTTCGATACCCTTAGCGTCTCAAGCAACGGCTTGATTGATGACCTGGCGGACCTGCGCCGACCGATGCTGGAGTTTGCGATCAAATGTCCGGACGTCAATGACGTCGCACGGCTGCTACAGATCACCGAAGGCGGTACCGGCGACATAGACCTGACGGGTTCGCTGAGCGCCGCGGATGACAGCAGCCCGCTGACACTCGCGGTTGCAGGACGTGTAGGCCAGAGCGCGGTGGATGCCGTGGGACTCGTGTCCGACCTTCGGGACATTGAGAACGGTAGCTTGAGGTTACGTGCATCGGGTCCTGATCTCAGCCGGATCCTGAAACTGTTCGGCGTACACGATGTTCCGGACGCGCCGTTCAATATCGAGATTGACCTTGAGAGACAGGACACTCTGCTGACTGTCGAGCGCGCGCACCTTTTGTTCGCCAATGCCGAGTTCGACCTCAGCGGCCACCTGCCAAAATTCCCCGGTCTCAATGAAGGCGAGGCGCACCTCAGGATTGCGGGACCCGACTTTGAGCACTTTCGAAAACTGATGAAGTTGCCCGGCAATGCGACAGGCGTATTTGAGCTCAACTTCGATCTCGAGGTGAGTCCGGACGGCGTCGACATTGTGCAACTCCGGGTGGAGACTTCACTGGGGCGCGCTGAGGCAGACGGCCATCTTGGCGATGCGCCCGATTACATCGGCAGTGATCTGCGCTTCAGGCTCGAAGGTCCAAATTTAGCCCGGCTCACCGAGGCCTACGGCCTCACCAGGATGCCGGATGCACCCATTTCGGTCGGCGGGGCAGCGACTATCACTGCCGAGGGCATCCGGATCCGGGAAACGCTCACGATCGAGTTAGGTCAGCTCAGAGCATCGCTTGATGGCCTGATTGCGATGCAGCCCGGGCTGGTTGGTAGCGACCTGTCTTTCGGCCTGCAAGGGCCTGATCTCGCCGAGTTGGTCGGCTCGTTTGCAGCTGTCGATGAAATTCCCGCGAAGCCCTATGACCTCAAAGGCCGGCTGCAAATACAAAACAGAGGTTACCGCTTCCGCGACACCGGCGGGACGCTAGGCCGCTCGACACTATCGTTCAGCGGCCTGCTCCAGCCAACGCAGGGGTTCTCCGGAACTGAGCTCAGTTTCAGCGCCAGCGGCCCGGCACTGGAGGAGCTCGTCGATCATATCGAAGACTTTCAGCCACAGCCCGGGCCGTATTCGTTTTCTGCCGACGCTACGATCAAGGTAAACTCTATCGAGCTGAAAAACGTCGAACTCGAGCGGCCACGCGGCGCGATCAGGCTGGACCTGGTGCTGGGACGTTCGGGAACGCAACCCCGCGCAAAATTCAATGTCCGGGCGAATGGTCAGGATTTTCGCTCGATGCTGGGCCAGGCGGCCGGCATCGAGTTTTTCGAAGCACCGTTTACGATCAGCTCCAGCGGTACGCTGCGAGCGGCGCACCTGTCGCTGGAAAAGCTCGACATCCTGGTCGGTGACATGACCGTCGCTGCTCACGGCGACCTCAACTTCGACCAGAACTTGTCTTCAACGCAGTTCGAGTTGAGTGCGCGCGTGCCAAGCCTGGCGAAACTCGGCCTTTTCGAGGGCGCTCGTTTTGTTGATCAGCGGCTCGAACTGGACGGAATCGTGGGCAGTGGTGGCAAGACATACACCGTTGAGGGCCTGCGCGCGTTACTGGGAAACAGCGAGGTTCGCGGCTTTGTTCGCTACACGAACGCGGACATTCCGGAACTTGAGGTCGACATAAAGTCCGATTCGATCTTACTGTCGCCGTGGCTCGAAGAGGAAGAGCAAGCGGCAACGCCAGCGCCAAAGAGCACGGATGGTCGTGTGATCCCCGACCTCGCCATTCCATTTGACACGATGAAGAGTGTGAATGCTGCCGTCAAACTGGAGATCGGCGAGTTGCGGCGTGGAAACCTTGTTTTCCGCAATATCGCAATGCACGCGGATCTTCGCGATGGTGCGTTGCGCCTGCACAGCGCGAGGCTTCAGGGCCTGTCCGGGTGGATGCAGGCGAGGGCGAGCATTGAAGCCCGGGATGGCGTCGGCAAGACAAAACTCGAAATAGCGGCGCGTGAGGTCAAACTTGGTACGCCCGGGTCCAACGACGGCTTCAGCGGTACAGCCAACCTCGACGTCAACCTCGAAACAAGTGGCGCCGACTTACGTGCTCTCGCGAGCAATGCCAACGGCGTCGTTTTCCTGGACATCTATGACGGCCAATCAGCGAACAAGGAGCTTCTGAACATGCTCTTTGGCGACGTGCTCAATGAGATCGTTTCAACCATTAACCCATTCTCTAAAACGGAGTCGGTGACAAAATTTGACTGCGCCATCTTCCCGTTCGACATCAGCGATGGGCAGCTGGTTTCCACTCCCAGCTCTTTCATGCGCACAGACAAGATACAGGTCGTTGCCGCTATGTCGCTAAACCTGAAGAACGAGCAGATTACCGCGAACGTACGCACCAATCCGCGCAAGGGCGTATCCATCAGCGCGGGCCAGATACTCAATCCGTTTATCAAGGTGGTCGGCACGCTTGCCGCGCCGCGTCTTGCCGTCGACGAGCAGGGGGTACTCGTGACCGGCGGGGTGGCGGTTGCCACAGCTGGCTTGTCCCTGTTGGCGAAAGCCGCCTGGGACCGAGTGTCCCGGTCGGCCGATCCCTGCAACGATGTGCGAGAGGAGGCAGCAGAAACATTTAGTGGCCGATTGTCGTCGCTGTCCAGCGAGGGCCTGCAGTAACGCTCAGAATGCTTCGCCGACCGACAGATGAATGGCGTCGCTGTCCGTTGAGCGCGCGAAGTCGATACGCAAGTTGATTCTTTTTGCCGCGAGGACCATGTAGCGCACACCGATTCCGTAGCTCGGAATAATGTCCCGTTCCTTATAGGCGCTATAGGAGTGGTTTACGTAGCCGCCGCCGGCAAAACCAACAAAACCCCATTTACCGTCTGTCCGCCACCTGGCTTCGAACTGGGCGGACGCCGACGAGCGACCGAGATAATCCGTTACCGGGAAGCCGCGCAATCCGATCAGGCATGCGTCCCAAAGAGGAACTTCACCGCCCCGTCCACACGCTTTCAGTTCCCAGGCGAGTACGATCGGTCGCGACAACTCATGGTAGGAGCGGAATGCCATCGCATAGGACTGATAGGCCCTGTCGCTGCCGAGCCCCGGATCGTTAAAGAGCGCACTAACTTCAAAGGAATGGCCTTCATAGGTATTCAGCGGCATGTCGCGCTGATCAAATTCAAGCTCTATCCCAAGTCCTGCCGATGTGATTTCGGGAGCCGTGTGGAGCCCGCCCGTTTCAGAATCAATTTCAAGACCCTGCACGACGTTCACGTAGCGGCCGAGCACACCCACGTACCAGTCGCCGGCCACCCTCCTGGACAAAGACGCTTGCAGAAAGTCTCCGCGAACCAGCCAGCTCGTCTCACGCCTGACACCGGATGCGTCGTCGGCGCCAAGGACCAGGTCCAGATCCGCGTGCCCGAACACGCCGTTGAATCGCCACCGGTCCTCATCCCAGTAGTTTTGCTGGCCGATTCCGTAAGCGTAGCTTTCATTGCTCGTGTACATCGCTCCAACCGCGGTAACGGACGCGGGCTGGACCTTCTTTTGTTCTTCCGACTGTGGGTAAAAATACGCGCCGCCAAGCACCAGGCCCGTGTCGAGAGTGGGATTCGAAATGGGAATAGGCACAACGACGGTGTCGCCTTTCTGCAGCTTCAGTTTGGTGTCGTCGTCCCGTATATCGGGCGTCAGGTCTGAACCCGGCGGCGTTACTTGACCGCTGGATTCCGCTGGCGCTTCGGCAAAAACGGCTTGCGCGAACAGCAACGGCACCAGCCACGGTGCAAATAGTTTCATTTCGATGCGAAGTCTGTTGCGTGACGCGCCAGATCAATACTTGACCATATACTCTTTGGCTTCGAGGCAGACGCTGAATGCTTTCTTGAAATTACCAATCTGCTCGGCAGTCGCCTCTTGGCTGGCGGCACCCTGTGCCTTCGCCTGTTCCTGGGCCTGTGCGCTGGCGGCCTTGGTTCGACGTCGTGCCGCAACTGCACCAACAGCCGCACCGTAGGCTGCGCCTTCACTCGCATCATCGTTCGCAATTTCACCGATCAAGGCGCCGGCCGCTGCACCCCTGACAGCACCTTTGGCACCCGCGCCTTGCGTGGCATTCTGGGCCTGCTGCACTTGCTGCTCGGTTTGCTGTTGCTGCTGTTCGCTGTCTTTCTGCAGCTGGAAGGGGTCACTGCCGGAACTGCTTTCCGCCCAGCCATAACACTCTGCTTCATCTTTCGATTGCTGATCCGCTGCCTGACCCTTGGCAGGAAAAACGTAAACTTCAATGGTCGCCGCGAGCGTCTTCGCGGGCGCCTCTGCAGCAACGCTGTTCACAAACAGCACCATCAACAGGAGTGAAAAAGTAATCAGGTTTTTCATTGCGTAATCCTCAAACCGTGTTCCTAAATAACTGTGTCGATCAAGTGCGCCTAAAATCGAAATCGCGCGCCCAGCCCGGGTCCGCTGAAGCTGAATCCCTGGAAGAGACCGCCCGCGTCCTGGTCGTACTCGAGGTGACGGTAGGCAAGAACGACGTCTCCCCAACCGAATTCGTAGGCCAGCGCGCCCATTGCGGTCCAGGTGAGATCCGATGAACCGGTGCCTACGTCGACGTAATATTGCGCCAACCACTTGCCCTCCCCGATCCGTACGTGACCGCGTGAGCCGATGATGCCGTCCCACAAATCGACATCACGATCCGTGCTGCCCTCTGCGGGCAACAGTACCGTACCGCCTGGCGTCGTAATTGCCGCATCCAGGCTCCAGCTTGTCGTCGTATCGACACCGAAATACCGGACGCCCGCGATCAGGTCGATGGAGGACCTTTCGTTCTCCTTGATGGAGTAGCCGCCGGCGAGCGTCCAGGCCAGTCCGTCCAGGTCTAACCGCGTGTCAAGAGTGGCGGTGATATTCACCGGGACCCTGATCGGCGTGCCCGGTACGCTGATGTTGTCGTCAACCGAAATGACTCTGCCGTCGTTCTTGGCCGTCAGGCTGAGATAAACCGCGTCGGTCAGAATGCTGTAGCGGCCCTTTTTAGCGCTGGCCGCCACGAGCGCGCCTATGTTTAGCAGATCCAGCCAGTCGGTCGGTCCCAGTGCAATATCGGGGCCGCCACCACCACCCGGTGGTGGCTGGTAACGCAACGAGCCCTCAATGGTTGGCAACCAGATATAGGGAGTAATTTGAAACTGCCAGGCATCCGGTTTTTCTTCGGCAAGCGCCGCAGCGGAACTCATTGCAGCGACAAAAAAACAGATCCATGCACGGATTGACGATGCTCCGGCAAGTACTTTGGTTTTCATACGGATCTGTCTTGGTTTGTTTGGCGGGAGCAGGATTATGCTCCTGCATTCTACAGCCTGTCTAGAAAGAGTAGCCTAACGAGGTCGTAACACCGTAGTCGGTACTGGCGCTGCCGTCCGGCGGTTTGCTGAGGTAGGAGTGGTAGACCGAGAGGTCAAAAAAGAGATCGTCGATGAACTCCCGGCGGAAAGTAAGGTCCGTTTCAGCCCTGAATGCACTGAAGTCGCTCAGTGTCGGATAAATCGTGCTCACAAAACTCGCCGACGCCTTCGGTATCAGCCTGCGATGGAGGTAGCGAAACTCCAGCAGTCCTTCCGCCTTGGTGTCGCTTTCCGTATCGCCAACAAATGACTCCCGTGACTCTACCAGTCCACCCTTTACAGAGAACTGGTTTTTGTTCGTTTGCACCAGGTAGCGGCCAACCGCCGCACCGACTTGAAAGCGTGACAAAATGCCGAGTTCGTCGTTTCGCTCCCAGCTCGCCAACCACTCAGTGAACCAGCGGTTGCTCCTGAAGCGCTGGTAATTGCTGCTGACGTTGTGGCGTGAACTGGTCTCTTCGCTGGGTTGATCGGTGATTGTGGAGTTGATATCGAGACCAATCAGGTAGGTGCGCGTCCGATACTGAACATTGCTACTCAGATTCAGTGTCGATACTCCGCTGCCTTTCTGCGAGCTTGTACCGAGGCTGATGGAACCATCGAGCCGCTCTACAAGACGCGAGTCGGTTTCGATGGGCGTCATTCGCGTAACGTCGGAGTTTTCGATCTCCACGGGTCCATTTTTGGTGACAACGATGATACTGTGTTGAGTCTCCGACTCTATGAGGCTGCCGAAGTACCGGGTGCCGCTCGTTATTTCGACCTGTAGTTTCTGGTCGCTTTTGATCGTGGCGACATCCTCCCAGTCGATGTTGACTGTGCCCATCGAATCGGTGCTGTAGCGCAGCGAGCCGAAGTCCAGCGACTTAACTTCCCCGGTTATCGTGTCGCCGTTGACCAGCAGGACGATGTCCGTTTTCGCGGCATAAGTATTTGTGCTTACAAGCAGGATCAGTGCAGAAAGCAGGCTTGCGCAGACTGGCTTCAGGGGCCGCGGCAATTGACACGTCATTGGTACTATCCTCTGATTCTCAGTAGAGTCCGGCTATAGCATAACGGATACTCTTTCCCGGCCCCAAAGGAGTATTGATGCCGAGCCGTTCAGTGAGATAATCGCCGCGCGCGGCCCACTCTGAAGCATCGGCTTGCGCTCCAGTCCAGCAAAGGAACCAAAATGAATATCAGACTCGCACCCCTGTTCACCGCCCTGGTGACGATGGGTACAATCACATTGCCGTACGCAGATGCATTAGCCGCGGGCTCCGATCGATTCGGCATCAGTCTTGGCGTATTCATCACCGAGCGAGACAGCAAGACGAGAATTGACGGCGAGAACCCAGGCAGTGGAACACCCATTGATCTCGAGAGCGATCTCGGTCTCGACAAGTCCGATTCGGTGTTTCGGGTCGACGGCTACTTTAAGTTCAACGAGAAACACCGACTTGACTTCAGCGTCTTCGATTTGTCGCGCACGGCATTCAAGCAGATTGACAGGGATATCGAATGGGACGGCGAAATCTACCCAATAGATACGGATATCAGCGCCCTTTTTGACCTTAATATTTACAAGCTTGCTTACACGTGGTCGTTTCTGCAGCGAGACAGCGGGTACCTTGGCGTGACCGGTGGCCTGTATATCGCCGACATCGGCACCACACTTGCTGCCGAATCGATCGGCCAGGTATCCGGTGCGGGAGTGACCGCGCCGCTACCCGTCGTCGGCATGCGGGGCGAGTATTACTTTTCGGACAAATGGTCGTTTCGCGGCAGCGCCGAAATTTTCGCCGTGGACTACGGCGATTACTCCGGCTCCCTGTACGACATTTACGCGGGAATCGATTATCAACTCTTCGAAAACATGGCGCTCGGTCTTGGCCTTAACAGCGTGAAACTGAATGTCGGCGTGGAGAAAGCCGGGTTTAATGGCGATGTTGACTGGCGATACGACGGTGCCCTGGCGTTTATCAAGCTGAATTTTTAGGACTTTTCGGTGGCATTGCCCTTACAGGATGCCAATACCTCGCTTTTCCGGAGAGATAAGATGAAAAAACTCGTTTTCGCCCTGGCGGCAATAATGACCGGCGGTCTCGCGCAGGCGGACAACCTTGACGGCGTCAGCAGGATGCTCTGCGCCGCTGCGCAGGTGCAGATTTGCATTGAGAACGATATTTGCTATACGACCTCGACCCACGAGCTTGATGTTCCGGACTTTGTCGTTATTGACACTGACAAGAAGACGATATCGACTACCAAGGCAAGCCAGTTGAATCGTTCGACTTCCTTTACGAGTTTTCTGAAGAGCGACGGCGTGTTATATCTTCAGGGCGTTGAGGGCGGAAGGGCTTTCAGTTTTGTAATCGACGTTGAGACCGGTCGCCTGACGGTTGCCGTAGCTCGCGATGGCTTCGCCGTCAGTGTCTTCGGTGTCTGCACGGACGCGAAGCTGTAGGCGCCCGTTTTTTCCAGATAATAACCATCACATCCCCGCGGTTCTTTAGCCGCCACAGCATACGGAGTTGATTATGTACCACAGCATGTTTGCAAGAGTTGGAAAACCATTAGGCCTGTTTTTGTTGGCCGCCCTGTCCTCGGGCTGTGCGTCCGGCCCCGATATCCGCTCCGACTACGACAAGTCGGTCGATTTCGGTGACTACAAAACCTATGGCTTCTTCGCTGATGCAGGTCCCGAGAATACCGAGTACCAGGGCATGTTCTCCAAGTACGTCACGTCAGCAATCAAGGTCGAAATGGAGAAGCGCGGATACGTTGAGTCCGGCAATCCTGACTTGCTCATCAATTTCAACGCCAACCTGCAGGAGAAGATCAAGGTGACGAGTAGCCCCTCGACGTCAATGTCGATGGGCGCCGGGTACGGTGGCTATTATGGCTACCGCGGCGGCTACTATTCCCCGTGGGTCGGCTATGGGTACGGTACGGAAACCAATGTGTCCCAGTACACCGAAGGTACCTTCAATATTGATCTCGTTGACGCCAAAGCGAACAAGCTGGTCTGGGAGGCCGTCGGCATCGGCAAGGTAACTTCCAAGAAAATGAACGCCCTGGAAGAAACCGTCAATACCGCGGTGCCCAATTACTTCGCCGGCTTTCCGTTTGTCGCCGGGCAGAGTGAGCCGGTCAAATAGTGCGTGCCTGGCCGCCCGGCAACGGGCGGCCAGGCTGCAATTTCCTAGCCTGTGAAGCCTTCAAGGGCCTCGCGCAAGGATCGCGCCCAGCGCTGAACCATCTGCCTGACCTCAGATGTATTCATCGGACGGTTGGAGCGCTGCAATGTTCCACTCATGGCCTCCGCTGCATCGCGATCAACCGCGCGCGCGAAAATTGCGTGCGTAATGGAATCGCGTATCTCGAGCACAAGCGTAGCTTCTCCCACCGAGCTCAGAAAAACCTCAGTCCGACCGACCGTGTCCGGCGGCACAAAAGACACAACATCCAGCAGCGCGCCACGAATCATCAATACATCGGGGCCGGGCTCGTCAACCAGTGTGAACCTTGTGCTCTTGCCCAGCTCCTTCAGAAACGCCTCCCGGACCGTGGCCAGCAGGCGCTCTCTTTGCGCTTCGGTCACTTCATAATGACTTGCGTTAGATCTCGCCATCATGGTCCGGCCGGATTCCCCGCCGGGCCGGTATTCGATTCCCTCGCCGCGCAGCATGATCTTGGTGTATCCCGAGAGATCCATGCCGGGCGCTGCCCAGGCCGCATCGGCCCTGGAATTTAAGACCGGGTACAGGCCGTCAAACGTGGCTACCGCGCCTTCACTGGTGTCGATAGTCGGTGGTGCCGTCGAGCAACCGGCCGCGAGTATTGCAAACAAAGGTAGCGCCGCAAGGCGCAGCAATTTTCTGGTGTTCATTTCGTTTTTCCTCAATGCAGACCTGTTTCGTGGGCCGCCAGCACGATAAAGAAATACCGTCGGCTTAGCAAGCCACGCCCTATCGAGCCAGTGTAATGTTCCCGGCCCGGTGGCAGGCGACGCGTGTGTTACTGATGGTTCGCAATTCCGGGCTTCGCCTGCTGCATTCACTTTCGACATAGCTGCAACGCGGGTGGAACACGCAACCCGACGGCGGCGCCAGCGGTGACGGCGTCTCGCCCTTCAATGGCGCGGCGATGGGCGTGACTCGCGGATCCGGAACTGGCGAAGCGTCCAGCAAGGCCCTTGTATAAGGATGCGATGGACTGGAGAAAAGACTTGCCGTAGCTGCCACTTCCACCAATCGCCCAAGGTACATCACCGCGACGCGATGACTGATCGCCCGAACGACGCCCAGATCGTGCGAAATGAAAATAATCGACAGTCCGGTTTCGCGCTGGATATCCCGGAGCAATTGCAGCACTTGTTTACGAACCGTGCCATCCAATGCCGCTACGGCTTCGTCGCAGATCAGGATTTTGGGTTCGAGGATCAATGCGCGGGCAATTGCGACGCGTTGCGCCTGCCCTCCGGACAGCTGATGCGGAAAGCGCCGCAGGATATTTTCGTCCAGGCTCACCTTGTTGAGCATGGCGATGACGCGATCGCTGCGGCTTTTGACCGACAGGGCCGGCGAATTTGCGAGCAAGGGTTCACCTACGATGGCCGCTACGCGCATCGACGGATTCAGCGCACTGGCCGGGTCCTGGAACACAAGCTGCAAGTCCCTGCGTTGTGACGCCGCGCGCGATAGCACAGGTCCTTCGAGTAACTCTCCCGCATACACGACTTTTCCTCTCTGCATCGGGATCAGGCCGAGCAACGCTCGCACAAGACTCGACTTGCCGGAACCGGACTCGCCGACGATGGCCAGCGTTTCGCCCTTGCGCAGCGTCAGGCTCACGTCCGTGACGGCAACCAACCGGTCCCGGGTCGAATCGCGATAACTCACCGACGCATTGTCGACGCCGAGGACGGTAGCTCCGGTCACCGGCTCCGCGATGTCGCCGCGATCCGTCCGCAGAGTAGCCGCCAGGAGTTTTTTCGTGTGCGGGTTTTCGGGCGACGAGAAGACGGACGTTGTGGCGCCGGACTCGATCAGCACCCCTTCCTGAAAAACGAGCAGGCGCTCGCAGCGTCCGGCAACGATGCCGAGGTCGTGGGTGATCAAAAGCAGCGCCGTATCGTCACGAAGTTCTTCGAGGAGATCCAGAATCTGTGCCTGCACAGTCACGTCGAGCGCTGTCGTCGGCTCGTCAGCGATCAACAGGTCCGGCTCACAAATGAGCGCGGACGCCAGCATTACGCGCTGGCGCATACCGCCGGACAGTTCATGCGGGTAAGCCCGAAATTGCGCCTCGGGATCGGGGAGACCGACACGCCGCAACATCGCGACGACTTTCGTATCCGCCTCTGCCCCCCTGGCAAGATTGTGCTGCAGCAAGATTTGCCGCAGCTGCTTGCCGACCCGCAAGTAAGGGTTGAGCGCCTGCATCGGATCCTGGAAAACAATGCCGATGCGACGGCCACGAACGCTGTTGAGCTGCCTGGCGCCTGCGTTCGCGAGCTCTTCACCATCGAAACGAACGCTGCCGCTCATTGTTGCATTCGCCGGCAGAAGGCCCAGTAGCGCAAGCGCCGTTTGCGACTTCCCGGATCCTGACTCGCCGACTATGCCGACGGACTCGCCGCGTCTCACCTTGAAACTTACCGCGTTAACGACGGCAACATCGTCGTAACTTACGCTAAGGCTTTCAACCTCGAGCAAGCTCATCGTGATTGCCTCGCATCGAAATGATCGCGCAGTGCGTCGCCGAGGAAATTGAACGCAAGCAGTATCACGGCCAGCAAGGTAGCGGGGATCAGCAGCATCCACGA
>JAOUNH010000210.1 GCA_029881055.1 Gammaproteobacteria bacterium
CAGCCGCCAGGGGCTCCAACGCCGACACCTTCGCAAGCCGGCCCTGGTCCGTGAGCTTGTCACGCAACCAGTCGAATCCTTCGAGAGCGCCACGACTGTCGCCGGGAATGCCCGCCTTGTATTTGCCGGTCAGTAGTCCCGACGCTAACGGGCTCCACGTGGTTGAACCGAGGCGGTGCTCTTCATAAACCGCTTTGTAGTCCGGGCCGAGGCGATGTTGTTCGAACAAGTTATAGACGGGCTGTTCAACCACTGGCTTGTGCAGGTGGTGGCGCTCCGCGATCTCGATCGCACTGACGATATCGGCAGCCTCCCATTCCGAAGTGCCCCAATAGAGGGCCTTGCCGCGTTCAATGATGTTGTGCATTGCCCAAACCGTTTCTTCGACAGGCGTCGATGGATCGGCGCGATGGCAGAAGAGCAGATCGACATAGTCTGTGCCGAGTCGCACCAGTGAGCCATCGATAGCTTCCAGCAGGTACTTGCGATTCAGTGTGTTCTTTTCGTTCGGACCTGTATGCAAGCCCCAGAACAGCTTGGTCGAAATCAGGTAACTGCCACGGCGCCAGGCGAGCTTCTTCAAAGCAGCGCCCATGATCTCTTCTGACTTGCCGGCCGCATAGGTTTCGGCATTATCAAAGAAATTCACGCCGGCCTCATAGGCCGCGGACATCATCTCAACGGTCGCATCGACGTCTGCCTGATTATGAAAGGTAACCCAGCTGCCGAATGAAAGTTCGCTTAGTTGGATTCCTGCTTTGCCCAGATGGCGATAGTTCATAAACGCTCCGTTATCGGTTCATGTTTTCGAAAGTATATCCGCACCGGCGATGCCGGGTTCGATTACGAGACCTGGGTCCTTGTATGAAACCGCATACCAAGCACACTGGGGCGTCGAGAACGCGCGCTATTGCCAGGGAGGCATTATGAAAAATTGGGCAATCTATATCCTCGCAGCCCTGGGATTCGGCATTTACGGTGCGGTAACCGATGCCGATCGCGATGGCTCCGGGGCAATTATCGGTGAGGGAAATGTCGGCGCTTTCAATGTCAGGGTCGGCGATTGCTATAACGATTCAGACACATTCAGCGAAGAGGTTTTGAGCGTCGCAGGCGTTCCCTGTTCCGAACCGCACGACAACGAAACTTTTGCCGTTTTCGATATTTCCCTGGAAAGTTATACGGACGAAGAATCCATGTTCGAACTCGCGCACCGCTCCTGCGCTGCACGTTTCGAATCTTTCGTGGGTAAGGACTACGAATCGTCAGCACTGGAAATCACGACCATGTATCCGAGCGCGGAGAGTTGGGCACAAAACGATCGGGAGGTTGTTTGTGCCGTCTATGACATGGACGCCAATAAACTGGTCGGTAGCGCGGCAGGCCGCGGACTGTAGAATCCGGGCTAGGGCATGTCGACGATGATTTTTCCCTGCGCGCGACGGGTCTCCAGGTAGCTAATCGCGTCGGCGAGATCGCTTAGCCGGTAGCTCCGGTCGATTACCGGCCTGAGTTCACCCTTTAGCATCAGTTCTCCCAGGACTTCAAGATCCTCGGCCCGTATATGCCCCAGCATCATGCCGAGTTCCTGATCGACGAAAGGCGACAACAACATCGCCTTGATCGGGCCCAACAAGGGCGCTATCCAGTTACCCTTGGCACCGCCAACGATGACGTAGCGTCCGCTAGGCTCCAGCACACTCCGATTCGCAAGCACACCGTGATTACCCACCATGTCGACGACCAGATCGTAGCGTTGCGCGCTTTGCGTGTAGTCATTCACCGTGTAATCGATAACATGATCAGCGCCGAGAGCGCGGACCATGTCGACATTTCGGGTACTACAGACACCGGTCACGTCCGCACCCATCGACTTGGCAATCTGCACGGCGAAGGTGCCGACGCCACCGGACGCGCCGTTGATCAGGACTTTCTGGCCCGGCTGCAACATTCCGCTATCTCGCAGCGCCTGCAACGCCGTTAGTCCGGCAATAGGTACCGCGGCGGCCTCCTGGAAGTTGATATTGCCAGGCTTCAGGGCCAGGCCGCCGTTCGCGCGGGTTGTCAGGTATTCGGCGTAGGCGCCGTCCCGGCCACCAAAGACTTCGTCCCCGGGTTTAAAGCGCGTGACATCCTTGCCGACAGCCACAACCGTGCCCGCATAATCGACACCAAGATTTGTGACATTCGGTTTACCGATGCCTCGCGCAAGGCGCATGATGTAGGGCGAGCCGCGCATGTAATGTGAATCGAGCGGATTGACGCCGGCCGCTACTACTTTGACCAGCACTTCATTGTCGGCCGGCGCAGGTTTTTCGACCTGGACTACGTCGATGATATCCGGCGAGCCGTAACAACGAACCTGTGCCGCTTGCATAAGTTCTGTGTCCAATGGCGGAGCAGTTGCCGGCTCACAGGCTGACTCGTAACTCAACGTGATGCCCAGTGCGACGATAGCGAGGAGCAGGAGTAAGGCGAATCCTTTCGCAATTTTTTTTAGTAGATTCATGATTCCACCTCAATACTGCAGCTAGGGAACTTCCCGGCCGTTGCGCGCCTCCAGCAGCCGGTACCAGTCTTCTGCAGTGTAGTCCAATTCCAGCGCCCTCAGTGCGGCTGCAATTCGCGAGGGCTGCGTCGAACCGATGATAGGGGCAATTTCTGCCGGATGTTTCAGCAGCCAGGCCAATATGACGATCCAGGGCTCCGCCTGGTACTTCGCGGACTGGGATGCGAGTTCGGCCTGTATGCGGTTCGACTGTTCTTTGGCAAGGGTCCCACCCCACGCTGGATAAACCACGCCACCTAGAGGGCACCAGGCCATCGGCGTAACCTTGAGTCTCTGGCACTGATCCAGCGTGCCGTCCGTGATAGCGGAAATGTTGTCGATGTTAATTTCAACCTGGTTGACCAGCAATTTCTCGTCGCTGTAACTCTGCAACAATGCGAATTGGCTCGGACTGAAATTACTCACGCCGAAGTTCGCAACCAAGCCGCTCTCTTTTAGAATCCGGAACGTTCCGGCAACGTCTTCGGCATTAAGAAGATAGTCGGGGCGATGCAACAAGAGCAGGTCCAGGCAGTCAATGCCGAGGCGCTGCAAGGAAGCTTTAACGCTGCTGAGAATATAATCCCGGGAAAAATCGTAGCGCTTCGGCAAGCCCTCCGAAGGCTGATTGAGCAAGCGAATGCCGCATTTGCTCGTGATCAATAGTTTCGCGCGTAACCCGGGCGTTTCATCCAGCACCTCCGAAAACAGTGACTCCGCGTTGCCGCCAGCGTAAATATCGGCGTGGTCGAAATGCGTGTACCCGGCCTCGACCGCAGCACGAAGCGCCGCCTTGCCTGCTTCCCGGTCCTTGCGAGAATTATCACCACATATACGCATGCAGCCGTAAACGAGTCGCGACGAAACGATCTCGCTGTTTCCAAGTACGATAGATTTCACTTTGCGGCGACTCCCATTGGCGGCACAGTATATGACAGGGTTATCGTCAAGTAAGTACAATAGCGCACGGTTAAGCGACGAAGTCACGCTGTTGGTCTCCGAGCTCATTATCGAGCCTGTCACTCGCGCCCGCTACTAAGAAAAATAATTAATAAGGAAAGGCATTCATGAATTTGCAAGCACTCGATTTCACGGTCGTCGCCATCTACGCGATTGTGCTACTCATACTCGCGCAGTGGGTGTCGCGAGAGAAAGCCGGTCACCAAAAAGATTCCAGTGACTACTTTCTTGCCGGGCGCAACCTGCCCTGGTGGGCGATCGGTGCTTCGCTGATTGCAGCGAATATTTCCGCTGAACAAATCATCGGCATGTCTGGCTCGGCATTCGTGATGGGAATAGCGATCGGTGCCTATGAATGGATGGCCGCCATTACTCTCATCATCGTCGGCAAGTGGTTGTTGCCAGTATTCCTGAAGCACAGGATTTACACGATGCCGCAGTTTCTGGAGCAGCGTTTCGATCATCGTGTCCGTAACGTCATGGCGACGTTTTGGCTCGGCATATACGTATTCGTCAACCTGACGTCGATACTTTGGCTCGGGGCGCTGGCCGTCAATACGGTCACCGGCATCGATATTACCTGGGGCATGATCGGTCTTGCCGGCTTCGCTATTGCTTACTCCATTTACGGCGGACTCAAGGCCGTCGCGCTGACCGACATCATCCAGGTCACGTTGCTCGTCCTTGGCGGGATCCTGATCGCAATGATTTCCCTTGATGAAGTGTCCGGCGGCCAGGGCACACTCGCGGGTTTCAGCCTGTTGATGGAGAAGCTCCCCGGCCACTTCGACATGATATTCACGAAGGACTCGCCACACTACGCGGCCCTGCCCGGCATCTCCGTCCTCGTT
>JAOUNH010000211.1 GCA_029881055.1 Gammaproteobacteria bacterium
TTCAGAGACATGCGGAGACTTTATGACCTTTGCGACATTCAGGGGCTGTAGAAAAATTCTAGCGCAGATGGGGATGTCGGATCAGCGATTCGCGGGTCGCCCTCCTGCTCCAGCAGCCCGGCAAAGCGCAATGCGCGCCGTAACCGGGTCGCGCCGCCACGGACGTCAACCTGGTAGGTCACGATATCGCCGGCGACCTTTTCTATTCGAAAGGCTTCAATCAGGTTCACGCCAGCCAACAGCTTCTGCACGGCCCCATATGCATCGACAGTCCGAATTCCAGCAACACTCAGTGCAACCCTTTCCAGAGGCGCATCACCGCCAACGGCGAATTCTGCCGCGAGCAAATCGGCCACCTGGCCAATTACGGCCTCTGCCGAGCCCGTCCAGGTGCGGGTTTCACCACCGAAAACATAGGTCCAGCGGTCCTGCTGGCTCGACGATGGCCGGATACGGCCGATGAGGACTGAGTTCGCGTCATACCGTTTTGACGCATCCACGATGCGTTCATCAAAACCGCCCCAGATATCGCTGAACGTGACGCCTTGAATATCGATCGTATCGAGCAAGGGAAAGGCCAGCGGCAACCCTCGCTCTGCAGCGATGTCGAGCACCCGTTGCCGCAACAATAAATTGCGATCTATGGATCGCGATGGCTGCGCAAGCCGATCCGAGTCACTCGCTGCGACTATTTCACGTTCGCCCTGTCCCCAATCCACCGCCAGCCAGACCAGGGTAAGCGGCCGATCGCTCCCCCAAACCGTTTGCCCGGCTCCCCGCAAAACTCTTTCGACCGCTTCACCGTCAAAGGTGACCCACAGCGTGTCTTCAGTACCCGGTCGAAACTGCGTCACGTAGGCTGCCGGTACCGGGAACATCTCGTCTATCGCGGCCTCATTTGCAGACAGCGCGGATCCCGATACCCGCACAAGAACCTCAATGAGTGCGGCTTTGTAGGCATCTTCACGCGGACTGTCGGAGTCCTCGTCCAAAGGAACTTCCGCTGAATAAAGCGCAGGGACCTCAACCGCATGGGCAGGCAGTAGCAACCACACTGACAATAGCAGCGCCATCGATGCGTAAACGAAAGATTGCCGCGAAATGCGCGGGCCGCTAATTTTTCGAGATTTGAACAACGGTGTTTCCCCGTTCGACATGAGGCACTATTATATCGCCCTCACAGAGTATGCCACTCCCTAATGACCAATAAACCACTTACGTACAAAGACGCCGGGGTCGACATCGATGCCGGCGATGCACTCGTCGAACGAATCAAGCCTTTTGTCCGGCGCACGCAACGTCCTGAAGTGCTGGCCGGCCTGGGCGGCTTTGGCGGCATGTTCGCCTTGCAACCGGGCCGCTACCGCGAGCCGGTGCTGGTGTCGGGAACCGACGGCGTCGGCACCAAGCTGATGCTGGCCCAGCACCTGAATCAACACGACACGATCGGCATCGACCTCGTCGCCATGTGTGTCAACGATGTTCTTGTGCAGGGTGCCGAGCCACTGTTTTTCCTCGACTATTTCGCCTGCGGCAAGCTGGATAACGATGTCGCAAGTCGTGTTATTGCGGGGATTGCCGACGGCTGTCTTCTGGCCGGTGCTGCGCTGATCGGCGGCGAAACGGCAGAAATGCCCGACATGTACGCGGTCGGAGAATACGATCTGGCAGGATTTACGGTCGGTGTTGTTGAACGCGACCAGCTGATCGATGGCAGCCGCATCGGGGTTGGCGACTCAATTATCGGAATCGCTTCCAGCGGACCGCATTCGAACGGGTATTCATTAATCCGGAAGATACTCGAGCGCGCACCCGACGCCGAGATCGAAGGGCGTCCCGCCAGCGAAGTCCTGCTGACGCCAACACGCATTTACGTCAAATCGATCCTGTCGCTTATACAGTCTGTGCCCGTGAAAGGCCTTGCTCACATTACAGGCGGCGGTATCACCGAGAATGTTCCGCGCGTACTTGACGGGCCGCTGGACGCTGAGATCGACACCGGCAGCTGGTCGCGAGGACCCGTCTTTGACTGGCTGGCTGAGACCGGCCAGGTCGAAGTCGCGGAAATGCGGCGCACTTTCAATTGTGGCGTCGGCATGGTCGTGATTGTCGACGAAGCGCGTACGGCGGAAACCATCCGGCATCTTGATGACCAGGGAGAGCGCGCCTGGCAAATCGGCCGCATCGTTCCCGCTGATCCGTCCGCACCCCGAGCCGTTCGATACGTCTGATGGCAAAACCCTGCAAAACAGCCATCCTGATTTCCGGATCGGGCACCAATCTGCAGGCGTTTATCGACGCCGTCGCCAGCGGCGGTCTCTCGCTAGAACTCGCGGTTGTATTCAGCAATAACCCGCAGGCCTTCGGGCTCGAACGCGCTGAAAAGGCAGGCATCCCGACGGCCTGCATTCCGCACACCGATTACCCGGACCGCGCGACATTTGATCGTGCACTCATTGGCGAACTCGAACCATTTGCACCCGAGCTGCTGATTCTGGCGGGTTATATGCGCATTCTGAGCCCGGATTTCGTCGCCCATTATTCGGGCCGGATCCTGAATATCCATCCCGCCCTGCTGCCTTTGTATCCGGGTCTCAACACCCACCAGAGAGTACTGGACGCAGGTGATAAGTGGCATGGCAGTACCGTGCACTTCGTGACCGAGGAACTGGATGGTGGCCCACGCATATTGCAGGGCAGGCTGGAAGTGCAGCCCGGCGAAACTGCCGAAGAACTCGCGCGACGCGTGCAGGCGGTTGAGCACCGTATTTACCCGGAAGCCGCCGCTTGGGTCGGTTCGGGGCGCGCCAAGTTCTTAAACGGGCAATGCTGGATAGACGGCAAACTCGCGGAAGAACCTGTCATCTTTGACTACTAGTCCGATTGACTGCGTGCCAGTCCCCGAGTCATCACGCCGGATACCTTCCCGCAGGCGTGGCCGGGTACTGGCACAGCAATAATCAGACGGAAAAGTCACGCTTTCGGCAGCGTAACGCCCGTTTGTCCCTGGTACTTGCCACCACGATCCCGGTAGGACGTTTCGCAGGCTTCGTCCGACTCCAGGAACAGCATTTGCGCGACACCCTCGTTCGCGTAAATTTTCGCTGGCAGTGGCGTTGTGTTCGAGAACTCAAGCGTCACGTGCCCTTCCCATTCGGGTTCGAGCGGCGTCACGTTGACGATAATCCCGCAGCGCGCATAGGTCGACTTACCGAGGCAGATCGTGAGCACCGTTCTCGGGATGCGGAAGAACTCGACGGTTCGCGCAAGAACGAAAGAATTCGGCGGAATAACGCAGATGTCGCTCTTCAGATCGACAAAGCTGGACTCGTCAAACGCCTTCGGATCGACGATGACCGAGTTGATGTTCGTAAATATCTTGAACTCGTTTGAGCAACGAACATCGTAGCCATAACTTGACGTCCCGTAGGACACGATGCGCCCGCTGCTGTTTTCGCGAACCTGGCCGGGCTCAAACGGCTCGATCATGCCGTGCTCCGTCGCCATGCGCCGTATCCATCGATCCGACTTGATACTCATTGGCTTCCCTCTACGACGATGCTGCCAAATTTTGACGTGTAGTCGGTACGTTGCGCCGCCTGCGCGATGGCGATGCGCATGGCTGTTCTGCGATAGGCTTCTGCAATATCCGAATCCGGCTCGGCAATCACGGTAGGCAAACCACTGTCTGTCTGCTGCTGAATGCGCGCGTCCAGCGGCAGGCGTCCCAACAGCGGGACCTCAAAATCCGCGACGATCTTGTCCGCGCCACCGCTGCCGAAAATTGCTTCTTCATGGCCACAGGAGCTGCAAATATGGGTACTCATGTTCTCGACAACACCCAGCACCGGGATGGCGACTTTCCTGAACATGGCCAGGCCCTTGCGAGCATCCAGCGTCGCAATGTTCTGCGGCGTTGTCACGATTACGGCGCCGGATACCGGTACCTTTTGCGACAGCGTCAGTTGAATGTCACCCGTGCCCGGCGGCATGTCGACAATCAGGTAGTCGAGGTCCTGCCACTCGGTCTGGTGCATCAGCTGATTCAATGCCGTCGTGACCATGGGACCACGCCAGACCATCGGTTGGTCGGCATCGACAAGAAACCCGATCGACATGACCTGCAATCCGTGTCCTCTCAATGGCAACATCGTCTTGCCATCCTCGCTGACCGGCTGCTGGCCCGCCAACCCAAGCATATGTGGCTGGCTGGGGCCGTAAATATCGGCATCCAGGAGGCCAACGGCAGCACCTTCGGCTGCCAGTGCGAGTGCCACATTCACAGCAACGGTCGACTTGCCGACGCCGCCTTTGCCGGACGCGATCGCGATGATGTTCCTGAT
>JAOUNH010000044.1 GCA_029881055.1 Gammaproteobacteria bacterium
TGCTGTTGACGAAAGTATGGTTATTGCTATCAGCTCTGTCGGCCATGCGATGGGCATAGAAACGATTGCGGAGCGCGTGGAATCCAAGAAGGTGCTGGACAAACTTGGTGCACTCGGTATCGAATTTGCTCAGGGCTATTACATTGCGAGGCCTGCATCGGTGCAGTCGTTCGAACCCTGGGGAAAGAAAGCGGGACAGTTGCTTGCGTAAGTGTAATCCGAAGTCTCGACAAGTGGCTTAGCGCCTGTGTTGCGGTAAACTGGCTCGATGACGACAGGTGACCGCCCCGACAACGCTTCCGAAATAGCACCAGGCCTGCTGGCCGCGGATGAACCGGGCCCGTTCCAGGTACTGAACCCCCTCTCTGTTTTACCGATATTGCTGGTCTGTGATCACGCCAGCTGTCGGTTTCCGAGGTCGCTCGGCGAGATGGGCCTCGATCCGTTCGCCCGACGCTGCCACCTCGCGGTCGATATCGGGGCCGGGCCCCTGACCGAAAGCCTGGCCGCCAGTTTGGGCACGACAGCCGTGCTCGCACAATATTCGCGCCTGATTGTCGATTGCAACCGGGAATTAATGGATCCCAGTGCGTTTCTCGAGTACGGCGATGGCATCGTCGTGCCCGGCAATCGAAATCTGCATCAGAGCGACAAGGACTTGCGTGCGGATGCGATTTACTACCCCTACCACGATGCCGTCGACGGCCAGATACGACGCCTGCAGGATCTTGGTTCCTTACCTGCCTTTATCGCCATACACAGTTTTACGCCGGTGATGAATGGCGAGGCGCGGCCGTGGGAGTTCGGCATACTTTGGGATACAGATCAGCGACTGCGGGATATTCTTCTCGATGACTTGCGAGACGCGGGTTATCTTGTTGGCGATAACGAACCATACTCGGGCAAGGCACCTCAGGATTTCACGATTGATCATCACGCTGAAGCGAAATTACTACCGCATGTTGGTATCGAAGTTCGCCAGGATTTGATCGACGGGGAGGAGGGGGTGGAGAAGATCGCGGGCCTTATGCACAAAATAATAGAGTCCATACCGCGGCGATTGGAGAAAATGGGGGCAGACAATGAGAGGAAGCGAACCGACGTTCACAATCGGCGTTGAAGAAGAATACCTGCTCGTCGATAAGGAAACGCGAGCGCTCGTGATTGACCCGCCTGCGACGCTGATGGTCGAGGCCGAGGAAAAGTGTGGCAACCAGGTAACGTCCGAGTTGTTGCGCTCGCAAATTGAGGTCGGCACAAAAGTCTGCAGGAACGTGCAGGAAGTCAAGCAAGACCTTGCACGACTGCGTCGCAACATCGTCGAAGTGGCCGATCGACATGGCCTGGCACCGATAGCGGCATCAACCCATCCGTTCTCAAGCTGGACGGAGCAAAAGCATACGAAAAAGGACCGCTACGACACCCTGACGCTGGAAATGCAGGGCGCCGCGAGACGCCTGCTTATTTGCGGCATGCACGTCCATGTCGGCATCGATGATGACGAGTTACGTATCGACCTGATGAACCAGCTGTCCTATTTTCTTCCACACTTGCTGGCTCTGTCTTGCTCGTCACCGTTCTGGAATGGGCGGGATACGGGTTTGAAGAGTTACCGGCTGACGATTTTCGATGCCTTGCCGCGCACGGGATTGCCGGAACGGTTTGCGAGCTGGGCGGAGTATCAGCGGCACATCAATATCCTGATGGATGCTGGCTTGATCGAGGATTCGACCCGCATCTGGTGGGATCTCAGGCCGAGTGCACGTTTCCCTACCCTGGAAACGCGCATCATGGACGTCTGTACGCGATTGGAAGACACGATCGCGCTCACGGCCTTGCTCGTATGCATACTTCGCATGCTGTACCGCTTGCGCACGCGCAATCAGCGTTGGCGCATCTACACGCCGATGTTGATTCGCGAGAATCGCTGGCGAGCCATGCGTTACAGCTTTGACGAGGGAATGATCGATCTCGCCAAGGGCACAGTGGTGCCGTTCTCTGACCTGACCGACGATTTGCTTTCGCTGGTGGCGGAAGATGCGAAAGCACTGGGTTGTGAGAGCGAGGTCAACGGGATTCTCCGCATTCTGACGCGCGGCACCAGTGCCCACCGGCAATTGAAGGATTACGAGCTCGAGCGAGCATCCGGCGCCAGCGTTGAGGACAGCCTGAAGTCCGTGGTCGACACACTGATCGAAGATACGGTCGAGGGCCTCGAAATGTGACCGGATACACGCTCCGGTTAGCGGAATGCGGCACAGGTCGCATTATGTAGTCCTGTAGCCCGTTAGCATTACCTTATGTCTTCGCTAAGCCCTTTGGTCGCGCCATTCCTGGCGACATTTGCTATCGCCTATGCGGCGCTGGCCGTGCGTGTATCGCGGTCCAGCCCGCAGTATGCGAACAGCAATGTCAGCTTCTTTTTGTTCCTGATTGCAGGGATGCTGGCCGGTTCGGCTTTTTCCTACGAGGCGACTGACCTTACCTATTACGGCATAGGCCGGACATTGAGTTTTTTCTCGGCCGGTTTTATACCTGTCGTGTTCTATTCCATCTATCGCGAATATACGGTCGGCGCACCGAAAACAATCATACTGGTGATGCTTTGCATCGTGCCTGTGGCGACTACGGCGTTGGTAATGACGAACTCCATGCACAGCATTATCTGGGTCGTTCGCGAAACCGCGACAGGTCCCAGTTACTCCGACGTCACGGATCACTATTGGTATCGAATGATTTATGCGCCATTCACCTATGGGCTTTTTGGCTACTCCGCGATCGCCCTTGTTGGTCGCCTCCCCACCATTGCTCCCGCGCATCGGAGAACCATTTCCTTGCTCCTGACATGCGCGCTGTTGCCATTCGTGATCAGTATCGCGAACACATTTCTCGGAATGGGGCCAAGCCAGTTTCCGTTTACCTCTCTTTCCCTGGCTTTGGTATTTCCTTTCTTCGCCTACGCCAGTTTGAAAATGCGCGTGCACGAATTCAGTCCGCTTGCTTACCAGACCCTGTTCGATCACGTTCGCGATCCTATTTTCGTCGTCGATAACGAGCAATGCATCATCTGTGCGAACAAAGCAGCTCAGCAGTTACTCGACGGCGACGAAAAGGAACTGATTGGCCGCAAGCTCTGGGAAGATTTTCCGGAGGCCCGCGCCATTCTTGAGCAGGCAAGGGAGCTCGATCTTACGCAAACGCTGCGCATGAATAGCGACAATATTTACGAGGTAAGCGTAGGACCGCTAACCGGCCGAAAGGGACAAAACCTCGGCATGGTCGTCGTTTGTCGTGACGTTACCGAACGGCGCATGGCCCTGAGTCAATTGGCAGAGAGCGAACACCTGATACGGACGCTTATTGAAACCTCGTCCAACGGCATACTTCGATTCGCACGCGACCAGAACGACATCGATCGAAAATTCCGATGCGTATTTGCAAATCGCGCTGCGGAGGCATTTGCAGGAGAAGGGCAGGGAACGCTCGTTGGCATGCCGCTCGATAAGTTACAGCAAATCAATCCGGACAGACTCAAGGGTCACTTCGACCTGGACAAGAGAGCGACGACACAAACGAGTTTCGAAGTGTCCATAGAATCCGAACGGGGCGAAAAGTGGCTGCGCATTGTTGGTGAACCGGTAGGTGATGATTTTTCCGTTACATTGATCGATATCACGCAACGCAAGCGCAACGAAGACAAAATGCTTGCCGATGCGCTGAGGGATCCGCTCACCGGAATACTTAACCGGCGTGGTTTCGATCAGGAAGGTTCTTCGTGTATCAGGCGCAGCAGCGTTGGCGCCGTGTTGTATCTCGACCTCAACCAATTCAAGTCAATAAATGATCGATTCGGCCACCAGGCCGGAGACGCGCTCCTCAAAGCATTTGGACATCGCCTGGAGTTCTGTCTGAGGCCCGAGGATATTCTTGGGCGCCTCGGCGGCGACGAGTTTGCGATCGTATTGCCCGGCGTGCCGGTGGAGGATGTCAAACACATCGCGGAACGCCTCGTGCAGACGGCATCCGAGGCGTACATCATTCAAGGACAGGAAATCCGGTGCACAGCAAGCGTCGGAATCGCACTGATGCCGAAGCACGGCGAAGAGTTGTGGCACTTGCTCAGTGTCGCGGATGGCGCAATGTATGACGCCAAAAACCTTCCGCAGGGTGACGACGCCGCCAATGATCGCGCGGCTTACGTCGATGCTGCTACAGCCTCGTAGCACTTTTGGTGTTTGCGGCTAGGGCGTGCCGAACAACCGCAGGTCGAGAACTGCCGGATCGGCAGTATCAAAAACGATTAGCTCAATCACGTCCCCAAGAGTGACATTCACATTGACGGGACCGGCCAGAATGTCAGTCGCTCCGAACTCTGTCACGTAGGCATCGTAATTGCCCGGTATCACGCTGAGTGCCGGGGCACTCGCAAAGGGTGGAAACCCGGTTCGAGAAGGTGATTTGCCATCAATAGTTTCGCCCTGATCGACCAGGTAGAGATTCAGGAAGTCAAAATTATTGGACGTCTGGTAGAAGCCAATTTTAGCGGCAGAATCAATGGGCTGCCGGTCCACAGGGGCAACTGTAGCTACAAAATCCGGACTGACGCCGCCGGCTACAAATCGATAGCGCTTGCCCGGGGAGGCAGCCAAATCTCCCTCCAGCGTAACCGCCGTCGTGTCACCGGCTGGCGTGTAGCGGAAAGTATTCAGGCCGGGAGTGATCGAGATCTCGGCTGACAGGTCCGTGTAGGCGTGGTTGGCCAGGATTCGCGAGAGCAAGGTCTCGTCGTCGTAAATGTCCGATGTTCCGAGGTCTTGTGCTGCATGCAGGAATTCGACGGCGGCCGGAATACTGCTGTCTGCAAGCGAGCCTGTTCCACCTGACAAGCCAAACACCTGCACAGTAAACTCTCCTATGTCGTTGGCGGTTGCATCAAATGGCGAAATTATCAGGTCCGATTGAGCCGCGTATGAAACCTCATCCGATGTGAAAAGTATGTCTGCAGGATTGTCCGCTGAGGTAATCGTCAGGACGTAGGACCCCGCTTCAAAATCCCTTGCGGGGGCGATTTCGCCGAAAGACAGGCTTGCAACGGCCTCTCCGCTGGCCGGGGCGATGCCAGCAGCAGCAAAATAGAAATCAATCGGATCGGTAAAGTAATTTGCATACTGTGAAAAACGCACCTGGAAAACGGTATCGCCGGCGGCAAATTGGCGTTTCGCCGATTCCCAGACTGCCAGCGACGGATTGCCGAGTGTGCCACTAATAACCAGTGTGTATTCCTGGTCAGCGACGAAATCGATGTACTGGCTCGCGATGCGAGTCAGCTGGGTGTCGCCAGCGAAGAAGGCATCGAAGTTGAAGGTGTAATCGAGATCGTCCCAACTGGATATTGCAGTTGCAGACCGGTAGGTCAAATTTCCAATCGTCCGTTCTTCAATGAGAAAGACAAGTTCTGCAGAACCCGACATCGCGTTGATCGCGCGAACGCTCGCTTTGCCCGTCGCTTTCGGCAGACTCGATTCACCACCACAGGCCGACAGGAGCAGCGCTAGGGCGAGCGGCAGAAGTATGGCAATCCGTTTCATCAATCGTGTCACTCGTCGTAGCCGTAAACCGACTTGACCTCCAGAAATTCATCCATGCCATGGGCACCCCATTCCCGGCCATTGCCCGACTGCTTGTAACCGCCGAAAGGCGCCAGCGCTTCGAGATCAGCACCGTTGATATGCACCATTCCGGTGCGCATGCGCGACGCGACGCGTCGTGCTCGCTCAAGACTTCCGGAGGAAACGTAACCGGATAGCCCATACGGAGTATCGTTGGCGATTCGAATCGCTTCGTCTTCATCTTCATACGGGATGATTGACAATACGGGGCCAAATATTTCTTCACGTGCAATCGTCATGTCATTACTGACATTCGCAAACACGGTAGGTTTCACGTAATAACCCTTGTCGAGACCTTCGGGCCGGCCGGTTCCGCCTGCGACCAGTGTCGCGCCTTCGTCGATGCCTTTCTGTATCAGTCCCTGGATCTTGTTCCACTGCAGTTCCGACACCACAGGCCCTACACGAGTTCCTTTCTCGCGAGGGTTGCCAACCGCCGTCGCTGCCGCGACTTTGGCTGCAATGGCGGCCGCTTCCTTCATCCTGTTTTTTGGCACCAGCATCCGGGACGGCGCGTCGCACGATTGCCCCGTGTTTTCAAACATACTCGCCGTGCCATCACTAACAGCCTGTTCAAGATCGGCGTCGTCGAGAATGATGTTGGCCGACTTGCCGCCGAGTTCCTGTGCAACGCGTTTGACGCTCGGTGCAGCATTTTGGGCAACCAGGACACCGGCCCGTGTCGATCCGGTGAAAGAGACCATCGCAATACCGGGATGCTGACTTAATGCGGTGCCGACACCCGGGCCATCGCCGTTGATCAGATTGAAAACACCGGCAGGTACGCCGGCCTCGTGAAGAATCTCGGCAAACAGGATGGCGTCAAAGGGCGCGATTTCGCTTGGTTTCAGTACCATTGTGCAGCCCGCCGCAATCGCTGGCGCAACTTTGACCGCGATCTGGTTCATAGGCCAGTTCCACGGTGTAATGAGACCGCAAACGCCGATAGGCTCCTTCACGATCATCGTCGAACCGATCTTTTCCTCGAACTCGTAAGTCTTCAGCGCTTCCAGAGCGGCCGAGATGTGCTGCGTGCCACTCGCAGCCTGTGCGTGTTTCGCAAGGCCCCAGGGCGCTCCCATTTCGTCCATAATCGCTTCGGCGACCTCATCGGCCCGTCGTATGAATACATCCAGCATTTTCTGCAGGAGTGCCATACGCTCTTCGCGACTGGTCGTTGAGAATGTTTCGAATGCACGGGTCGCTGCAGCGACAGCTTTGTCCACGTCCAGAGCGGAGCCGATGCTGATGCAGCCATAGACCTCCTCAGTCGCCGGATTAATGACGTCCAGAGTACGTGGCTCAACAGGGTCAACCCATTGGCCGTCAATGTAGAACTGCAATTTTTTGAGCATTTCGGTCCTCCTGAAACGAGCCGCGCATGATAGCGTAATTTCCGCTGTGCGGCCTGTCGAAATGGGGCATTGACGAGGTGGGCGGTGTGAGTGCGACAATGGCCACCGTAAGACACGCTAAAGCGGCCGGAAATACGCGGCCAAATTATTGATAGTTATGGAGAAAAGAAGGTGGCGACGAATTCAGAACTGCAGGCGATACGCGACGCAGTGACACCGCAGGGTGTGGGAATCCAGACACGCGTTTTTGCGGACAAAGCAAAGAACGCTGAAATCTGGGATGTTGAAGGCAAGCGGTACATCGACCTGGCCGCGGGCATCGCCGTCTGCAACACGGGACATAATCATCCCGAAGTGATCGCCGCAGTTCGTACCCAACTGGAGCGCTTCAGTCACACCTGTTTCCAGGTTGCGCCTTATGACGTGTACGTCAGGCTGGCCGAGAGGTTATGCAGGATCGCCCCGGGCAAGACTCCGAAAAAGGCATTTTTCCTGACGACCGGCGCTGAGGCGGTCGAGAACACGGTTAAAATCGCACGGCGCTATACAGGCCGGTCCGCGGTGATTGCATTTTCCGGCGCGTTCCACGGGCGCACGATGATGGCGATGGCTTTGACGGGCAAGGTTGTTCCGTATAAGAAAGGGTTTGGCCCGTTTCCGGCAGAAGTTTATCACCTGCCGTTTCCGATCGAATATCACGGGGTTTCAACCGAGGACTCACTCAAAGCGCTGGATAAGCTGTTCAAAGCGGATGTCGAGCCGGGCCGCGTGGCGGCGATCATTATTGAGCCTGTGCAGGGCGAGGGTGGATTTTACGCAGCACCGCCTGGATTCCTGAAGCAAATCCGAAGTCTTTGCGATGAGCATGGTATTGTCATGATTGTCGACGAGATCCAGACCGGGTTCGCTCGCACCGGCAAAATGTTTGCGTCGGAGCATGCCGGCATCGAGCCGGACCTCATGACCGTAGCCAAAGGTCTTGCAGGCGGCTTCCCACTCTCCGGCGTTGTTGGCAAAGCCGCAATTATAGATTCTGTAGAACCTGGCGGACTCGGTGGAACCTTCGGCGGCTCGCCGATAGGTTGTGCTGCTGCCCATGCCGTTCTGGATGTGATCGAGAAAGAAGATCTCTGCGGTCAGGCTGTCAGGATCGGGGCGCAGATCCGCAAGTGGGCCGAGAAGCTGCAGAGTGAAACATCCTGTGTCGGCGATATCCGGATTAACGGGGCGATGAGCGCCATCGAACTGGTCAACAATGGAGACGCTGATAGCCCGGCCGCGGATCTGACGAAAGCCGTGGCTGCGGAGGCCGCGAAACGCGGCGTCATTACGCTGACCTGCGGCGTTCGCGCTAATGTCATTCGATTCCTGCCGCCATTGACTATCGACGAAAAATTGCTGGCCGAGGCGTTGACCATCATCGGCGACATTATTCGTGAAAAAGCAGGGTCTATTCGAAAAGCGAGCTAGACGCTGAGGAACTTTTGCCGATATTCGGCAGGCGGCAAGTCATACCAGGATTTGAACGCGGTCGTGAAGGTGCTGATATTCGAGTAGCCAAGCAACATGGCAATCTCGAGTGACTTGAGCCGTGCGTCGCTCAGGTAGTTGACGGCCAGTACCGCGCGAACTTCCTGCAGTACTTTCTGGAAACTCGTCTTTTCAGCCTGCAGGCGACGTTGCAGTGTGCGACGACTCAGTTTCAGTGCGCGGCAGGCCGCATCGGCATTGGCTTCGCCACGGGCCATGAGGTCGGCCAGTTTGCGTTTTAGCTCCGCTGCGATATCGTCCTGATTATAAAGAGAGCGGAGATATCGTTCGGCCTGATCGGTCAGTTGTCGGTACATGCACGCATTATAGCCTACGTGGCTGCAAAAAAAGGAATCAAGATGTCATCTCCCGTACGATACGAGCTCAAGGGCAATATCGGTGTAATTACCGTTAATAATCCACCTGTTAATGCGCTGTCCCACGCGGTTCGCCAGGGCTTGCTGGACGCGATAAACACCGCGCAGCGCGATGCCTCGGAAGCGGTGCTCATTTGTTGTGAAGGCAATACCTTCATTGCCGGCGCCGATATCACTGAATTCGGCAAGCCGTTCAAGGCGCCGGGTCTTCCTGACGTACTGGATTCAATCGAGGCGTCAAAGAAACCCGTTGTTGCAGCGCTACACGGCACAGCGCTCGGTGGTGGCTTTGAGACCGCGCTTGCAGCGCATTACCGGTGTGCGGTGCCTGCCGCGAAAGTCGGGTTCCCGGAGGTCAATCTGGGTCTGTTGCCCGGTGCCGGAGGCACCCAGCGAACCCCGCGACTGGCTGGAATCAAGGCTTCACTGGACCTCATCACCAGCGGCGCGCCGATATCGGCCGCCCAGGCGGTCGATATCGGGTTGATTGACGAAATAATCGAAGGAGATTTGCGTAGCGGAGCACTGGTCTGGGCCAAAAGCCTGGTCGCAAGTGGCGCGCAAGTGAGAAGGACCAGTGAACTGCCCGCTCCTCAACACGACGCTTCGATTTTTGACGGCTATCGCGCTGCAATCGCCAGGCGCGCGCGCGGTCAAATTGCACAGGAGCACATTGTGACAGCCGTCGAGGCCGCTACGACCATGTCCTACCAAGAGGGCGTTTTGGTAGAGCGTAAGGCATTCATGGATTGCCTGAACAGCCCGCAGTCGGCCGGAATGCGTCATATCTTTTTTGCGGAACGGCAAGCATCGAAAGTCGATGATCTCCCGAAAGATACGCCGTTGCGACCGGTAAGAAACGTGGGCGTCATCGGTGGTGGGACGATGGGTGGCGGCATCGCCATGAGCTTTGCGAACGCGGGCATCGCCGTGACGATGATCGAAATTAGCGACGAGGCACTGCAGCGTGGCCTCGGGATAATCGAGAAGAATTACGAAGGGAGCGTCAAGCGCGGCAAGCTCAGCGAAGATGATGCTGCAAACTGCCGGAGCCTGATTTCCGGGTCGACGGACTATGCCGACCTGGCCGACGTCGACCTGGTGGTCGAGGCGGTCTTTGAAGACCCGGAGTTGAAGAAAACGATTTTCAGGAAGCTGGACGGCGTATGTAAGCCGGGTGCCATTCTGGCCACGAATACCTCCTACCAGGATGTCGACGCCATCGCTGCCGTGACGAAGCGCCCTGAAGATGTTCTGGGCATGCACTTTTTCAGCCCCGCGCACATCATGAAATTGCTGGAAGTTGTGCGCGGCGCAAAGACCTCGGATGCGGTCCTGGCAACGGTGATGGCGCTGGCCAAGAAGATCCGCAAAGTCGCCGTCGTGTCCGGCGTCTGCTACGGATTTATTGGTAACCGGATGCTGAATCCCTACGGCAAGACCGTGCAACTGCTCTTGCTGGAGGGCGCATCGCCACAACAAATCGATACTGCGATGGAGAACTGGGGAATGGCGATGGGACCGTTGCGCGTATTCGACCTCGCGGGGCTGGACGTTGGTTACAAAGCGCGACAGGCTTTGCCGGATGACCAGAAAGGCGATCCGAAGTCATATCGAGTCCCCGACCTGTTGGTCGAGGCGGGCAGGCTGGGACAAAAGTCAGGCGCAGGGTTTTATACCTACGACGAAAACCGGGCGCCGACGCCGGATCCAGCCGTTGACAAGGTGATCCTTGCGGCAGCGAAGGAGTTTGGTATCGCCCGGCGGTCCATTTCGGACGAGGAGATCGTTGATCGTCTGATTGCGTCGCTGGTCGACGAGGGCCGAAAAATACTGGACGAGGGGATCGCGCAGCGCTCAAGCGACATTGACGTGGTCTATGTCTATGGCTATGGATTTCCCGCTTCCCGTGGTGGTCCAATGTTCTACGCGGGTCAGAAGTAGAGGAGTCATGTGATGGATACATCGTGGATACAAGTGTTCGTGCTGACGCTGGCGGAGTGCGTCGCCCCTGCCGGGAAGACGGTTTGCCAGGAACAACAGTTCGAACTGCAATTCCTGAGGAAGGCGGATTGCGAGTACGCATTAGAGCAGCTCGTCGCCGCCAAGTCGGAACTCGATTACGTCATCGTCAATCGTCAGAAATCGGGCTGTGTACCGTCTGCCACTCAAAGCGAGACGTACAAAAGTCTTGAAGATATCAGTGCAGCACTTGGCGATTCGCCCGGTTGGCGAGTTCCGGGCGATGATGCGTCAAGGCGGGCTGTCGTGCAGGAAGACCACGGGAAGCGCCTGGCGAATCTCATGCCCTGCGAAGAAACGAACTACGTCGTGCCCTGCAAGGTCGGCGAGATCATCGTTGAAGAGATCAACGGCGATAACGTCGAAGTCTGGAAGCAGGATTGAGTATTAGTCAGGTACCGGACGTGCTTCGGGAGATGATTGTATGAGAGGAAATGGATACCGATACCTGCTCGCGTTAATTTTCGCGCTGCAGGCAGGCTGCGCGAGTATTGACTTCGACTACCCGCGTGAAGAGTCAACGGCGATTGTTGCAACGGACGACAGCTTTCTGGGTTCCGCCACGGCGCGACTAGAGGCGTCTGCACCAGAAGGGGAATCGGGTTTCCACCCTTTACCCGATGGCATTGATGCCCTGGCGGCGCGACTGGTATTGGCTGATAAAGCCGAGTACTCGATCGACACGCAATATTACCTGATCAAGTCGGACACAGCAGGCAAGGCCTTCCTGGGAGCTTTGTTAAGAGCGGCCGATCGCGGAGTTCGTGTTCGATTGCTCGTCGATGATGTATTTACGAAGGGATATGACGCCGGTATGGCCGGACTGGATTCGCATCCGAATTTCGAGATCCGCATATTCAACCCTTTTAATCGCGGCGCCGCGGGCAAAGTCTGGAGCGGTGTGACCGATCTCACCCGCGTCAATCGTCGCATGCACACCAAGACGTTTACCGTCGACAACAAGATTACGATTGTGGGTGGGCGGAATATTGCGGATGAATATTTCGGGGCGCGCGAAGATGCGAAATTCGGCGATCTGGATGTCGTCGGCATCGGCGCGGTGGCAAACGAAGTGTCGGCCATGTTTGACAGCTTCTGGAATCATGAGACAGCACTGCCGGTGCCCGCATTCGCAAAGATGCCTGACGATCCTGCAGAGGAGCTTATTAAGGTCAGGGCGCGTTTCGCGGAGGCCCGCGACCAAATCAAAGATTCAAAGTATGCAGAAGCGGTGATGGCAACTGCGCTTGGGTTTCTGTCCGCCGACAGTGGTTTCTTTGAATGGTCACCCTACGAACTCGTATATGACTCGCCCGACAAAGGCATACGATCGGAAAGCGGCCCGACCATAGCAATCATGAAACCATTGGTCGAGGCATTGCAGGTTGCCGAAAAAGAGCTGGTGGTTGTGTCGCCCTATTTTGTGCCGAGAAAAGAAGGTACCGCGTTCTTGTCCGAGCTCCAGGCGCGTGGCGTGAAGGTGACGATCATCACTAATTCGCTGGCCGCAAACAATCAGGTCACAGTGCACGGCGGCTACGCCCCCTCACGCAAACCTTTGCTCAAAAGCGGAGTCCGAATCTATGAAGTACGGCCTGATGCAGATGTACAAGGTTCGGAAATTGTTGCGGCCAGTGGCGCCAAGGCCACCTTGCACACGAAGGCGTTTCTGGTTGACCGTGAAACGATATTCATCGGTTCGTTCAACTTTGATCCCCGCTCTGCCAACCTGAATACCGAGTCCGGCGTCATTATCCATTCTGCAAAAATGGGCGAGGAGTTGGGCAATAACGTTGATGCGGCCTTCAAATCACAAACCTGGGAGCTGTTTCTGAACGACGACGGCAAGCTCCGTTGGCGAGGCTACGAAGACGGTCAGGAAGTGATCTATGACAAAGAGCCGCAATCGACCTGGACGCAGCGCTTCGTCGCCGGAATTATCCGCATCCTGCCCGTGAAGAGTCAACTCTAGAAACGAAATACCAGTCCGGCTTTCGCTTCCCACTGAGTCACGAGGTTCGAATCAAACTGCACCAGGCAGGCGCCGGCGCCGTTGATGCTGCTGCAAAATATCCTGCTTTCGCCGTCCGTGAAGGTCGAATGGACACGGGCTTCGAGTCGGATACCGACGCGGCTTTTGGCGTTAATCTGGACGCCACCTCCGAACGATGCTGAGAAGAATCGCTCGGAGTTTGTGTCTGCAAGCGACGGATCGATCTCGGTAACGCCAAGAGTCAGGACGATAAACGGCCGGGTCCTGTTGCCGTCGAAGAGGTAGGTACCACCGAATTGAAAATACTCGATGTCGAGGTCGATGGTTGGGTCATTGGTCAGGAAGCCCTGCGTATCCGCATCGGTGCTCTGGCGCGCATATAGAAACTCATATTGGGCATTCGGATTGGCCAGAATACTGAAGGTGATGCCCTCGGCGTTCGAATCATTGATGTCGACGCTGCTGTCACCATTCTCTTCATCAAAGCTTCCGCCCATCCTGTAGCCGATGTAGGGTGCAATTTCGAAGCGATAGGTATCGTCTTGCGCCTGGACCGATGCGCTGAGACCCAACCCAACCAGGGCGATAGCCCCCCGAATACCAGCCTTTCTGTTATGCAAATCCATAGTCAAGCTCTTCAGACCAAAAGGAAAGATCGCCAGTGTACGTCGCCTTCAGCAAAAAACAACGAATACGAGCAGGTACAGGCATCACTAGTAGGATGTTTCAGGGCGAGGCCTGCCTTGCGCTACAATCGAGTCACAACAATACGAAAGCAACGTGCTTTCACAGGAATGTCTCCATTGAAATTTGCGAGCAACAAGGTGAGGCTGTTTTCCCTGGTCGCAGTTGGCTTACTGGCAAGCACCGACTTATTTGTGGCTTTGGCCGCCGAGCCGACCGAGGAAAGCGCGGTCGTAGCGGAATTTTCCAGCGTTTTGCCGGAGGAGTTTGCACGTCTCTGGCAGCCGTGGACCGGCGATCTGGCAGGAATGATCGAGCGGCGCGCTATTCGGGTGGTCGTTCCTTTCGGCGGCTACCAGTTCTATTACGAGCAAGGCAAGCCTCGCGGCGCGATTATCGAAATGCTGCGGCATCTCGAGACCTTTCTCAATGACGAGCTTGAGCGCCGCCACGTTCGTGTTCACATAGTACCGATTCCGATGGGACGCGAGCATCTGCTGACCAGTCTGTTGCAGGGTAATGCCGATCTGATTGCGGCAGATCTGACGATCACTGCGGCGCGCAGTGGCGCAGTTACATTCACGCGGCCGTTGCTCAAAAACATCAACGAAGTCGTGTTAACCGGCCCGTCGTCTCCTGTCCTTAAATCGATCGATGACTTGTCGGGCCGGGAAATCGTCGTCAAGGAATCAAGCAGCTACTACGAGCACCTGTTGTCTCTTTCCCGTCGCTTCGAGGAAGCCGGCAAGTCACCGCCGATAATCGTCAAGGCCAACGAAATTCTTGAAGCTGAAGACCTGCTCGAGATGCTGCACGCCGGAATGATTCCGTTGACTGTTTTGGATGATTACAAAGCCCGGTTCTGGGCCGATGTTTTTCCGAATCTGGTTGTTCGGGACGACCTCATTCTTAATCAGGGCGGCGAAATAGCGTGGGCTGTTCGTACATCGAGCACAGAATTGTCTGCACTTCTGGAACGATTTTTGCGGCAGTACGGAAAAGGCACACTGGTCGGCAATGATATATTCAAACGCTACCTGTCGAGCGCCGATCGGGTTCGTTGCGCCGGCAATATCGAGGCCGTTGAAAAATATCCCGAGCTGGTCAAGCCGCTACAGGCCTATGCGGATATGTACGATTTCGACTGGCTAATGCTGGCGAGCCAGGGCTTCCAGGAATCCGGATTGCGCCAGGACAGACGCAGTCCGGCTGGTGCGGTCGGCGTGATGCAAATCAAGCCGTCAACGGCCGCCGACAAAAATGTAGGAATAGATAGCGTCGACGACGTGGATAACAACATCCATGCCGGGGCAAAGTATCTCCGATTCCTGGCGGACCGCTATTTTTCGGACGGCATCGATCCCTTGAACCAGTGGTTTTTCGCGTTGGCCGCCTACAATGCGGGTCCGGCGCGAGTAGCCAGCCTCCGCGATGAGGCAGCGGAGAACGGCTACGACCGAAATCGGTGGTTCGACAATGTCGAAATCATCGCCGCGCGACGCATCGGCGCAGAGACCGTCGGGTACGTGAGCAGCATTTATAAATACTACGTCGGCTATCAGCTTGCGCGAGTCAGGCGAGACGAACGGCGCGAACAGTACGGAACGGAGCTCACCGGTTGTCAGCAAGATCCTGGATAACAAACATCGAGCCTGCCGTCGTTAATACCAGCGGCTGCTGCCGACGCTCATATAGCCGTGACTGCCGATCGGAACGCCGACACTCAATCCGATACCGACGTTGCCCGAGCATCCGCCAAGCAGCAGGCAGGACATCAAGGTCATTGCCAGTGCCGTTTTTTTAATCAGTTTTCGCATTTCGCCAGCTCCTTTTCAGCGAGGCCATTTTTGCAATACGAGTATTGCACCTGATGGATCCGCGACGACTGCCATGCTGCTCTCGCGAAGTTCCGGTGACACGGGTACCAGTATTTTGCCGCCGAGCTCGACGGCGTTATTGGCGGCCGCCACCGGGTCTGTGACGCCGAAATAGGTCAGCCACACCGGGTGCCAGTCGGGAGACGGGTTAGCCAGGATGCCGACCCGATCGATGCCGCCGTTGCCGAGCAGGGTATAGGTGCCGCCGCGACGTTCAATGCTGCGCGCGTCGTAGCTGACAATCGACCGATAGAAGTTCGTGGCGTTCTCACTGGCGTTCGACAACAACTCGGTCCACACGACGCGCCCCGGCGCCCCTGCCGTGGTAAGGTCATCGGTGTTGATACCGTTACGCCACGACGCTCTTCGCCCAATGACAAGCGGAAACAGGGGCAAATATTCGCCCCCCTTTGTTTTCTATTGACACGATAGGCTGGACGCGACCGCGGCACTCACGCGCCAATTACTCATGCTTGACTGCGTGCCACGAAGAATTCACGCTGATATCTGCGAATAGCGAGCAGCCGTGCGGATAGCGACCTCGATAGTTGTTAGCACCGCTGTAGTACCTTAGATGAGCACCTGGTTGGTAACCTAGTCTGCCCCCCGCCCT
>JAOUNH010000045.1 GCA_029881055.1 Gammaproteobacteria bacterium
CACCTCTCTCAGCATGTTGTCGCCGGCAAGATGGCCGCAGGTATCGTTAACCGCTTTGAATCGATCCAGATCCATGTAGAACACCATGTGGACCGCTTCCTCTGCGTGCGCCGAGTCCATCGCCTCGTCAAGGCGTCGCTCGAACTCGCGTCGATTGACGAGACCCGTCAAGGGGTCGTGTGTGGCCTGGTAGGACATCTTTTGCGTCAGACCCCGCAGCTCGCTGACGTCGTGGAAGACCACCACCGTTCCGGAAATGCTGTTCCCGGGGCCTTTTACGGGCGATGCCGTGATCTCCACGGAATGTTCCTGATCGCCGTCAGCGTTGACCATGACGGCACGGCGACCCATGTTGACGCGACGGCGCATGGCGAGGCACCGCTCGACCGGATCGCCGAGTGGTCGGCGATCGGCATCGTCAACCAGCGTAAACAGCTCGCCAACGCGATGTCCCGCCGCATCGTCCCGGTTGGTACCAATCAGCGTTTCGGCGGCCTGGTTCATGTAGTCGATACGACCGTCGTTGTCAGTAGTAATCACGCCTTCCGAAATGGATTCGAGCGTGTACTGCGCCTGGCGCTTGCTGCGCGACAGGGATACTTCGAGACTCTTGCGATGACTGATATCGCGCGCAACCGTCAGTATTGCGCGTTGGCCGCGATACTCGATATTGGAGCTCTGCGCCTCGACCCAGAGTCCGGTCTGGTTGCCGTTGATCAGCTGAATCTCAATACGATGCGGTACGCTTTCGCCGGCCAGCCGTTTGTCCATCGTTTTCCTGAACAAGGCGCGATAGGCTGGCTTAACGAGATCCGAGATTTCACGGCCAGCGAGTTGCTCCGGCGCCAGACCGATCAGGCTTGCGGCAGATTCGTTCGCGAGCAGGATCTTGTCGTCATGAATGATCACGATTTCGGGCAGCGTCCCCGCAAAATCCTTGAACAGCCGCTCCCTGCCCTGGATCTTCTCGTCGCGCTCGCCAAGGGCATCAAAAAGTCGATTGACGTTCTGCGCAATCTGCGCGGTCGCAGGATCTGCCGGGACAGTTAGCCTGTGGCCGACCGACGCGTCTTTCGACGCTTCCAGCATTTCGACATTAAGTCGCTCAACTCGCCGAATCAGATTATTGTGCGCAACCCACAGCCACACCAATATCCCCACTGTCACTGCTGCGAACAGCGTCAGTGAAATGATAATGACGAAGGATGACATTCAGAACCCGAACCCGGATTGAAAACATCGAGATTCAGCCAAGCAGGTGATGTTCATTTGTTATTATTAGGCTCAATACGGATCGCCGAACAGGGCGATGTCAGGTATAAGAAACTTACTTAAATCAAGCATCTGTAAGCATATCCCAGCAAGGTAGGGCCGCTGCGGCTATTCACCATAATTCGGGAAGAGCTTACTCTTGTTCACCACGAAGTCGGTTGCCCGATGCGACTTGTTTCGTACTTTATTGTTTAAATTCATCGAATTACAGGTAACACAAAATGAATACAGATTTTGCTCGCCAGCAAATGATCGACCAGCAGGTGCGCGCCTGGTCCGTGCTTGATGTCAATGTACTTGCGGCCTTGAAGGCAGTGCCTCGTGAGCAGTTCGTTCCCGAGGTGTTCAGGAAGCTGGCCTTCGCCGACACAGATATTCCACTCGGCCACGGTCAGATGATGATGACGCCGACGATAGAGGGTCGTGTACTTCAGGCGCTTTTGCCCGCGGCCGGCGACAAAGTCCTCGAAATCGGAACCGGCAGCGGCTTTCTCACGGCCGTACTTGCGAAGTTATCAGCAGCGGTCACGAGCATCGATATCTATGACGATTTTCTGGATACCGCCAAACGCCGTTTAGAGGATTGCGAGATCGAAAACGTCGAGCTCATCAATATGGACGGGACAAAATCACTGCCCGCCGAAACGTTTGACGCCATTGCGGTCACAGGTTCCATGCAAGTCCTCGATCAGAGGCTCAAGAATGCCCTGAATCCTGGCGGGCGACTGTTTGTCGTGCTGGGCGACGCACCGGCAATGACCGCAACCCGGGTAACCCGGATCGATGCGAATGAGTGGCAAAGTGATACGCTATTCGAAACGGACTTGCCGCCACTCGTCAATGGCGCTTTGCCGCCGCAGTTTTCGTTTTGAAAAAGAATCGTGTTGCCAGTGAAACCAGTTCTGGACCTGTTGCATCTAAGCTATGGCACGAAAACATTCCAACTGGTTTAGTGATGTAGTAGACTAAAACACCTTAAGCCACAATCAGCTCACTCCGGAACGGTAAAAGATGAAAAATTCTAATATTATCAATGCTTTATTGATTGCGCTCGGCACCCTCGTGTTTTCGGGCCCAGCCTCCGCCGCCTCGCTGCTGGAAATCTACCAGCAGGCATTGCAGAGCGATCCGCAGATTCACGAAGCCGAGGCGAGGCGTCTCGCCGCGCTCGAAGCCAAACCCCAGGCGCGTGGCGTGTTGCTGCCGCAGATCAACGCGACGGGTGATTGGGCCGAGAATGACGTATCCGGCGCCAATTTCTCGTTCATCAACAACGATACGACGACGTTTGACCAGTCCAGTACCAACACCAACTGGAATGTCAGCCTGCGGCAATCCCTGTTTCGCTGGGACCAGATCGTCAACCTGAAGCGCGCGGACAAAACGGTTACTCGTGCAGAGGCCGTTCGCGAGGCGGCGCAACAGGACCTGATCGTTCGGGTTGCGCAGCGCTATTTCGACGTCCTGGCAGCAGAAGATCGCCTGACATCCATTAACGCAAACGGGGAGGCTATAGCGCGGCAACTGGAGCAGGCCAAGCAACGATTCGAGGTAGGCCTCATCGCAATCACGGACGTGCAGGAGTCCCAGGCGGCTTATGACCAGTCTGTCGCGAACGAGATCGGCGCCAAGCGTACGCTCGCGACCGCGCGCGAGCTCATGCGCGAAATCACCGGCGAGTACGAGTCTGAATTTGACGCGCCTGCAGACGATTTCCCTTTGATCAATCCCGAAAACAACGAGGCAAGCTGGGTCGAGCTTTCGCTGGCGCAGAATCTGAACCTCGTCGCGAGCCGACTGGACGAGCAACTGGCGCGTGACGAAATAGCCTTTCGCAAGAACGGCCACTACCCGACGCTCGACCTCGTTGTCAGCACCGGTGAAAACACTTCCGAAGGTGACGTCTTCTCAAGCAGCTCCGCAGGCAGCGCGACAAACTTCTTTGACGATTCCACTACTCGCGATCAGGTTTCACTGCAGTTCACGGTGCCCTTATTCGCCGGTGGCGGGACGTCATCACGAGTCAGGGAGGCGGTTTACCTGCATCGCGCAAGCCGCGAGCAACTGCAGCGGGTTACACGAGAGACCGAACGCCAGGCGCGCGATGCCTACCTCGGTGTCTTGTCCGAGATCAGCCGGGTAAAGGCGCTGGAGCAAGCTGTTGCGTCAAGCCGAACGGCCCTGCAGGCAACGCAGGCAGGATACGAAGTCGGCACGCGAACGATCGTCGAGGTTTTGAACTCGCAGTTTTCGCTCTATGTCGCGATCACGAACTTCTACCAGAGCCGCTACGACTACATCATGAATGCGATTCGCCTGAAACAGGCGGCGGGCACGCTGCAGATCCAGGACCTGGAAAAGATAGATCGTTGGTTAAAAGACCGCCCGTCACCGGAAGAAGCCGCTGCGACGAGACAGCAACAAGGCTCCTAGCCGCCGGTCGTCCCACTCACCAGCAGCGGCTCCAGCAAGACCAGGAGCCGCTGCAACGAGCCCCTGTTCTGCTCGAGTACCGCAAGACCGTTCCTGCCGATTTTCTCGGCCTCCTCCGGTCGGTTGATCAGGTCGGATACCGTCATCGCGAGCTCATTGCTATCGCTCACAATTCGGCACGCGCCTAATTTGACAAAGCTTGCGGCAATTTCCGGTGCATTGAATACGTGCGGCCCGGTCACGATTGGCAGCCCCTGGGCCGCCGGCTCCAACAGGTTGTGACCACCGATAGGTACGAGACTGCCACCAACGAAAGCAACATCGCTCGCTGCAAAGAACAGGGGTACCTCGCCCATCGTATCGACGAGAAAGACTTCATTGTTGGCATCGCAGTGTCGCTTTTCCGTCCTCACCACCACCCCGAAGCCCCATCGCTCAACCAGCTCTCGGACACTACTGAATCGTTCGGGATGGCGAGGAACCAGTACCAGCAACAAGTCAGGGTGTTTCTCGAGCAGAGACCTGTGTGCCTCCAGAACCAGCTGTTCCTCACCATCATGAGTGCTCGCCGCTATCCACACAGGCCTTGGACCGAATAGCGTGCTGCGAAGCTGCCTGCCTTCATCCGCAATATTCGGTTCCAGTTCGACATCGAACTTGATGTTGCCAGTGACGCGCGTGCGCGATGGATTCGCACCCAGCTCCAGAAACCGGGCGGCATCGGCCTCAGTCTGCGCGGCGATGATAATGCCGTGGGACAAGGTCTCACGGATTAAGGGCAATAGCCGGCGGTAACCAGGAATGGATTTCAGGGAGATCCTCGCGCTGACGAGTATGAGCGGAATCTTTCTGACACCGCAGCCGCGATACAGGTTCGGCCAGATCTCCGTTTCCATGATCATGGCGGCGCGCGGTTTGATTGAGGAAAAGAAACTTCGGATCGCATGAGGAAATTCGAACGGGATGTAGCAATGCTGCACGTCGTCTCCGAAGAGTGCTCTGACCCTCGCAGCACCTGTCGGAGTCACTGTCGTAACGACGATGTTCTGGCCCGGGAATTTCCTGATCAAGGCACGAATGAGCGGCACAGCCGCCTGTACCTCGCCAACCGAAACGGCATGTATCCAGATACTCTCATCGAGCTTGGGAAAACCGAAACCGAAGCGTTGCCCGAGTTTCTCAAGGTAGCTGCGATTGCCAATGCCTTTAAACAACCAGTAGAAGGCGTATGGAATCAGTAAGAGATAAGTCAGTAAGTTATAGAGTAGGCGCACTAGTCGCTGAGCTTGTCGATGATACGGCTCGATGAGTGGCCGTCACGGAACGCGAGAACCCTGACCTCACCGCCATTGCGAAGTACGTCTTTTGCTCCCGCAATATCTTCCGGTTTGTAGTCGCCGCCTTTGACGAGCACATCCGGAAGCACCTCAGCGATCAGGGATGCGGGAGTGTCGCCCGAGAATGGTACGACCCAGTCCACGGCCGCGAGGCCGGCTAGTACCAGCAGGCGATCTTGCAGCGCGTTGATAGGCCGTTTTTCGCCTTTCAGGCGGCGCACGGATGCATCGTCATTGACCGCCACGATCAAGCGGTCGCCCAGGTTTTTCGCCTCTTCGAGATAGGCGACGTGCCCGGCATGCAGAATATCGAAACAGCCGTTGGTCATGATGATGCGCTCGCCACGTTCGCGGGATTGCGCAACCACCAGCTTTAATGCTTCGAGCCCCAGCGGACCACGACCTCCTTGCCCGCGCTCGTGCAACGCCACGCTGATCTCGCCTGGCGTGACAGACGCGACACCGATCTTGCGAACGACGAGTCCTGCAGCGAGGTTTGCCAGCGCCGACGATGACGTCAGGCTCTGGCCGCTGGCAAGCGAGCCAGCAAGGGTTGCTATCACTGTATCGCCCGCACCCGTGACATCAAAGACCTCGCGGGCCTGCGTCGACAGAAATACAGGCTCCATGTCAGCTTCGAGCAACAGCATGCCCTTTTCACTGCGCGTTACCAGTAAAGCATCCAGTTCAAGATCGTCCAGCATTGTCCGGGCGCGATCGACCAGCTGCTCGTCGGAATGGCATTCGCCTGCGACCGCTTCGAATTCGGCCTGGTTTGGCGTGATAACCGAGGCACCACGATACTTTTCGAAATCCCGTCCTTTGGGGTCGACCAACACCGGCACACCTGCATCACGGCAGGCGGAAATCATCGCAGCGACATCCGACAGCGCACCTTTGCCGTAGTCGGACAGCACGACAGCGCCGGCGCCTTTGATCGCCTTTCGCAGCAGCTTCAGAACCTCGCCACCCGGCATCGTGGTGGTTTCTTCCTGATCGAGGCGAATCAGCTGTTGACCCCGACTCTGCACGCGCGTCTTGGTGATGGTGGGCCGGTTCCTGACCGAGCAAAAATCGCAGGCGATACCGCGGCCCTTTAGGATCGATCGCAATGAATCCGCCGCGTCGTCATTTCCAACGACGCCAATCAGTCGGGTCGACACGCCAAGGCTCGCCAGGTTTACGGCGACGTTGGCAGCACCACCAGGACGATCATCCGTCTCATGTACATGCACCACCGGCACGGGTGCTTCCGGGGAGATTCGACCGGTCGATCCGAATAGGTAACGGTCAAGCATTACGTCGCCGGCGACGACGACGTGAGCTTTTGAGAAGTCAGGGATTGATACGGTCACGCGCGAACTTTATCACGATCGTTCAGCGTTTGGCGGCCCGCCTTTGTCGGTCAGACTAGCCGCACTTACTGTCGCCACAGGCGAGGCAGGTCTGGCAGCCATCCAACAGCACCAGCGCGACCGTGTTGCATTTGCCGCACATCTGCGCGCCGTCCGGATAGGTGTTCTTCGAGAACGCGTCCTTTTGTTTCCTGGACTCTTCGTACTCGGCTCGCTTCTCGGCGATCAGCTGCTGCTGACCGGCGTCCAGCTTGGGCGTACCCATCAGGCCTATCATGATCAGGTGTTTCTCGATGACGTGACCGAGCTCGGCGATGATCGACGGCATGAACCGGCCACCCGGCTGCCAGTAGCCCCCGCGCGGGTCGAATACCGCTTTGAGCTCTTCGACCAGGAACGCCACGTCACCACCCTTGCGAAATACGGCGGAGATGATTCTCGTCAGCGCAACAATCCATTGATAATGATCGAGATTCTTCGAGTTGATGAAGATCTCGAACGGACGGCGCTTCTCGTACGGCGTGCCCTCATTGAGAATGATGTCGTTGATCGTTACGTACATGGCGTGATCGGACACCGGTGTTTTGACCTTGTAGGTCGACCCCACCAGCATTTCAGGCCGCTCGAGTTTCTCGTGCATACGAATCACGTCTGCACGCTCGCCGCCGCCGTCCTCCCGTTTGAATTCGCGTTTGGCATCTTTCGCGTCGGCTGCCGGCTGATTTACAGCGTAACCAACGATTTTCTTGTCTATTTTAATCATTAAACTGAACCGTCATCTCTCAAATCAGAACTTGCCGTAATAGCCTTCTTTCAAGGCGTCGAACAAATTCGCCGCTGTATGTACCTCACCGTCGTACTCAATCTCCTCGTCGCCCTGCAGGTCAACCTTGCTGCCGTCGTCGAGCGTAAATGTGTACTTGGTGTTCTTCAGGTCCTTCTCTTTGACGAGCACGCCCTGGAAGGCTTCCGGATTGAAGCGGAAAGTCGTGCAACCTTTCAGGCCCTGCTGGTAGGCGTACAAATAGATGTCCTTGAAGTCATCGTAGTTGTAGTCCGTCGGGACGTTCGCCGTTTTCGAGATCGACGAGTCTATCCACTTCTGGGCCGCGGCCTGGATATCGACATGTTGTTTCGGCGTAACATCCTCAGCCGTAATGAAGTAGTCCGGCAGGTTGCTGGCAGCAGTACTGTCTCCCATACCATCGGGCATCGCCTCCGGATCGATCGCGTCGCGATAAGCGAGCAATTCGAAGGAGAACACGTCCACTTTTTCCTTGGTCTTCTTGCCCTGCCGAATCACGTTGCGGAAATAATGATGCGCGAAACTTGGCTCGATTCCGTTGCTCGCATTGTTCGCCAGCGATAATGAAATCGTGCCCGTTGGCGCAATCGAGCTGTGATGGGTAAAGCGAGCGCCGGTTTCGGCCAACTTCTCCACCAGTTCCGGCGCTTCGGCGGCCACGCGTTGCATATAGCGACTGTAGCGCGCGTGCAAAATGCGACCCGGCACTTTGTCACCGACCTCGAATCCATCCTTGCGCATTTCCGGACGCTTGCGAAGCATGGCGTCTGTCACTTCGAATGTCTCATTCATGATCGGCGCAGGCCCTTTCTCTGCGGCCAGTTCGAGAGCTTCCTCCCAACCGGCGAGAGACAGCTGGCGCGCCACCTCTTCCGTGAATTCAACCGCCGCCGGCTCGCCATACTTCATACGCAACATCGTGATGGTCGATCCGAGGCCCAAAAAGCCCATGCCGTGACGGCGCTTGCGCTGAATCTCGTTGCGTTGCTGCGGCAATGGCAGGCCGTTGATCTCGACAACGTTATCGAGCATTCGAGTGAAAACTTTCACAACCTTGCGGAAGTTCTCCCAGTCGAACGCGGCCTCTGCCGTAAACGGTTTGCTCACGAAACGCGTCAGGTTGATGGAACCCAACAGGCACGAGCCGTAGGGCGGCAACGGCTGTTCACCGCAGGGATTGGTCGCGCGGATGTTCTCGCAGAACCAGTTGTTGTTCATTTCGTTGACCTTGTCGATCAACACAAATCCGGGCTCGGCAAAATCGTAGGTTGACGCCATGATGATGTCCCAAACCCGGCGAGCCGGCAGCGTCTTGTATATCTTGCACGCGGCCAGACCTTCCTTGTTGGTTACGTAATTGCCCGCTTCTGGCCATTCGCGCCACACGAACTGCGTTTCATCGTTGACATCCAGGCCGTCGATTTCGACCTCTTTGGGCGTGACAGGAAACGCCAGCTTCCAGTCTTCTTCCTGTATGACTGCCTGCATGAATTCATCGGTGACGAGCAACGACAGGTTGAATTGACGCAGGCGGCCGTCTTCTCTCTTCGCCCGAATGAACTCCATGACGTCGGGATGACCGACCTCGAAAGTACCCATCTGTGCACCACGACGGCCGCCGGCTGACGACACCGTAAAGCACATCTTGTCGTAGATATCCATGAAGGAGAGCGGGCCCGAGGTGTAGGCTCCCGCGCCTGTTACGTAAGCGCCCTTCGGTCTCAGCGTCGAGAATTCGTAGCCAATTCCGCAACCGGCTTTGAGCGTCAAACCCGCTTCATGCACCTTGTTGAGGATGTTGTCCATCGAATCGCCGACGGTGCCGGAGACCGTGCAATTGATCGTCGAGGTCGCCGGCTTGTGCTCACGCGCGCCGGCATTCGAGATGATCCGGCCAGCCGGAATCGCCCCGGAGCGCAGGGCCCAGACAAATTCCTTATAGTAATGCTCGCGTTTTGATTCGATTTCCACATCGGCGAGCGCTCGTGCGACCCGCTTGTAGGTGTCGTCAATATTCGCATCGATCTTCGAGCCGTCTTTGGCTGTCAGACGATACTTCGCATCCCAAATGTCGAGTGATGCTGGTTGAAATTGAATGTCGGTAACCGTGTGCGTATCCAGATGTACGGCAGACTTCATTGGTCTTCTTACTCCCCTGTACTCCCTTAGGAGACCCCAAATACTTATCGTGACTTACATTTTTTCAAGGGGAAAAGTGCCCCGCTCGACGGCGTCCAGAGCACGCGCGACGAGGGCCGTTTCCGGCTGCTTTTCCTCTTTGAATAGACACAAGATCTTGTGCCTGATTGCGCACAAGATTATGCCCGTAGGCGACCAGTGTCAAGCCTTTCGCGCAATTTATTAATAGGTACTTAGTTACTGTAAATCAATATGTTACGGAATATTCACGAGTAAGTGCTTTAAAAATAGGGCAAAAAAAATGACACTTTTGTGAAATTTCAAAATCACTAGATATAGTGGCTCTAGGAAGGCGAGCAAACTCCGTGTTTTTCCCCGAAAAAGCCGACTTGAAAAGCGAAATCACGTCCCTAGATAGGCCTCCAGACAGACCCTAGTTACCTGGAGACCATCATGAGAATTGCCCGTTTTGAACCCTGGTCCTACATCGACCTTTTGAACCGCGATCTTGGCCGCGCCGCCGCTGAGGATAGCGCAAGAGCCTGGTCACCCGCGGTCGACATACTCGAGGAAAAAGACAGCTTCCTCCTGCGTGCGGACTTGCCGGGTGTGAATCCAACCGACATTGACATCTCTATGGACGGCGGCGTTTTGACCGTATCCGGCGTTCGACTGGCCGAGGAACGCGGCGAGGACACTGCCGTGCAGCGCGTGGAGCGCTCTACCGGAAAATTCTCCCGGCGTTTTACTTTGCCAGAGACAGTCGATGCGGATGGCATCACCGCGAAACACAGCAACGGCATCCTGGAAGTGATCATCCCGAAGCAACCGGAAATGAAAGCTCGCAAGGTGACCGTAGAGGCGACGTAATCGCGCGAAAAAAAACTATGCCGGACGCGACGGACTGCCGCTGCCCGGCATCTTTGTAAAGGCCGCGGCTTTTCGGTAACTTGGTGTTCACGAAACGTTCAGCCGATTGACACTAACCTGCATCCTAACCTTCAACCAACTGAGATTCTGAATGACGATGAATTCACGGCTCTTAATGCCTACCCTGGTCCTTACCCTGGCTTACGCCGGTGCTGCTTTTGCCGCCTTGCCGCAAAGCGTCAAAGGTGAGCCTGTCTCCAGCCTCGCACCCCTGGTCGAGCAGGTGTCGCCGGCCGTCGTCAATATTCGTGTCAGCCAGACGGTATCCCGACGCGACTCCTTCGGAGACGACGCGTTTCGACGCTTCTTCGGCCTGCCTGACAGCGGCGGCGGTGGTGGCTCACGGGAAGTTGCAAGTGCTGGCTCGGGAGTGATCGTTGATGCCAAGCGGGGCTATATCCTGACCAATCACCACGTGGTCGGGGGCGCCGATACGATTCAGATATCGTTGATCGACGGGTCTGTGCACGATGCCGAAATCGTCGGCTCGGATCCCGCAACCGATATCGCCGTAATCAAGGTCGACGTCAAGGGATTGAGCGAAATGCCGATCGGCGACTCGAGCAAAGCAAGAGTTGGCGATTTCGTCATAGCGATCGGCAATCCTTTTGGGCTCGGTCACACGGTAACCTCGGGCATCATTAGCGCGCTGGGTCGTTCCGGGATCAGCCGCGACGCTTACGAAGACTTCATACAGACGGACGCATCGATCAATCCCGGCAACTCCGGCGGTGCGCTGGTCAACATGAACGGCGAGCTGATTGGCATTAACTCCGCCATCATCAGCCGCAGCGGCGGCAATGTCGGTATCGGCTTTGCCGTCCCGACAGAAATCGCCAGTTCGATCATGACGCAGATTCTCGACTACGGTGAGGTTCGGCGCGGGCTACTGGGTGTAAACATTCAGACGATCGACGCCGAGGCTGCAAAAGCGCTTGGAAACACCGTCGAAAATGGCGCGCTGATTACCGGTATCCAGGCGGACTCCGCAGCCGAAAACGCCGGCCTGCAGGTTGGCGACATCATCGTTGAAGTTAACGACAAGAAAGTTGAAGGCGCCGCGGAACTCCGGAATCGAATCGGCCTCTTGCGTTCTGGCGACGAGGTCAGGATCAAGTACCTGCGGGACAATAAGATCCTCACGGCCAAGGCTGAGCTCGGCCAGGCACAAAGCCAGTCGGTCCTGGGTGAGGAAATTCACCCCGGGCTAGCGGGCGCGACATTTGCGGTTGCCGCAACCGGCAGCGACACCGGTATCGAAATTCAGGAAGTAGCGGATGGCACACCTGCCGCACAGCGTGGTCTCCGTACCGGGGACCTGATCACTCACGTGAACCGGATACGCGTGCAGAGCCTGGAAGAGCTCAGGGATGTGGCTTCGCGCTACGACATTCTGTTCTTGAATGTTCGTCGCGGCGATAGAGCGTTGATGTTCCAGATTCGCTAGACTAGCGCTTCACCCATGAGGTAGAGCCTGTCCTATGACCGTCCCGACGTTCGCCAGCCGAGTTTGTGCCGTCGTCGGGATCGTCATTCTGGTTGCTTTCCCAGCGCTGACTGCGCTGGCAAGTTCCTCAAACTCAGATATTGAGCAACAGCGCAGCCTGTTTCGCTCGGTGTTTCCGTCGGTGGAGCGTGGCGACTGGACCGCGATAGATGATCTCTCCGCGGACGACCGGCGGTTACTGGAGCAATACACTCTCTGGCCCGACCTGCGCGCTATCTGGTTACGCAGCAATGTCGACTCGGTCTCCGCCGCGGAGATTGATGCCTTCGTTCAGCAATACGGTACATTGCGCCCGGCCAGGGAGCTGCGCTATCGCTACGCACTGAACTTTGCCCGGAACCGAGACCTGCAGGGCTATTTGCGAATTTACGAACAGTTCTACCAGGGTCAGGATGTCGAGAAACTCGACTGCCTGGCGCTGCAAGCCGAAATTGAAGCCGGGCGACATCGACGCGTGGAGCTTCGCGCGATTGATTTATGGATGGTGGGCAAAAGCCAGGTCGGTGAATGTGACCCGGTCTTCGAGTATCTCGACGAGCAAAAACTGCTCGGAGTGCTTGAATACCAGGCGCGCTACGGTCTGGCCGTCGACGCACGGAATTTTACGCTGGCCCGATGGTTGGCGAAGAAAATCGACGACTCTTATGTCAATGAAGCGACCGAATGGCTGAGTGCCGAAAAAGATCCAGCCGGATTTCTGCAAACTAACCGAAGCCAACCCAGTAACGAAGTCCTGCGCCGGCAACTTGCGTACGCAGCTGAAAGGCTCACCTACCGGGATCCGGCGATCGCGCTCGAACTTTGGGCGGGCGTGTTAAAAAAGCACCCTTTCCCGGAGGCACAGAAGCTCCTGGTTGCGCAGCATATTGCCCTCTGGACCGCTCGCGACGGCCTGGCCGGCGCCTACAAGTTGTTACAGAAACTCCCGCCTCCGGCACAAAGCGACGAGGTCTTGCGATGGCGAGCTCGCACGAGCCTGCGCGAAGCGCATTGGAAAAATCTTCTGCATGACATCGAGTTGATGCCGGAAAAGGAACGCAGTTCTGAAGAGTGGCGATACTGGCGAGCGATCGCGCAAACTGAGTCCGGTCAGGCACTGGACGCCATCGCCGATCTCGAAGCGCTTCGGCTGGAGCGCAGCTTCTACGGATTCCTCGCCGCTGACAAACTCGGCAAGGACTATGCCCTGGACGATTCGGGGCTATTGGCCGATGAGGCCGCCCTGACTGAACTTGAATCGCGACCCGACATCGTCAGGGCCCGGGAGTTATTCATGGTTGGCCAGGACAGTCGCGGACGCTCGGAATGGGATGCGGCGGTTCGAAATTTGTCGGGTGAAGACAAGATGCAGGCCGCCATCCTCGCGCACCGCTGGGGCTGGCATTCACGCGCAATCTCCACCGCCGCCAGCGTCGGAGAATATGACGACCTGTCGATTCGCTACCCGCTGCCGTACCAGGAGACTTTCGAAGCGCTTTCCACACTCGCGAGAATCCCACCAACCTGGGCGTACGGAATCGCGCGCAGCGAGAGTCTGTTTATGCACGACGTCAGATCGCACGCGGGTGCTATCGGACTGATGCAACTCATGCCTGCGACCGGGCGCGATGTCGCCAGCCAGATCAAAGTGCCTTATTCGGGGCTCTCAACACTGGTTGACCCGACCAGCAATATTCGCCTCGGCACGACCTATCTCGCGCAAATGTCGGAACGGTACGGGGGTAATCAGGTACTGGCCACGGCTGCCTACAACGCGGGGCCGCACCGGGTCGATCGCTGGCTGCCGCCGAATGGCAGCGTCGATGCCCGAGTCTGGATTGAAAATATTCCGTTCAATGAAACCCGTGACTACGTCAAAAGAGTGCTCGCCGCGCAGGCGATCTTCCACTGGCGCATGACCGGGAAGATTCGACGTCTGTCGGACGAATTAATGCTCGTTCACGCCGCGCCCGAATCCCAGCGCGTCGCCAGTCGATAGCGCAGCATCACGCGCTTCGAGATCCATGTCCGCGAGCTTCCTGGCCTCCTCGTAGAAGCATGCGAGATTCTCATCGCACCTTGAATACAGCGCCCTGAACGCCGGCAGTCGGCCCTCATAAAGCGTCATCGAAATGAGGCGCGCGTTGTTCAATTCGCCGGTGAGCCAGGCAGAACCGCCTTGGTCCCTGAGTTCAATCTCGGCAGCGGCATCTGCAGCCAGTTGCTTGAGCAGCTCACGTTTCCGAGCGCGTTTTTGCTCCACATCGAGAGCGGATTCGTACACCGACTGAAGTGCGATCCGGGCGTTCGAAACCAAGGCCAGCAATGACTGTTGCAGCTCCCGCCCATCCAGGTAGACCGCCATCCTGGCGTCCTCGCCACGAGACTCCAGCCATCGCTTTACCCCGATTTCCTCGACGGCCGTCGCGAAGGACTCATTAAACGATGTGTCGTCCTGCACATAAACCACCTGGTGCGCCAGTTCGTGAAACAGCACGGCCACGAGATCGACATCATCCCAGCGCATCATCGTGCTCAGTATGGGATCGTTGAAATTGCCCAGTGTCGAGTAGGCCGCAACGCCGCCCACGGCCACGTCGTAGCCATCCGCAGCCAGGCGCTGTGATTCCCTGCTTGCTGCATGCTCGGAAAAATAACCGCGGTAGCTCACGCAGCCGGCAACGGGGTAACACCATTGTTTCGCCTGCAAAGAAAACTCCGGGGCCGCAAAGACGTTCCAAACCACATAATCACGGTCAAGCGCTGTATAGCTGCGATAGCTACGGTTGTCCGGCAGGCCAAGTTCGGTAACGGAAAAGTCGCGCGCCTCGCTGAGCGTCCGCAACCGGGCCGCGAGATCGGCCGAGGTACGCGGATCCTCGATGACTTCGTTCAGGGGTTCCCGCTTGCGCACGACTTCCCACTGACCCGACGCGGCTTGCAGGTAGTAGCAGCCGGTCAATGGCAGACACAGAAATAGCATCGTCAGCTGTCTCAGCATTAACGCACTCTGCTGGCTTCGTGACCGGCGCGTCAACCGCTATTGTCGGTTACAATTCCGCGATGCAAATTTATCTCGTCGGTGGCGCTGTTCGTGATGAGCAGCTCGGACTCTCGCACAGGGAGCGGGACTGGTGCGTCGTCGGCGCAACACCGGACGAGATGCTGAGCATGAACTACAAGCAGGTCGGCAAGGATTTCCCGGTCTTCCTGCACCCGAAGACAAATGAAGAATACGCGCTTGCCCGGACCGAAAGAAAAACAGGCCCCGGCTATCATGGCTTTGCCTTCGATTGCTCTCCGTTAGTGAGCATCGAGGATGACCTGTTGCGGCGCGACCTCACGATCAACGCGATTGCTAAAGACGGTGACGGCGGACTGGTCGATCCCTACGGCGGCTTAAAGGATATTAATGATCGCGTCCTGCGGCATGTCTCGGACGCATTCCGCGAAGATCCCGTTCGAATACTGCGCGTTGCAAAATTCGCCGCCCGCTTCTCGGGACTGGGATTCAAAATAGCCGGCGAGACGATGACGCTGATGCGGGAAATGGTTGACTCCGGCGAAGTCGATTCGCTGGTGCCTGATCGCGTCTGGAAAGAAACCGAAGCGGCGCTGCGTGGCACCAATGTGCGCGTCTTCTTCGAAGTGTTGCGCGCGACCGGCGCCCTGGAAAAACTGCTGCCGGAGCTTGACCGGCTCTTCGGCATACCACAGCCTGAAAAGTGGCATCCCGAAATCGATACCGGGCTGCATACGATGATGGTGCTGGACCAGGCAGAGATTCTGAGTTCCGATCTCGAAATTCGATTCGCTGCCATGTCGCATGATTTCGGCAAGGGGACGACAGAGCAGTCAGACCTTCCCCAGCACCCCGGCCATGAGGCGCGCGGTGCAAGGCTGATCAAGGAGCTGGCCGATCGAATGCCACTGCCAAAAGCCTGCC
>JAOUNH010000046.1 GCA_029881055.1 Gammaproteobacteria bacterium
GCGGCTCGTGAAGCCGGACTGAAGTTTTAGAGAGACATATAAATGGCTAGAAACGACAACAACCAACAGGGCGATGACCTTATTGAAAAACTGGTCACCGTTAACCGCGTCGCCAAAGTAGTTAAGGGCGGCCGTCAATTTGGCTTCACGGCACTCACGGTAGTTGGTGATGGCGCAGGTCAGGTTGGCTTCGGCTACGGTAAGGCTCGTGAGGTTCCTATTGCGATTCAGAAAGCTATGCAGTCTGCACGCAAGAACATGGTCACGCTCAACCTGAACAACGACACGCTGCAATATGCCAACAAGGGCCGTCACGGAGCCACGCTGGTTTACATGCAGCCTGCGTCTGAAGGTACGGGTGTAATCGCCGGAGGTGCAATGCGCGCGGTGTTCGAAGCGGCGGGTGTTCGTAACGTTCTGGCCAAGAGCTATGGCTCACGCAATCCGATGAACGTCGTTCGTGCCACGTTGAATGGTTTGGTGGCAATCAAGTCGCCACAGTCCATCGCGGCCAAGCGCGGCAAGAAAGTTAAGGAAATCCTCGCCTGATCGGGCCGGGATTATCGAAAGAGATACAAGAGACAAGATCATGGCGAAATCCAAAGAATTGAAGGTCACGCTGCTGAAGAGCAAGTTCGGGCGTCTGAAGAGCCACAGAGACTGTGTTGCTGGCCTGGGATTGAGAAAGATCCGCCAAACAGTAACGGTTATCGATACGCCGGAAAATCGCGGCATGATTAATCGCATTTCGTACATGGTATCGGTAGAGGAAGCCTGACATGCGTCTGAACGATCTGTCACCCAGTCAGGGTGCGAAAAAAGTTGCCAAGCGCCTGGGTCGCGGTCATTCCGCGGGACAAGGCAAGACCAGTGGTCGTGGTCAAAAGGGTCAGAAGTCACGGTCCGGCGGATACCACAAGGTTGGATTCGAAGGCGGACAGATGCCCTTGCAGCGTCGTTTGCCGAAGGTCGGCTTTCGCTCGCGTATGGCTCGTTTGACGGCCGAACTGCGTTTGCACGAACTTGATATCCCGACAGCGGATGTCATCGATATCGATGTATTGAAGTCAATGAATCTGGTGCCTGCATTTGTGACCAAAGTTAAGGTCATTCTGTCCGGCAAAGTAACAAAAGCAGTCAAGCTGAAAGGTCTTGCCGTCACCAAAGGTGCGCGCGCCGAGATCGAGAAAGCTGGCGGCAGCATAGTTGAGTAATCAGGAATAATCGTGGCTAAGAAGCCCTTCCAAAATCCGGCAGATCTCGCCAAGCAAGCGAGCAAACTGGGCGAACTCAAAGTTCGTTTCCTGTTTCTCATTGGCGCGCTGATTGTCTATCGCTGCGGCACCTATATTCCGGTACCGGGCGTGGATCCGAAGGCTTTGGCTGAGTATTTCGCACAGCAGTCGGGTGGCTTGCTGGCGACGTTTAACCTGTTTTCGGGTGGCGCGTTGTCCCGGTTCGGAATTTTCGCGCTCGGCATCGTGCCCTACATTTCGTCATCGATCATTATGCAGATGGCGAGCCGTATCGTGCCGAGCCTCGAGCAGTTGCGTAAGGAAGGCGAATCCGGTCGGCGCCAGATCGTGAAGTACACGCGTTACGGCACGGTGGCTCTTGCAAGCTTCCAGTCGATCGCCGCGGCTTCATGGCTGCAGGGTCAGCCAGGACTGGTGGTCATGTCAGGCCCGGCGTTCCTGATCACGGCCTGTATCACGCTGGTGACCGGCACTGTATTCCTGATGTGGCTCGGCGAACAAATTACTGAGCGCGGAATCGGTAACGGAATTTCAATGATCATTCTGGCCGGTATTGTGGCTGGATTGCCCGGCGCGATCGCAGGTACGGCTGAACTTGTTCGTACGGGCGAGATGTCGTCCATTACAGCAATTCTGATGTTGCTCGGCGGTATAGCGGCCATCATTTTCGTCGTCTATATGGAACGTGCACAGCGCCGGATCACGGTGAACTATGCGCGACGTCAGCAAGGTCGAAAGATGATGCAGGCCCAGAGCACGCATCTGCCGTTCAAAATCAACATGTCGGGCGTAATCCCGCCGATTTTCGCCTCCAGTATCCTGATGTTCCCGGCGACGATTGCACAGTTTTTTGGCCAGGCGGCAGAGCCAACAGCGGTTCAGCGAGCCCTGCAGACGGTCGGCGCGAACCTCGGGCCGGGCCAGCCTATATACGTACTTTTGTACGCCGCTTTGATTATTTTCTTCTGCTTCTTCTATACAGCGTTGCAGTACAACTCGAAAGAGACAGCTGATCAGTTGAAAAAAGGTGGTGCATTCCTGCCGGGAATTCGGCCGGGCGCACACACCGCAGAGTACATAGACCGGGTCCTGACCCGACTGACTTTCTGGGGCGCACTCTACATCGCTGGTGTATGTCTGTTGCCAGAGATGGTCCGCATGTTCTACCCGAGCATGCCGTTCAGTTTCGGTGGCACGTCGCTACTGATTCTGGTCGTAGTCACGATGGACTTCATGTCACAGATGCAAGCACATGCAATGAGTCACCAGTACGAAGGCATGATGCAAAAAGCCAACCTGCGCGATTACGGCAAAGGTGGCAAAAACAAGGGTGGACAAGCTCGCTGATTCGCTCAGCGTGATGGAGACAGCTCATGAAAGTAAGAGCATCAGTTAAAAAGATCTGCAGAAACTGCAAGATTGTTCGCCGCAGCGGAGTTGTGCGAGTGATCTGCACAGACGCACGGCATAAGCAGCGCCAGGGCTAGTCCCGGGTCTATTGATAAGGAATACGTAAGTGGCACGTATAGCAGGCATAAACATTCCGTTGACGAAGCACGTCGTGATAGCACTGACGTCGATCTACGGTATTGGGAGCACGCGCGCGAAACAGATTTGTGCAGCGGCCGGCGTCGCCCCGGAAACGAAGGTAAAAGACCTGGCTGAACCAGAGGTCGCGAAATTGCGTACCGCGGTAGCTGTCTTCACCGTTGAAGGTGATTTGCGTCGTGAGACGTCAATGAACATCAAACGCTTGATGGACCTCGGTTCCTATCGTGGTGTCCGTCACAGACGTGGTTTGCCGCTGCGCGGCCAACGCACCCGCACGAATGCTCGCACCCGTAAAGGGCCGCGTCGTCCGATCAAGAGGTAAGGCTTAAATGGCTGAAGTTAAAAAGAAGAAGGTTAAAAAGCTCGTTGTCGATGCAATCGCACACATCCATGCTTCCTTCAACAACACGATCATCACGATCACAGATCGTCAGGGCAATGCGCTTTCATGGGCAACGGCCGGCGGATGTGGTTTCCGTGGATCTCGAAAATCGACTCCGTTCGCGGCGCAGGTCGCGTCGGACAAGGCAGGCCGAGTGGCACTCGAGCACGGCGTAAAGAATGTTGATGTGCGTGTCTGCGGCCCCGGCCCAGGTCGTGAATCAGCGGTACGTGCGCTGAATGCCCTGGGATTTCGTATTCAAAACATTGAGGATGTCACCCCGATTCCTCACAACGGCTGTCGCCCGCCCAAGAAGCGTCGCGTTTAGAGGCTGAACAATGGCAAGATATTTAGGACCAAAATGTAAACTGTCCCGCCGTGAAGGTACGGACCTGTTTCTTAAGAGTGGCGTAAGGCCGCTTGAATCGAAGTGCAAGCTGGATGTCCCTCCAGGCGGTGCGGCTCAACGTCGTCCGCGTTTGTCGGACTACGGTACGCAGCTCCGCGAGAAGCAGAAGTTGCGTCGCATGTACGGCGTACTGGAGCGACAGTTCCGTAGCTACTACAAGCGTGCCGCTCAGTTGAAAGGCTCAACCGGTGAAAATCTGTTGCGTCTTCTTGAAGGTCGTCTGGACAACGTTGTCTATCGTATGGGCTTTGCGTCTACGCGCGCGGAAGCACGCCAGCTCGTGAGTCACAAGAGCATCGAGGTCAACGGCAAGATCGTCAACATTCCGTCGGCGCAGCTTAAGGCTGGTGACGCCATTACGATTCGCGAAAAAGCGAAAAAACAGCTGCGCATCCAAAGCGCGCTGGAAATTGCAGGACAAGTGGGTCTTCCGGACTGGGTCGATGTCGACCCGAAGAAAATGGCGGGCAGCTTGAAAGCATTGCCGGATCGGGAAGACATTCTGCCCGACATTAACGAAAACCTTGTCGTCGAGCTGTACTCGAAGTAGTCAGGAGGGTTAATTCCCATGCAGGAATCAGCACACGAATTTTTGAAGCCGCGAGTCGTAAAAGTTACGCCGCTGGGCAATTTGCAGGCAAAAGTCACGATCGAACCGTTCGAGCGTGGATTCGGACATACACTCGGCAATGCGCTGCGTCGCATTCTGTTGTCGTCCATGCCAGGTGCCGCAATTACGGAAGCCGAAATTGAAGGCGTGCTTCACGAGTACACCAGCATTGAAGGCGTCCAGGAAGATGTCGTCGACATACTCCTGAACCTGAAGCTGGTCGCCGTCACGATGAGCGGACGCGACACCGCGGAATTGCGCGTGTCCAAAAAGGGTCCCGGCCCGGTCACCGCAGGCGACATTCAACTCGATCATGATGTAGAAATCATGAATCCTGAGCTGGTAATCGCAAACCTGACGAAAGCAGGCGAGCTGAACATGATTCTGAAGGTCGAACGTGGACGCGGATACCGTCCGGCGACACAGCGTCCGTCATTTGAAGAGCAGGGCGGACCGATTGGCCGTCTGCAACTCGATGCATCGTTCAGCCCGGTGGTCCGCGTTACCTACACCGTTGAATCAGCGCGTGTTGAACAGCGTACTGATCTCGACAAGCTGCTGATCGAAATTGAGACAAACGGCACGATCGATCCGGAAGAAGCGATCCGTCGTGCAGGCAGCATTCTCAAAGATCAGTTGTCTGTGTTCGTTGACCTGCAGGGTCAGGAAGACGGCGTTGGCGCTCAGGCTGAGCACCAGGTTGATCCGATCCTGTTACGGCCGGTTGATGAGCTTGAGCTCACGGTTCGTTCCGCGAACTGCCTCAAGGCCGAGAACATCATGTACATCGGTGATCTTGTGCAGCGAACAGAAGTTGAACTTCTTCGTACACCCAATTTGGGCAAGAAGTCGCTGACAGAGATTAAGGAAGTTCTGGAAGGCCATGGTCTTGGTCTGGGCATGCGCCTGGAAAACTGGCCGCCGTCCAGCCTGCGTCCCGAGCATGGACTTGTGATGTAGTTTAAGGGGTCAGAGCCCTTTTGGGTGTTCTGATACCAAAGATTGAAGGGAAAGTAGAATGCGTCATAGAAACTCCGGTCGTAAACTGGGTCGTAACAGCTCTCACCGCAAGGCGATGTACCGCAACATGGCCGCGTCAGTGATCAGGCATGAAACGATCCGCACTACGTTACCGAAAGCAAAAGAACTGCGCCGCGTCGTAGAGCCTCTGATTACGCTTGCGAAGGAAGACAGCGTTGCTAATCGCCGTCTTGCTTTTAATCGTCTTCGCGACAAAGAGGTTGTCGGCAAGCTGTTCACAGAGATCGGGCCTCGTTGCAAGGAACGGGCTGGCGGCTATCTGCGTATTCTGAAAATGGGGCCGCGTCCCGGTGATAACGCGCCTATGGCGATTGTTATGTTGACGGACCAGGCACCGGAAGCCGTTGCGACCGAATAAGCAGTAAAGCGAATTGCAGGATAAAAAAACCGGGCTGAGCCCGGTTTTTTTATGCTTGCGACGTTCTCAGCTTTTGAATGAGCGTGGCGATGTACTCTGGCGAATGGGTATTTCGGGCCATTAAGGAGTAGACGGTCGGCACGACCACAAGGGTAAGAATGACCGAAAAACTGACGCCGAAAAACACCACTGCGCCGATAGATTGCCGCGACAATGCTCCTGCCCCTGTGGCAAGTAACAAGGGTACGGCACCAAACGCCGTACACATGCTGGTCATCAGTACCGGCCGCAAGCGAGTTATGGATGACTCAATTACCGCCTCGCGGAACTCGAGGCCCCGGTCCCGCAACTGGTTTGCGAATTCCACGATCAGTATGCCGTTTTTTGCGGCCAGGCCGATGAGCATAATGACGCCTATCTGGCTGTAGATGTTGATAGACGAACCAAATAGATAAAGGCCAATCAGTGCGCCGGTGATTGCCAGCGGTACGGTCGTCATGATGATGAGCGGGTGTCTGAAACTCTCGAACTGGGCAGCAAGGACGAGGTAGGCGATGGTCAGCGCCAGCGCGAAAGTCAGATAAATTGCGCTGCCGGTACTCTTAAAGTCGCGGGATTCGCCGTCATAGCTCAATCGTGCCGCGGCTGGTAAATTCTCTGCCACGATCTTTTCAAGATCGTCGATAGCCTGGCCGAGCGCATAACCCGGATTGAGGCTGCCGCTGATCGTAATCGAGCGCATGCGATCAAAACGCCGCAGGTCTACGGGGCCCGCGACTTCCTTGAGCGTCACCAGGTTGGACAACGGAATGAGTTGTGCGGAATCGTTCGACCGCACATAAATGTTGTCGAGATCGCTGGGTGTCTGGCGGCGCTCATCGGCGCCCTGCAAAATCACGCGGTATTCCTCGCCGCGATCAATGAATGTAGTCACCACCCTTGAGCCGAGCACGGTTTCGAGCGTGCGGCCGACATTCGCCAGCGACACGCCCAGGTCTGCGGCACGATCGCGATCGACAGAGACGTCGATTTTCGGTTTGCGCTCCTTGTAGTCGGATTGCAAATTCGACAGCCCCGGCAATTTCTCCGCCTCGGCCATGACGATATCGCGCCAGGTGGCCAGTTCCTCATAGCTGGTACCGCCCAGCACGATGTTGAGCGGACGGCTACTCTGGCCAAGACTGAAGGCGCCCGGTGCCATCGCAAAAGCGTCTACTCCCGGCAGTTCGGCAAGCTGCCGGTTCCAGTTCTGCACAATCTCGGCGGCTGTCCGATCGCGCTCGGACCACAAAGACATCGGTGCGAAGATTCTGGCGGTATTAACATCGGCGCCGCCGCCACGAGTGCCCGAGCGACTGAGGATGCGCAGCACATCACCTCTTTCCGTATCAGCCAGCGCGATCTTCTCCACCTGCTGCACATGTCCCAGTGTGTAGTCGAGGCTCGCGCCGTCCGGAGCGGTGATCATGATCATCGCCATGCCGCGATCCTCGCGTGGCATGTACTCGACTGCGAGTCGATCAACGAGCGTGAGACTGCTGGCGAAAATCAAAATCGCGCCCGCAATGACCAGCCACGGTCGCGCGATCGCGCGTCGCAACAAGCGTCCATAGCCAGTGGCCAGTCGTTTGAACAGCCGGTTCACGGCATGCGTCAGCCAACTACGGTGGAGGCGATTGTCGGAAAACAATTTGGTGCTAAGCATGGGCACCAGCGTCAGCGAAATCAGGCTGGAAAAGCAGACCGCCGCGGCCAGCGAGATGCCAAATTCGCCAAACACCATGCCGATATTGCCCGGCATGAATGAAACCGGAAGGATGACAGCCACCAGCACCAGCGTAGTCGCAATGACGGCAAAACCGATTTCACGACTGCCGTTGGTTGCGGCAAGTAAAGTCGGTTCATTACCTTCGATACGCCGCGCAATATTTTCCAGAACGACAATTGCGTCGTCCACCACCAGTCCGATTGCGAGCACGAACCCCAGCATCGTCAGCGTATTCAACGAAAAGCCCAATGCGCCCATAACGATGAATGCCGAAATCAGCGAAATCGGGATCGTCACTGCCGGAATGAGCGTTGCGCGAAGAGTACCGATGAACGCATAAATCACAATCAGCACCAGCCCCAGCGCAAGAACAAGGGCCTTGCCAACTTCTTTCAGCGACTCGCGGATGAAAATGGAATTGTCCATATTGATAACGAGACTGACGTCGGGCGGCAGCGTGGACTGCAGTTCCTCGATGCGCTTCCTGACGTCCGAGTTGACCTGCAACAGGTTGGCCTGAGCCTGGGGGATAACGCCGAGCGCCATGCCGTCCCTGCCGTCGGTACGGGAAAAGCTGCGCACATCTTCCGGCGCAAGCTCAATCTCCGCTACCTCACCAAGCCTGACGAGGTAATTATCGGCACCCTGAGCCAATACCAGTTGCTCGAAATCGCCAACAGAGGAGAAACCGGTATCGGTTCGAAGCGTAAATTCACGGGTAGTTGACTCGAGCCGGCCAGACGGAATCTGTACATTTTCGCGCCGCAAGGCATCTTCAATGTCGTTGACCGTCAGCCCGCGCGCCGCCAGTCTCTTGGGATCGACCCAGATACGCATGGCGGGTCGGCGATTGCTGCTGCCGCGAACGTTGGCAACTCCCGGGACGACAGACAAAGCATCGATCAGGTAACGTTCCGCGTAGTCCGATATTTGCATAAGGGACAAAGTATCGCTGGACACGTCGATCCACATCGTCGTTTCGGCACCGCGGTCCTGTTTTGAGACTTCGGGGGGGTCTGCCTCGTCGGGTAGATTCTGCAGCACCCGTCCAATCCGGTCGCGCACGTCATTTGCGGCTGAGTCGATGTCGCGATCGCGGGAGAACTCCAAAACGATGCTGGAGCTTTCGTCATAGCTGGACGATGAGATCTTCGTGATGCCGGAGATGCCGGCGAGCTGATCTTCCAGTATCTGCGTGACTCGCCGCTCGACGATGTCGGATGCGGCACCTCGATACGAGGTACTGATTGAAACAATCGGACGCTCGATGTCGGGATACTCGCGGATCGGCATGCGCGATACGGAAAGCAGTCCGATTATTACGAGTATCAGCGAAATTACCGCTGCAAACACGGGCCGCTTTACGGAGATATCAGATATCAGCATTGCCGAGATCTTCTATTACAGAACCTTCGCGAACTTTTGCGGAGCCCTCAGTTACAACGCGTTCGCCTTCGCTGACCCCGCCGGTTACGACGACGAACCCGGGGATGCGCCGTCCGATCGCAATTTTGCGCTTTTCGACGACACCAGCTTGCGCTACGAAAACATACTGGTTGCTGCCTTCAGGTACGATGGCCTGCTCGGGAACGACGAGTACTTCGCCCTGGTCGCGGCGCAGCGCCACGGTCAAAAACATGCCAGGTTTGAGCGCGCTGTCCGGATTCGGAATCACCGACCGAACCTTTACCGCTCGCGAGACCGGGTCAACGCGGGTATCGATACTGACCACCTCGCCATCGAAAGTTCGCCCGCTGTAAACGATGCTCTCCGCGCTGATTGCCATACCCTTTCTGACGACTGTCAGGAACGTTTCCGGTACAGAGAAATCAAGCTTGATCGTGTCGGTGTCGTCGAGCGTCGTTATGACCGTCTGCGTATTGACCAGGCTGCCCGGACTGACGCGCCGCAAGCCAATACGCCCCGAAAACGGTGCCCGAATAATCGTGTTGGCCAAACGTGCTTGAGCTGCCTCGACCTGCGCCTCGTTGACCTGGACCTGCGCCAGCAACTGGTCCAGATTAGAGGCAGATATTGCCTGCGTTGTTGCGAGCGACTTACTGCGATTGTAGATGCTCCGACTTTCCGAGAGCGCTGCTTCGGCCAGCGCAAGACCCGCGACTATTTCGCTATTCTCGAGTTCGACGAGCAAGTCTCCCTTCTTGACGAATTGTCCTTCGTCAAAGGCAACGCGCTCAAGGCGACTTGCGATACGCGGCTGAATGTCAATTGACTCATTGGCGCTGGCCGTTCCCAGCGCCTGAATTTCATCGACCATCGACCGCAGCTCGATTTCCGCTGTGATGACTTTGATGGCCACGCTGCGGTTGCCGCCGGACGACGGCTGCTCGACCTGGCTACAGCCAACTATCAATGCCGGAACCAGTCCGAACAGGGCCCACAGGGAGTATCGCATATTGTTGTTTTATATAGAAAAAATGGAATCGACCGTCAGTACGCACTAGTGTACATCAATCTCGCATTTGTGAGTCGTCTCACAGCGATTAAGCACAAATACTTTTATGGTTATAAGCGTGTCATGAACCAGGACAGTCCCATTAGCAACGACAAAGCCTTTGATGATTGCGTCATTCTGACCAAGGAATCCTTCGATCCGGATGCGGTTTTCCTGGAGGATATTGTTGATGACGATGTTCTGCCTTACCTGAGCCTGGCAGTAGACGGTTTGACTCAGCCCGGCGAGCAAAAGCATGGCCGCCTGGAGCTTCGTCCCGGTGATGTGGCAGCGAATGAGCCTGCGCATCCCGATACCACGATGCCGGTGGCCGTACTCACGCCGGATCAGTTGGATGTCTACGGGTGGGAAACGAGTCTGTGGAAGAAGATCAAAGGCTATTTCGGACTCTGAACTGCTAGACTTGCCGCATGATTTTTAATAACAAGACCGTGATTATCACGGGCGGATCCGAGGGCGTGGGCGCTGCAACCGCGCGCCTGTTTGCAGAGGCTGGCGCCAACCTGGTCCTGGTGGCGCGAAGTAAAAAAAACCTCGAAGCTATCGCCGCTGAGCTGCGCTCGAAAACGCAAGTCGAAACATTTCCAATGGACGTCAACGATGCCGATGCCTGCGTCGACCTGTTCAAAAAAGCGGCATTCGAGTTTGGCCGGGTTGACGTACTGGTTAACAACGCCGGTTATCACAAACGCGGCAAGGTTGAGGACGTCGATGCCGTCGATCTTGCGACCATCATTGACGTCAATCTCAAAGCCCCGATACGCCTGAGCCGCATCGCATTGCCTTACTTACGCGAAGCGGGTGGTGGCGCGATCGTCAATGTTGGTTCGCTGGCAGGACGTGTACCCGTCCCGGGTAGCGCGGCCTATGCTGCGAGCAAAGCCGGCTTGCGCGCTTTTACCTATGCATTGGCGATGGAATTGGCTGGCAGCAAAATCAAAATTGCGACTGTGTCACCAGGACCTATCGACACCGGCTTTATCATGGCCGATATCGATGCTGCATCGGACCTGACGTTTTCACAGCCGATTAGCACTGCCGAGGAGGTCGCGCAGGCCGTGCTGGACATTTGCAGCAACAACCTGCGCGAACAATCCATGCCCAGGCTTAGCGGAGTGCTGACGACGATCCTGTACCTGTTCCCCTGGCTGAATCATTACGTCCGGCCCATGCTTGAGAGCAAAGGTGCGCGCGTCAAGGCAAAACTGAAAGCCGAGCAAAGACGGAAAAACGCCGAGTAACAACGGCGCAGCAGCCAACTTTTTTTGCCCAATTACGATGCAGCCGCGAAAGCGTCACGCGTCAGATTTTCACGGCCATCCAGCATGACACGAACGTTGTCTTCGATTCGGATTCCACCGAAGGGCCGTAACCAGTCAACGGTGCTCCAGTTGACCTGCTGTTCAGCGGGGGTTCCGCGCAGGTTTTCGAGCAGCATATCGATGACGTACGGCCGGGCTCGATCGTCAATACCATGTCTTCTTCCAGCACCCGGGTCAGGCGCAGGTAGCGATGTCCGCTGGGCGGGTCGATCCTTGTGCCGGATTCGTTCGCCATGAAGCCGCCGACATCGTGTACCTGGATTCCCAGCAAATGGCCGAGGCCGTGTGGGAAGAACGCCGACGTCACGCCGGACTCGATCAGTTTGTCCGGAGTGCCACTGGCCAATTCGGCGTCAACCAGCACTTCCGCCAGTAGCTTGTGCGCAGTAATGTGCAGCTCACGGTAATCGACGCCGGCCCGCACGTGGCCGACGATATCCTGCTCCATTGTTTCCATGCGATCGATCAGGTCCTGGAAGCGCTGATCCTTGTAAGAATAGGTGCGCGTGATATCCGACGCATAGCCGTGCACCTGGGCGCCGGCATCGATGAGGAATGAGCGCAGGGCCGCGGGCGCTTGCCGGTCCAGATCCGTGTAGTGCAGCACGGCACCGTGTTCATTCAGGGCGACGATGTTGCGATAGGGCAGCTCCGGATCGGTGAGACTGACCGCCTTGCAATACGCGCGGTGTATATCGAACTCGGATTGTCCGTCCCGGAATGCTGCCGCAGCAGCGAAGTGCCCGGCGGCGCCCCGCTGTGAGGCCAAACGCATCATCGCCAGTTCGTATTGTGTTTTCGATCCACGGGCGTAGTGCAAAATGTTGATCGCGGTTGTCGGGTTGACGCGCTCTATGCCGAAGGTCAGGGCGTCGTCGTTGATTTCACCGATGACGATGCACTTTTGGCGTTCCATCGGCAGGTGAGGAGCGACTTCGTCGAGCTCATGAACGATGCGAATATCAAACTGGTCGGCCCAATAGCCCGCCGGGGCGCCCGGCACAACGTGCCAGTAGTCGTGCGGCTGGAAATAGATCAGCAGAGGCTTTTCCCCGGGTGTATAGACGATGTAGGAAAATGGCAGCTGTGTGAGCGGTGCCCAGCTGACAAAATGCGGGTTCGGCTTGAACGGCATCTGGTAATCGTCCTGGAACGCGAATTTCGGATTCCCGGAATAAATGACTGCGTGGCTTGCACCGGCCTGCTCGAGGGCATGGTCATGGCGCGCAGTGATGATGTCGATGTGCTCTCTATAGAGTGCAGCGAGAGACGGATTCTTTTCGGTATAGTCATCGTTCATTGCCAAATCATACCTTGTTGCCGCGGTTGGCGGCGAGTGACATCATTAGCGGCTCCCGCGCGCCGGGACCAATAGCCTGCTCGGTAAGGAGCAAAGGATGAAGCAGTTGAAATGGATAGCGGGTATCGCAATTCTGGTCACGGGAAGTACTGTTGTGGCGGCATCTGAGCCGGGCTATGACAGGGTCGCGGGCCGTGCTCACGCGTCACGGTCAGAGGTGATCGCACCGCATGCAATGGCCGCGACCAGCCAGCCCCTGGCGACACAGGTTGCGCTCGATATCCTGAAAGCGGGCGGTAGCGCTGTCGACGCTGCAATTGCCGCCAATGCGATGTTGGGTTTAATGGAGCCGACAGGCAGCGGTATTGGCGGCGACCTGTTCGCGATCGTGTGGGATGCCGAGAGTAAGAGACTGCTGGGCCTGAATGCGTCCGGCCGTGCCCCGAAAGCAATGACTTTGGAGTACTTTCAACAGCACGGAATCGACACCATTCCGCCTTACGGTCCATTGCCCGTCAGCGTGCCGGGTGCCGTCGATGGCTGGTTCGAACTGCACAAGCGTTTCGGGCGACTGGCGATGAAGGACATACTGGCACCGGCAATTGCGTACGCGAACGAAGGATTTCCGGTTTCCGAAGTCATCGCGCAGTACTTTCAGTCGAATAAAAGGCGCATAGGGCAATATCCGGGATTCGCCGAGACCTATATGCCAGAGGGTGACGTCCCGAAAAAGGGCGAGATGTTCCGCAATCCGAGGCTTGCGGCGACGTATGCGTTGATCGCTGACAAGGGTCGCGATGAGTTCTATAAAGGCAGCATTGCGCGCCGCATCGACGCTTACATGGCTGAGCAGGGCGGCTTGCTGCGCTATGAAGATTTGGCCGCTCATGAGTCTGAGTGGGTCACGCCGGTGTCCACCAGCTACCGTGGCTGGGACGTATACGAGTTACCACCGAACGGCCAGGGCATCGCCGCGTTACAGATACTGAACATCCTCGAAGGATACGACCTCAAATCCATGGGATTCGGCAGCGCCGAATACATTCACACTTTCGTCGAAGCGAAAAAACTCGCGTTCGAGGATCGCGCAAAGTACTACGCCGACATGGATTTCGTCGATGTCCCGGTAGAGACTTTGATTTCGAAGCCTTATGCGGACGAGCGGCGCAAACTGATCTCCGCGGAAAAAGCGTCGCTTAGGGTGCCGGCCGGCGATGCAAAACTGAAGGATGGCGACACGATCTATCTCACGGTTGCCGATGCCGATGGCAACATGGTCTCGCTGATTCAGAGCAACTACCGCGGCATGGGTTCGGGTATGACGCCAGGTGATCTGGGCTTTGTCTTGCAGGACCGGGCTGAATTGTTCGCGCTGGATGCAAACCACGCTAACGTGGTTGCTGGCGGCAAGCGCCCGTTTCACACCATCATTCCGGCCTTTATCATGAAGGACGGCAAGCCCCTGATCAGTTTCGGCCTGATGGGTGGCGCGATGCAACCGCAGGGGCATGCTCAGATCGTGGTCAATATGGTCGATTTTGGAATGAACCTGCAGGAAGCGGGTGACGCGGCGCGCATCAATCATGACGGTTCGTCGGAACCGACAGGAACGACGATGACCGATGGCGGCGTCGTGCATCTTGAATCGCAGTTCAGCCGGGAAACCCGCGATGCGCTGGAAGCGATGGGGCATACACTTGGGGCCAGCGACGGCAGCTTCGGCGGCTACCAGGCGATCATGTGGGACGACGCAGAGGGTGTCTACTACGGCGCCAGTGAAGTCAGGAAAGACGGACAGGCAGCGGGATACTAGGAATGTCACAGGAGATTTATCTCACAGGAATCACAACGACGGGCACGCCGCACATTGGCAACTACGTTGGTGCCATACGCCCGAGTATCGCTGCCAGCAAAGACCCGCAGAAGAAGAACTATTATTTCCTGGCCGACTTTCACGCGCTTGCAAAAAACGAGAATCCGGACCTGATTTCCCGTTCGACGCTGGAGATTGCCGCCGCCTGGCTCGCGCTCGGCATGGATACGGAAAATTCTGTGTTCTACCGCCAATCGGATATTCCCGAGATCCCGGAACTGACCTGGATATTGACCAGCATGACTGCCAAGGGACTCATGAACAGGGCGCATTCCTACAAGGCCGCCGTGCAGGCGAATATTGACAGCGATAACAAGGATCCGGACCAGGGCATTACGATGGCCCTGTACAGCTATCCGATACTGATGGCCGCCGACATACTCATGTTCAAGGCGACCAAGGTACCGGTGGGCCGAGACCAGAAGCAGCATGTCGAAATGGCACGCGATATCGCGCAGCGATTCAATCATCACTATGGCGAAATACTGGTGCTTCCCGAGCCGGTTATCGACGACCACACGGCAGTCCTGTCGGGGCTTGATGGTCGCAAGATGTCGAAAAGCTATAACAATACGATTCCCCTGTTCGCGCCTGAGAAGGCCTTCCGCAAGCTGATTATGAAGATCAAGACCAACAGTCTTGAGCCGGGCCAGCCGAAAGACATCGAGGGAAGTACCTTGTACGAGATTTACAAGGCCTTCGCGACTCCTGCAGAAACCAGGGCGGTGGAAAGGCAGTACGCGGAGGGTATAGGCTGGGGAGATATGAAACAGCAATTGTTCGAGTACATCAACGATCATATTGTGCCCGCTCGCGAGGAGTATGACCGGCTGATTGCTGACCCGGCGGTGGTCGAGGCCGAATTGCAAAAAGGTGCCGCGCGCGCTCGTGAGGTGGCCGCACCCTACATGGACCAGATCAGACACGCCATCGGCATCAGACGGTTGGGCGCAGCCTCGTAATGGAGTCGGGTTCGTCAATATTTCTCGCTGTCGTTTTCGGCATGTTCCTGTTGCTGCTGTTTTTGGTGCTGGCGTTCATTATTTTCCGGGCCGTCGTGCGCAAGCCGTCGAAAGGTGCGCCACTGATTCCGGACCAGGAAGGCCACTTCGAGGTCGTTGGAAAAAGAGTGTCCTGTTCGCATTGCCAGGGTACGAAATTCACGGCCAAGGAATTTCTCCTTAATACATGGCTCCTGTCACTGCTCAGGATCGACTGGCTTGATGCCAGCGCAACCGTGCTTTCCTGTGAGAAATGCGGGCAACAAATTTGGTTCGCGCAAGATGCTTAGGGAATGGTTTCTGGAGAC